>NZ_AP023287.1:3756099-4069107 GCF_014218295.1 Mycolicibacterium litorale
CTGGGCCTCGACCATGTCGGACAGCACCTCCTGGGTGCAGATGAACGGTCCCCTCAGGTTGATCGCCATCACCCGATCCCACTGCTCGTCGGTGATCTCGGTGAACTTGCCGAACTGCTCGATACCGGCGTTGTTGATCAGGATGAGCACCGGGCCGAGATCGGTCCGTACCTTCTCGACTGCAGCCCTGACCTGGCTGCGGTCGGAGACGTCGACGGTGTAACCGTTGACGGTGCAGCCTTGGGCCCGTAATCGGTCGACCTCGGCGTCGATCTGAGCGACCGCGAGGTCGAAGATGGCGACCTTGGTACCGCGGCCGGCGAGCGCCTCGGCGATCGCCAGGCCAAGGCCCTGCGCACCGCCGGTCACGATGGCGGTGGTGTTTTCGAAAGGCATTGCCGCAGTACTCCTACGAGAACTCGACGTGCAGACGGGTGAGTCCGCGCAGAATGAACGTCGGCAGGTATCGGTATCGCCTGGCGCCGGCCGGCCCGTGCTCGTCCTCGTCGATCCAGATGTCGGAGGTCCGGTCCAGGAGCCGGTTGATACTGACCTTGGCCTCGGCGCGGGCAAGCGGGGCGCCGGGGCAGCTGTGCGGCCCTCGCCCGAAGGCGATGTGCTGCCGCGCATTCGGCCGTTGGAGGTCGAAGGTGTCGGGATCGGTGAACCTACGTGGGTCCCGGTTGGCTGCCGCGTTGTTGAGCATCACGGTGGTGCCGGCGGGCAGTTCCACTCCGCCGACGGTGACGGGCACCTTGGAGAGCCGGAAGTCGCCACGGATCGGGCTCTCGACCCGCAGGGCCTCCTCGATGAAGCCGGGAATCAGGCTGCGGTCGGCGCGCAGCTTCGCCTGCAGCGCAGGGTCTTCGGCGATCATCATCACTGCGGTACTGAGCAGGCGGACCGTCGTCTCCTGACCCGCCGCGAACAGATTGGCCGCCACACACACGACATCGATCACGGGCGGAGTTCTACCGTCGGGGAAGAGCGCCGACGCCAGGCCAGTCAGCACGTCGTCGCGGGGATTCTCGCGACGATCGGTGATGTAGTCGGTGAACTTGCCGTAGAGGTACTCCAGCGGAGAGTGATGCATCGCATCTCCGCTGCTGCTGCCGATCGTGCCGGTGGCAGTGAGGAGTTCGTCCTTGAAATCGTCGTGGTCGGACTCCGGCACCCCGAGCAGATCGGCGATGACGAGCATCGCGAAAGGATTACCGAAGTCCCCGACGAACTCACAGCGTCCGCCGGCCAGCGCCTCGTCGTACTGACGGTCGGCCAGCCGCCACATGAACTCCTCGTTCTCCTTGAGGCGTTTCGGCGTGATCATCCGTGACAGCAGCGCCCGGTGGTCGGTGTGCAGCGGTGGGTCCAGGGTCGGCAGCTGATCGTTGAAAGGCAGTTCGTCGCGGTGGGCGGCGATCAGTTCGGAGATGTCGTCGCCCTCGAGAGGAACCGGGAAACCCGGGAACGGTCCGGTGACTGCGGTGCACGACGAGAAGCGCACGTTGTCGTTGTAGACGGCGACTGCTTCCTCGTAGCCGGTGATCATCACGACGTCGTGGTGAGGTTCCCGGCGCACCGGGCACTCGTTGCGCACGGCCGCCAGATAGTCGTACGGGTCGTGCAGCACCTCGTTGTCGGTGAAGAAGTCGACGGCGTCGATGTCGTTGCCCAGTTGCTGGTCGGTCACTCAGCGCCCCCGGCGCCCTGGAAGTCGGGCAGGGAAGCCGGGTCAGGAAGCTGCATCTGCAGGTACACGGCGATGTACCGAATCTTGTCGTCGGCGTTGAACTCGTACACCGAGGCGGTGTTGACCACACTGCTGAAGTCACCGATCCGGCTGCGTTCCTCGAGTTCGAGGAACGCCACATCCGCAGTCTCGGTGAGCCGCTTGAACGAGCAGTCCCAGTCCGAGGACTTCGCCCAGTTGGTGAGGAATTCGACGTACTCGGTCCAATTCATCACCTCTTTGAAGGGTCCGATACGGACGAACTCGTCGACGGCGATCAACTCGGCCAGTGGGGCCCAGCTCTCGACCGAGAACTCCGGATCCTTCGCGCCTTTCACCAATCGGCTCATCGTCTGGCTGTACTCCAGCACCGCCCGCGAGCGTCCGGTCGCCTCACCGATGACATCCGCGATCGTCGTCATACCGTCACCCCGGCGGCAGCGAGGGTACGCTCCAGCGCCTCGAGATATTCCCCCGTGCCGTGGAAGGGCCCGTGGACACCGATCGCGACGTCGAGGAAGGCGTTGTACTCGTCGTTGACGTGGGTCTCCCATCGGGTGATCTCACCGTCGCCGTTGGTCAGTATGAAGCTGTAGGAGTAGAAACCCATCTTCACACCGTCTTTGGTGTGCCCTTCCCACCGCGTCTTCATCACGACGCCGTTGTCGGCCGGCCAGTAGTCGAAGCCGGCCGGTTTCCAATCCGGAAAGCTCAGCGAGTACGCCTTGGCCTCCATGGTGCTGGCTTTGGCGGTGTCCGAGGGGAATTCGCTGAGCAGGAACACCTGGTCGCCGGTGAAGTAGGGCGACACGTATACCCCGTCCTCGGCGAACTTCCATGCGTCGGCGAAGGCTTCACCGTCCTGCACGCCTTGGCGCAGGTAGGCGTCGCGGTAGGCCTCGGCCATCCGAACGTGACGGGCGATGCGTTCTTCGAGCTTCAACTGTCCTTCTTCCTGCGATCGGAGTTCAACGGTTTTCGCCGTCAGCGCTTCACGGTGTCGGCGAGGTAGCGGTCCACCACGGAGTGGTAGTGCGCGATGACGACTTCCTCCTTGACCAGCGACATGTGCTCGAGCCGGTCGTTGCGCAAGCCCTTCTGCTGGCGGGGCATCTGCTCGTAGTCCTGTTGCAGAGCCTCGAAGTACTTGTGGCTACCCGGCGTGTCCACCACGATCGCCTCGGCGCGCACAGCGTCGCGGAACTCCTCCGGGACATACATATAGCTGGCCACGTGCCAGATGCACCGGTTCGGATCACCGTCGGGGTGCGGCCTCGACATGATGACGTGGCATTCGCCGGCGCGCACGGTCATGAAGTAGTTCGGGAACAGGACCCAGCCCTGGTTGTCGACCATCTGACTGTCCGTCAGACCGCTGACGTCGAGACCCATACCCGTCAGCACCTCGCGAGTGGCCTGTTGTAGCAGCAGACGCGCGGTGACGCCCTCGGGGAACTCGACGTGCCCGTCCGAATCCTGGTAGGGCGCAATGAGTTCCTGGAACCGCGGGATCACCGCGACGGTACCGGGGAAGGTTTCCGGCAGTGCCAGGATTCCGGCGACCTGATCCTGCACACCGGCACCGACGACCTCGAAGGGCGCCATCGCCACGCTGTGGTTCTCGAAGAACCGGTACCGCGCGGTCCTCGGATTGATGTGCAGCACCTGCAGCAGCTGGGGGTGGATGCCGTTGATGTGGTAGCCCTCTTCGAAGGCGTCCATGACGACTTTCCAGTTGCACTCGATCGCCTCGGTGACGTCCATGACGGTGGTGAACTGCTCGATGTTGTATGGCTCCAGCAGCGTCACCACGTCCTCCCCGAGGTACTCCCGCAGCGGCGCCGCCTCGGGGTCCGGATTGAGGAAGATGAAACCGGCGAAGGTGTCGACCGACACCCGCAGCAGCGAGTTCTCCGTCTTGTCGATCGGCCCGGCGAGGTTCTCCCGCAGCAGGCCCTTGAGCCGACCGTCCAGATCGTAGGACCACAGGTGGTACTGACAGAGGAACCCGCGCTTGGCATTGCCGGTCTCGGTGATGCACAGCGCGTTGCCGCGGTGCCTGCAGGCGTTGACGAAACCCCTGAGCTGGCCGTCCTTTCCGCGGACGATGATGAAGGACTGATCGAGGATCTCGTACTTCTTCCAGTCACCGGGCTTGGGCAGGTCCTCGACGCGACCGGCGATCTGCCAGGTGCGCATCCAGATCGCTTCCCGTTCGCGCGCTGCATACTCCGGACAGGTGTAGCGGTCGGTGGGGATGGTCATGTTGAACGTCCCGGGCTGGACGTCCTCCAAGCCCTGGCCCAGACCGGAGTCCGGATCGAGCCATTCTCCTGGGCGTGTCGCTGGCATCAAGGGAGTCCTCCTCTGTCGACGTTGATCGCGGTGTGAGGCGTCCAGCGGACGAGGGCTGGTCCGGGTCGCACCCTGTGACCGATCGAACTATCACGACATGTATGTGATAGGGCTCACTATATACAACAATGTATCGTCGATACAAGCGTGTATAACTGTGGTGGACATCACAGCACGACTGAAGGGGCTGACCGTGAGCTACCGAATCGACGTCGTCACCGACAGCGTCCCCGATGCCATTCGCCATGCCGGCGGTCTGATGTTCGATCGCCGCCGCGCTGGATGGCAGGTCGTCGTGGTCACCGACGACGCAGTTCACTCGCGCGCCCTGACGATCCTCGGGGCCCGCATCGAGTCTCCCGGCGACGCGGAGAGCCGGCTTTCCGTGGCGGAGCGAGGAATCCGCACCGTGGTGGCGGCGCGGAGCCAAGGGCCGGCGGGTTGGGAGCTTCTCAAGCCGTGCAACGAGCTGCTGCTCTGGGGACATCAGGTCGACGAACAGTCGACCGGTGCCATGCGCCCGGTGCGGCACGACCTCAGTACGGCGGCGCAGATCTTCAAGGCCCAGGCGCTCTTCTCCACAGGGCTTGCCACCATCGTCGAACAGTGCGAGCAGTTCTGGGTGGGCAGCGACAGTCGGACCGGGTCACAGACCTCCACGATGGTGGGAAGATAGGTCGGTGGCCGAACGATGGACCAAAGAGCGCCGTACGGAGCACACCCGGCAGGTCTTGTTGGACGCCGCTGAGGAAGTCTTCGCCCGAAAGGGTTTGACCGGCGCGGCGCTCGAGGAGATCGCAGATGCCGCAGGGTTCACCCGTGGTGCGATCTACTCGCAGTTCGGCGCCAAGGAGAAGCTGTTCCTCGCGGTCGTCGACCGCCAGCGTCAGCGGTTCCTCGACGGTTTTGCCGAGGTGATGATGTCGTTTCATCGCCTCAGCGACGTCGACATCGACGAACTCGCCGAGCGGTGGCGCCAGTTGAGCAGCGGAACCGACCGAGCGGCGCTGGGACACGAGCTGACGCTGTTCCTGCTGCGCAACCCCGACGCGCGGGAACGGGTGGCCGCTCAACGCCGAGAGACCATCCGCGCGCTGGGCGAGTTCATCAGCAAGAACATCGCTCGCATCGGCGGCACGCTCACCATGGATGCCGAGACATTGGCCCGGGTCGTGCTGGCCGCCAATGACGGCATCACCCTCGACAGCCACCTCGACGGCGAGGACCTCTACCGGCCCTACCTCGAGCTCGTCATGTCGAGCGTCAAGCCGCCGCAGTGACGCCCGGAAGTCAGCCCAGGCCGTGCAGGATCACGCCGTTGCAGTCGGCGGCGGCTTGGCGCAGTTTGACCGCCTCCTGGTAGGCGTCGGAGTAGTACCACTCCTTGGCGGCCTCTTCGGATTCGAACTCAAGCAGCACCGTCTGGGTGCCGTGCCATTCGCCTTCGATCACTTCGGGTTTCGCATCGAACGACAGCAATGTCGAGCCGGCCATCGTCTGCGCGGCCAGCTTGCCGTACTCGGCCATACCGGCCGGATTCTTGACGTCTTCGGTGATGAGAATGTAAGCCTTGGGCACGGTGTCTCCTAGTCGCTCAGCTGATTTCGAGGATCGCTTGTTCGGGGCAGTTCGTGATGGCGTCCTTGGCCGACTCTTCGAGCCCCTGGGGCACCTCGGAAGGGTCCGCCACGGCGTAGCCGTCGTCGGTCATCTGGAACACCTCGGGACACAGCGTCAGGCACATGCCGTGTCCACGGCAGCGGTCCTCGTCGACGGTGACCTTCACGACCGGCCCTCCCCTGTGTCGAATTCGAGATGCAGTTCGGTCAGGCCGCGCAGGATGTAGGTCGGGATGTAGCTGTATCGGCGGTCCCCGGCGGGTCCGTGGTGGGCCTCGCTGATGCGGATGTCGGTCGTCCGGTCGAGCAGCCGTTCGAGGCCGACCCGCGTCTCGGCGCGGGCGAGCGGCGCCCCCGGGCAGCTGTGGATGCCGCGGCCGAACGCCAGGTGCTGGCGGGCGTTCTTGCGCTGCGGATCGAATTCGTCGGGGTTCTCGAAGCGGCGCGGATCCCGGTTCGCCGCACCGTTGATCACCATCACCGTCGTTCCGGCGGCCAACTGTTCGTCACCGACGGTGGTCGGCACCCGCGACAGTCGGAAGTCACCCTTGACGGGGCTCTCGATGCGCAGGCACTCCTCGATGAAGTTGGGCAGCAGGCTGCGGTCCTCGCGCAGCGCGCGCTGGATGTCGGGTCGGTCGCCGATCACCTTCAGCGCGGTCGACAGCAGCCGCACCGTGGTCTCCTGCCCCGCCGAGAACACGTTGGTCGCCACCCGCACCACGTCGCCGACCTCGGGCATCGTGCCGTCGGGGAATGTCGCTGTCGCCAGGCCGGTCAGCACATCCTCGCGCGGCTCGCGCCTGCGGTCCTCGACGTACTCGGCGAAGACGTCGTAGAGGTACTCCAGCGGCGTCTTGGTCAGCGTCTTCTCGGCACTGCCCAGTGCGCCGCCGTGGGTGCCACGAGCGAGGCGCTCGAGGAGTTCGGGCCGGTCCTCGTCGGGCACCCCGAGCAGATCGGCGATCACCCGCAGGGTGAACGGGGCCGCGAAGCCCTTGATGAACTCGCCTTCGCCCGGCGCGAGGAAGTCGTCGAGGATGTCGTCGGCCAACTGCCACATCGCATCCTCGTTCTCCTTGAGGCGCTTGGGCGTGATCAGCCGCATGAGCAGGGCGCGGTGGTTGGTGTGGGTGGGCGGGTCGAGCGTCGGCAACTGGTCGCTGAATGGGATCTCGTCGCGGTGCTTCTCGATGAGCTCCGTGACGTCCCCGTCTGCGAAGCCGTCGAGCGGGATCGGAAAACCGGGAAACGGGCCCGTCACCGAGATGCACGAGGAGAACGTCTCCGCGTCGTTGTAGACGTCGACGGCCTCCTGCCATCCGGTCACCATCGTGACGCCGTAGTGGTTCTCCCTGCTGACCGGACACTTGTCGCGCAGCGCGGCATAGAACGTGTAGGGGTCGTCGGTCAGACGGCCGTCCCGGAAGAAGTCAACCGCGGTGAGGTCCTCCGCCATGCACTGCTCCAATCGATCCCGTAAACGAGAACGTGATTCTCATCTTTGCGTATCAGGTTTTCATACCGTCGGGGTGGCGTCAACGAGCGGTTACTCCGGTTCGATACCGAAGGTGTTCACCGCGACGGCCAAGAGGTTGTAGCCGCCGATCGTGAACACCAGGTCCATGCGCTGGAGGTCGTCGAGGTGCCGGCCGAGCCCGGTCCAGGTGTCGTCGGCGATCGTGCTGTCGCGTTCCAGTTCGTCGACGGCGCGAAGCACCAACGCGTCGAGCTCGCCGTCGACAGAACCGCTTCGGATGCCGTCGATCTCGGCCGCCGTCAGCCCGGCCCGCCGGGCGAGCTCGACGTGGTGGTCCCACAGGTAATCGCACCGTCGCCACAGCACCGCGCGCATCAGCGCCACCTCCCGAATCCGCGCGCTGAGCGTCGAACCCTTGAGCAGGTAGGCGTTGAACGCCAGATAGGCGCGCGTCAGCGGCCGGTTCCGCACCAGGGTCCCCAGGATGTTCCCCGCATCGCGGGGATTGGCGCGCTCGGCGGCCAGCAGCGGGCTCAGCGCGTCACGGACATCGTCGTCCCACTCCTCGGGCGGCAGCGGCGACAGGCGCGTCACTGGATCGGTTCGTCGCCGAGCACGGTGGTGCGCAACATCTCCCGCGGTGAGTTCTCCGGGTAGGGCGCCGCCCGGTGCAGCACCCCGCGGTTGTCCCAGACGACCGTGTCCCCCACCGACCACGTGTGGCTGTAGACGAGGTCGGGGCGGGTGGCGCGGTCGAGCAGGTCGGCCAGCAGCGCCCGTCCCTCGTCGAGGTCCATCCCGACGACGTAGTCCGCCGACGCGCCCAATACGAGCGATCGACGACCGCTGCGATGGGTCCACACCAGGGGGTGTTCGTGGGTGGGGCGGGAGCGCCACCGGGCCAGAAGTTCCGGCGACGGGTCGGGAGTGACCCGACGCTGTGAGGCCTCCAGCGAGTGCACCACCCGCAGCGACGCGAGCCGCGACTTCTCGTCCTCACCCAGACCGTCGTAGGCGCCGTAGGCGCTGGCGAATTCGGTCTCCCCGCCGCGCTCGGCCACCTCCAGCGCCGAGAGCACCGTCGCCTTCTGCGGGAACTCGTCGCCCGTGGGTGTGCAGCCGTCGATGTGCCAGTCGAACGTCGCGCGCAGGTAGGACGCGGAGGAGTTCTTGGACTTGTCGAGGGTCACCGGATAGATCCCCGCCACCGGGTGGTGCCCGTCGGACGAGTGGTCGACGTCGCCGAGGCGCCTGCAGAACGCCACCTGCGCCTGCGGGTCGAGGTGCAGGCCCGGAAAGACCAGCACCCCGCTGTCTTCCAGTGCGTCGAGCACCGCAGTGGCGAGCGCGTCGTCGGCGGCCAGCGCCTGTGGGTCGAGTCCGGTCACCTCCGCACCGACCGACGCGGTGAGCTTGTTGATCGTCAGCAGACTCATGGTCGTTGGCTCCTGTCGGTCACGGCACGGGCGCGCTGACGCGGTGCATGACGGCGTCGGCGGAGTCGGTCGGCTTCTGTGTCCCGAAGATCTCGACGGCCATCGAGACCATGATCATCGAGTAGATGAGGTGCAGCAGGTTCAGCGCATCGTCGGGCACGTCGTCGAGCGGGAACTTGTCGCAATAGTCGATCGCCTCCTCGAAGCGGGGCGAGAACGCGTCGTAGAACTGCCGGATCTCGGGCATCGGGGTGTCCAGCCGGGTCTGCCACCGTTCGGCTTCTTCTGCCAGACACCACTTCTCGGCGAAGGGTTCGAATTCGGCGAAGGCGCTCGGCAACCGGGTCATGGTCGCGCTCCGACCGGTGCCCGTTCGGCGCGATACTGCTCGACCCACTTGACGGCCTCGTGATGCAGGTGCCGCACGAGGATCTCCTGATCGCTGAGCGGATAGTCGTCGACTATCGGCTCGTCCAGGCCGTACTCCAGCGCCGCCTGGGTGCCGCCCAGCATGCCGGCGTCCTGGAGGGCGAACTCCTTGAGCACGACGGAGGCCACCTCGTGTTCGATTCGTTCGCGCACCGTGCGCGCCGGGTGGAAGGCGTTGTAGGCCTCGAACTTGTGGGTGTTGTGCGACGTCGGCCAGTAGCGGTAGAGCAGATACCAGCCGTGATAGATCAGGATCTCCAGGTTCGGGAAGATCTGGAAGTTCGTGATCCCCCACGGTTCGATCCCGCCCGGGTTCAGACCGGCCGACTGGTGGGTCTCCGGGGTGCGCCACGGCCCCACCAGCCCGCTGCGGGTGATCCGTTCGACGGGGTACATGAATTCGGGGTCGAGTAGCCACCGCCGCGTTCCCGCGGTCGAGACCAGGCGGTGCGGACCGTCGATCTGGAAGTGGCCGCACTCGAACGTCGCGTTGGGTTGGCGCACCGCGCTGGGCACCTGCTGACTGTGCAGCGACGGCACGTGGTAGTACTCCTGGAAGGCGTCGGCGAAGATCTTCCAGTTGCTGTTGTTGTGCGCCTCGAACTCGTAACGCTCGGTCATCAATTCGAACGGGTAGTCGTCGAGCGCGGTGATCATCGGCCCGAGGAATTCGCGCAGGCTCTGACGCGGCTCGGGGTCGAGGTTGACGAAGATGAACCCGTTCCACACGTCGCACTGAACCGGTGCCAGGCCCATCGTCGACGTGTCGAGGTCGAAGAACTCGCCGGGTTGCTGCACGAACGTCAAGGCGCCGTCGAGGCCGTAGCGCCAGCCGTGGTACTTGCACGTGAACTGCCGGCAGGTGCCTTTGACCTCGTCGCCGGGGAAGTCGTTCCACACCAGCTTGTTCCCGCGGTGGCGGCAGATGTTGTAGAAGGCGCGGATCTTCTGGTCACGGCCCTTCACCACGATCACCGAAACCTTCGCGACGTCGATCTCCTTGGTGAGGTAGCTGCCCACCCGGGGCAACTCCTCCACCCGCCCGACGTTGAGCCAGGCCCGCTTGAACACCGCCTCCCGTTCGAGTTCGTAGAACTCCGGCGAGACGGAGTCCCGGAACGAGACCGGGCCGGTGCCGAGTTCCGGATAGTGTTCCGTCCAGCTACCCTCCGGTGGCTTGGGCCAGCGCCCCATGCGAACCTCCCTGTCCTGACTGATGTTCCGGCCGGCGGGTCATCACATCACCGACCCGCCGTTGACGCCGAGCGTCTGCCCCGTGATGAACCCGGACTCCTCGGAGCACAGGAAACCGACCGCGGCCGCGATGTCGTCACCGGTGCCGAGGTGGCCCACCGGGATGCTCGCCGCCATCTGCTCGCTCGGAGGCAGGAACCCCGCGGCCTGCGACTGGTGCTGCATCGGCGTCTCGATCCCCGACGGTGGGACGTTGTTGACCGTGATGCCGGCCGCCCCGTACTCACGCGCCAACGATTTCGTCAGCGACAGCAGCGCCCCTTTGGAGGCGGCGTAGTGGGCCATTCCCGGCGATCCGCGTTGGGCGCTCGACGACGAGATCATCACGATGCGACCCCATCCCGCCTCCAGCATGTCGGGTATCGCGACCTGGCAGCAGTGGAACGTGCCGGTGAGGTTGACGTCGACCAGGTGCTGCCAGGCCTGGGGGGTGATGTCGAGAAACGCCGCGAAATCCACCAGGCCGGCGCTGGTGACCAGGATGTGCACCGGTCCGAGTTCGGTGCGGACCTTGGCGAAGGCCTCCTCCACCGCGGCGCGCTCGCTCACGTCGGCGGCGACGCCGAGTGCGGTCACGCCGTCGGCGCGCAGCTCCTCGGCGACCCGTTGCGCCGCATCGCCGTTGAGGTCGAGCACGGCCACCCGGTGCCCCCGTCGGCCGAGCTCGTGGCAGGTCGCCTCGCCCATACCGGAGCCACCCCCGGTCACCACCGCGACGCGGCTCATCGACTTCGCCTCGACACAGCGTCACTCCTACTCGTAGACCACGTGGACGGTGCGGCTGGTGGGCAGCGACTGGCAGGTCAGCACCCACCCCTCGGCCACCTCGTCGTCGTCGAGCGCGTCGTTGTTGAGCATCCGGGCGCTGCCCGAGACGATGCGCGCCATACATGTTCCGCACGAACCGGTTTCGCAGGACGACGGGGCGCGCAGTCCTGCGGTGCGCGCCGTCTGCAGCAGTGTGTTGCCCGCCCGGTAGGGCGCGGCGGTCGTCGTGCGGTCGAGCTCGATGACGACCTCGTCGGTCGTCACGTCAGCCTCGGCGGCCACGGCGTCGGCCGGCGCCTGCGTCACCTGGAACCGCTCGAGGTGGATCCGTTCCCGCGGCACACCGGACTTCCGGACGGCCGATTCCACGGTGTCCATGAACGGACCCGGACCGCAGATGTAGTAGTCGGCGGGACCAGCGGCGGCGACGAAGGACTCGACCGCCGTGGGCGTGACGATACCGCCGTCGTCGTCGAAGTGCTGGGTGAGCGTCAGTCGATCGGCATGGCGGTCGACGAGGCGTGACAGCGTGTCGGCGAAGATCACCGAATCGCGGCTGCGGTTGGCGTAGAAGAGCCTGATGGGCCGCACGGAGGTGGCCAGGGCCGTGCGGATCAGCGACATGATCGGGGTGATCCCGCTGCCACCGGCGAACGCGACGATCCCGCGGTGGTTGTCGCGCAGCAGAAACCGCCCCTCGGGCGGAGCGACGAGAAGCTCGACGCCCTCCGACGCGGTGTCGTTGAGCCAGTTCGACACGAGTCCGCCCGGATCGCGTTTGACGGTGATGCGCAGCTCGTCCTCCACCGGCGCGGACGACATCGAGTAGCAGCGCCGCAGATCGCGCCCGTCGAGGGTGACCCGCAGCGTCAGGAACTGGCCGGCCTGATAGCGGAAGCGCCCCGAACAGTGGTGGGGCACGTCGAGCACCAGCGACACGGCATCGGAGGTCTCGCGCACGACCCGCTTGATGCGCAGCGGTGCGAACCCGTCGGCGTCGAGGTGCTCACCCATCGACGACGACGATATCAAGTACTTGTCATAGTTATCAAGTAGTTGAGACTCTTCCTATGCGCGTCAGTTCTCGACGTGATCGGCGAAAAGCTCGTGACCCGTGCCCTGTTCGACCACGCGGCCCAGCAGATCACGTAGCGTCTGCTGTTCGGCCTTGGTCAGCACGCCGAACACCTTGTCGTGCGCGGCGATCGCATCGCTGACCACCGCGGCGGCCACCTCGCGTCCCTGATCGGTGAGGAACGCCTGCAGGATGCGGCCGTGCTGGGGATCCCGCTTGCGCTCCACGAGCCCGCGCTTCTCCAGCGCGGTCAGCGCCAGCTGCACCCCCTGGGGACTGATCAGCAGCCGGCGCGCGAGCTCGGCACCCGACAGGCCCGGTTCGTTCGACAGTTGGCGCAGCACACCGATCTGCGCAGTGCTCACGCCGTGTTCGCTCACCGCCTCGTTCACGGTCGTCAACGAGAAGTAGAACGCCTGCTTGAGCAGCCACAGGATGTTGTCGGTGAGTTCCATGGCGGGCTCCTGACGCGCGTTCATGGCTGCGACGTTAGTCAAACCACGGCACGCTTGTGGACCACGCCGTCCTTCATCACGAACCGCACGTCGAGTGTGGCCGCGATGTCCTTCGACGGATCCCCCGGCACGGCGATGATGTCGGCCAGGTAGCCCGGTGCCAGGCGGCCGAGTTCGTCGTCTGCCTCGATCAGCTCGGCGCTGGTGATCGTCGCCGCGCGCAGGGCGGCCATGGGCGTCATCCCCCGCGCGACGAGCGCGCACAACTCCTTGGCGTTCTGCCCGTGTGGCACCGCCGGGGCGTCGGTGCCGCAGGCGATCCGCACACCGGCGGCGATCGCCTTCGGCAGCATCGCCTGCGCGCGCGGGAACACCTCCTCGGCCTTGCGCCGCAGTTCGGGGGCGATGCGGTCCACGGCCATCGCCTCGGTGAGATAAGTGGTCGAGACCAGGAAGGTGCCGTGGTCGACCATCATCTGGATCGTCTCGTCGGTGGCCAGGAAACCATGTTCGATGCAGTCGATGCCGGCCCGGATACACGCCCGGATCGCGCTGTCGCCGACGGCGTGCGCGGCCACCCGCACGCCCGCGCGATGGGCCTCGTCGGCGATCGCGGCGAACTCGTCATCCGAATACTGTTGTGCCCCCGGAGCGGTACTGTGCGACATCACGCCCCCGGAGGCCGAGACCTTGATCAGCTTGGCGCCGTGGCGGATCTGATACCGCACGCAGGCGCGGACGTCGTCCACGCCGTTGGCGATACCCTCGGCCACCGACAGCGGCATGATCCCCGGTGCCAGCCGCTGGAACACCGTCGGGTCCAGGTGGCCGCCGTAGGGGGTGACCGCGTGCCCGGCGGGATAGATCCGCGGACCGGCGTGCCAGCCCTGGTCGACGGCGCGCTGCAGCGCCACGTCGAGCAGGTAGCCGCCGGTCTTGACCATCAGCCCCAGATTGCGGACGGTGGTGAAGCCGGCGTCCAGTGTGGTGCGCGCGTTGACCGCGCCGCGCAGCGTGCGGTATGCGGGATCGTCCTGAACGCCGTGCATGGGGCTGGGGAGGCCCTCGGGTCCGCCGGGCCCACCGATCAGGAGGTTGAGCTCCATGTCCATCAGACCGGGCACCAGGGTCACATCGCCCAGATCGAGAACTTCGGCATTCGACGACGAGTAAGCCTGCGGCGCAGCGGGATCCACTGAGAGGATCCGGTTTCCCTCGACCACCACGGCGGCCGGTGAGCGGACCTCGCCCGCCTCAACGTCCGCCCAGCGAGCAGCGCGCAGAACCGTGGTCACGGCACCGGTTCGGAGATGCAGTCCAGTGTCGTGGCGCCCGAATCGGGCACCTTGGGCTGCTTCCAGCACTCGACCGGAAACGACACCTGGATCATCGAATACAGCAGGTGCATCAGGTTGAGCACGTCCTCGGGCATCTCGTCGAGGCTGAACTTGTCGCAGAAGGAGATCGCCTCCTCCGCGCGCGCGGTGATCGCGTCGTAGAACGCCTGCATGTCACGCATCGAGCTGCCCAGCCGCTTGGCGTAGCGCTCGGCTTCGGTACCCAGACACCAGTCGGAGAACTGTTCGAGGTCGGCGAATTCGGGCGGCAGTTTCGCGGAGGTCACGGTGTCGCTCATCGGTTCACACCCCCTGACCGACGTGCTCGGTCTTGCGCCGGTAGTCCTCGACCCACGCGGCGGTCTCCTTGTGCAGGTGACGGATCAGCACCTCCTGATCGCAGAGCACGAACTCGTCGAGGACCCGCGATTCGATCATCGACTGGGTGGCCTCGAGCGTGTTGGCGTCCTGTAGGCCGTACTCCTTGAACGACACCGCCGCCAGTTCCTGGGCGATCCGCTCACGGGCGGTACGCGGCTGCGGGAAGTACACCGTGCCCTCGAAGATGTGGGTGTTGTGCGACGTCGGCCAGTAGTGGTACGTCAGATACCACCCCTGGCCCCAGAACAGCATCACGAAGTTGGGGAACAGCTGGAACGAATCCAGGCCCCACGGATCGCATTTGGCGGGGTTCAGCCCCGCTGGCATCTCCCCCAGATCCGGTTTGTCCCACGGCCCGAACAGTCCGCTCTGGCAGATGTCCTCGATCGGTTTGCGCATCTCGTCGGCCATCTCCCAGGCCCGCACACCCGACGTGCTGACCAGCCGGTGCGGTCCTTCGATGCGGTAGTGGGGCGCCTCGAATCCGGCTTCGGCCGCGGCCTTGGAGTAGGCCGTCGGCGACTGGTTCGCGTGTAGTACCGGTGCGTGGTAGAACTCCTGGAACGCATCCATGTAGAGCTTCCAGTTCGCCTTCACCTCCGAGCGGTACTGGAACCGTGAGGTCATCTTGCCGAACGGGTAGCCCTCGAGATCGGTGATCATCGGTCCGAGGAAGTCGCGCAGCGTCTGTTCGGGGTCCTTCGCGAAGTTGACGAAGATGAACCCCTCCCACACGTCGCAGTGCACCGGGACCAGGCCGTAGCGGCTCTTGTCGAGATCGAAGAACTCGCCCTCCTGCTGGACGAAGGTGAGGTTGCCGTCGAGGTCGTAGCGCCACGCGTGGTATTTGCACGTGAACTGCCGGCACACGCCGCGGGTCTCCTCGGCCGGCATGTCGTTCCACACGAGCTTGTTCCCGCGGTGCCTGCAGATGTTGTGGTAGGCCTTCACCTCCCCACTGCCAGTGCGGACGACGATGATCGACGTGTTCACGACCTTGAGCTCTTTGGTGAAGTAGCTGCCTTTGCGCGGCACCTGCTCCACCCGGCCGACGTTGAGCCAGGCGCGTGTGAACACGGCCTTGCGCTCGATCTCGTAGAACGCCGGATCGATGGAGTCGTCGTAGGACACCGGGCCCGTCCCCAGCTGCGGATAATGCTGCGTCCAACTGCCCTCGGGCGGTTTGGGAAAACGGGCCATGTGTCGTCTCCTGTCAACGGCGAGCCGCCCCTCGCGACGCGCCGAACCGGACCCCTCGAGCAAACGGCCACGCACAGCTGCCATTTCGGCGTTCCGCTCAAAACCTGCACCGCCGACGGTATATCCTGCACCGGTCAATCGCAAGTAGTTGATATTCATCGCGCCGAGAGGCTGGGGGCGATGGACCTCCGTGGCGCCGACCCGGCCGCCATGACGGCAGGCAAGGGAGCATGACCACATGACGACAGTGCAGACCCGCGAACCGAACTTCGCGCGTCCCGTGGCGCCGCACCGCGGCCGGATCTATCTCGGTGTCGCGCTGCTGACCGGCGCGGTGTTCGTCGGGATGACGTTCGGCGTCCAGTTCGGGCTGATCGCACCGACTTTGACCTCGGACGTCATCGCCAACCTGATCTTCGGCATCCCCGTGCTACTGGTGCCACTGGTTCTCCTGTGGGATGCACCCGGGGAGAACCGGACCCGCATCGACAAGGCGGCCGAGCTGACCCTGTTCTACATCCCGTTCACCGCGTGCAGCCAGATCGGCTACGAGCTGATGTTCCTGATCGGCCACCCCCTCGGCTGGTGGACGCCGACGACCGATCCCGGATGGAAGTGGCTGTGGTGGCAGTACGCACTCGCCGACACCCGCTACGTCAGCGGCAATCCGTGGATGTTCGGCCTCGAGGTGGTCGGGGTCACCACCGGCGTGGCCGTGTTCGCCCTGTGGTTCCGGCTGATCCGGCCTGACCTGCCTGTCGAGTCCCGGATCCGTTGTCTCTGGGGTGCTTTCGCGGGGTGCGCGGTGCTGATGAGCAGCACGGCGGTGTACTTCACCTCCGAGGTGGGCGCGGGCTTCGACGACATCGGCCAGGGCGCATACGGCCTGTGGTTCAAGTTCGTCGCCGAGAACGTGCCGTTCATCGTGCTGCCGCCGCTCGTCCTCTACGCGATCCATCTGCAGGTCGACTATCTGACCCGGCAGGCGGGCGCGGCGGCCGCCGGGCCTACAGCCAGCTAGATCCGGGCCGGCATGCTGTCCCAGCCCCGCACGGCCGACGACGGGGACAGCACGGCGTTGTCGAGGTCGACCTCCCAGTCCGGGAAGCGGTCGAGGATCTCGTCGAGAGCGATGCGGCCCTCCAGGCGTGCCAGCGCATTGCCCAGGCAGTAGTGGGCGCCGACCCCGAAGGTGAGGTGCTGGCGCACGGGGCGGGCGATGTCGAACCGTCCGGCGGTCTCGCCGAAGCGGCGCGGGTCGCGGTTGGCGGCGCCGATGAGCATCAACATCGCCGATCCGGCCGGCACGGTGTGACCGTGGTACTCGACGTCGCGCGTGACGTACCGCGCCGCCTGCAGCGCCGGGGGTTCGAAGCGCAGGATCTCCTCGATCGCCCCGGCCAGCAGGCTGCGGTCCGTGGCGAGCCGCCTGCGTTGATCGGGGTGGTCGGACAGCAGCTTGCCCGACCAGCCGATGAGCCGGGTGGTCGTCTCCGCGCCCGCGACCGCCACGACGTTCATGAACATCAGCAGTTCGTCGCGGTTGAGCTTGCGCACGGTTCCGGTCTCGTCGGTGAACTCGGCGTTGAGCAGTTCGGTGGTCAGGTCGTCGGCGGGATGCTTAATGCGCCAGTCGATGAAATCGGCGAACACCTCCCCGTCGGTGATCGCGCCGTCCGGGTTGTCGGTCATCGAACCACCGCGCTCCACCCTGAGGTGCTTGTCCCCGTCGGCCTGGACGAGGCGCTGGTAGTCCTCGGGAATCCCGAACAGCATGCCGACCACCCGCATCGGCATGACGGACCCGAGGTGGGCGACGAAGTCGAAGTGGTCGGAGCCCACGAGCGGATCCAGGCAGCGCCGCGTGAACTCGCGGATCTTCGGTTCGAGCGCGTCGATCTTGCGCGGCGTGAACGCCCGCGACAGCAGGTTGCGGTGGATATCGTGGATCGGTGGATCCTCGAAGATCAAGGTACCGGGTGGGATCTCCATACCGGATTTGAGGATTTCGAGGACCACACCGCGTGCCGAACTGAACGTCCGGTGGTCGACGAGGCCACGGTTCACGTCGTCGAAGCGACTCAACGCGTAGAAGTCATGCTGCCCGTTGTAGTACAGCGGCGCCTCCTCCCGGATCCGGGAGAACATCGGATACGGATCGGCGTTGAGCGCGACATCCCAGGGGTCGTAGTAGACATCGGCCACCGCGGTGGTGTTCATCGGATCTTCCCTTCCGCCGCTTCAGGCGTTGGCGATTCGAGGTCAGGGCATCTTGATCGCCGACACGTACATCTCCACGATCGGCCGGTAGAGGTCAATGTCGTCGAGTTCGCTTGCCAGCACGACGGAATCGCTGGTCGCGATTAGAACGTGCGCGAGCGTCGACGCGGGGATCACCAAGGCGCCGCCGAGCCGGTCGATACCGGCGACGATGAACTTCGCGAGCGCATCGACGACCTCTGACCGCTTGGCCGCGACCCGATCGCGGGCCTCGGGATTGCGCAGCAGATAAAGGGTGAACTCGTGGCCCAGGGCGGCGTGTTCGGCGCCCCGGTCCCGGCTGAGCTGCCGCCAGCGCGCGGCGATCTCGTCGAGTTCGCGCGCACCGACCTCCTTCGATGCCGACATCACCTCGGCGAAGTTCTCGAAATAGCGACGCCAGTACCGGTCACTGACCGCGAGGAAGAGGTCCTCCTTCGCGGTGAAGTGCTTGTAGATGGCGCCCTTCGTGTACCCGGCGGCGTGCGCGATGTCGTCGAGCGTGGCTGGGGCGAAACCTTTTTCGGCGAACACCTCTTCAGCGGCATCGAGCAGCAGCGAGCGGGTGTGCTCGAGGCGCCGCTCTCTCGTCCACCTCTCGACCATGCCACGAGATTCTGCCACAGAATCTCAGAAAAGCGTTGGCCTTTCAGATACCCGTGAGTATATTGACCGGAAATCGGCGTTGCGCCGAACGCTGTACACACCGTGCGAAGGAGACAGCGGCAATGAGCGAATCGTCGAACAAGAAGGCGCGGACCGTCACCGAACCGCTATCGGGTACCGCCGCGCTCGGCACGCCGGACCGGTCGGCGACGAAACCCGTGCATCTATGGGCCGCGGTCGGCGCGGTGTTCCTGGCATACACGCTCTACGTGTTCATCCGGTGGGTGACCGGCCCCTATTTCGAGCCGGTGTCGGGTGGCCCGAGCGAGCCCCCGCTCTACATGAAGATCCCGCTGATGGCCAACGCGATCGTGCTGTGGGTGGGGCTGCCGTTCGCGCTGTGGTTCTTCATCATCCGGCCCTGGGTGCGGGAGCGGCGCATCACGCTCGACGGCATGCTGCTGGTGTCGATGGCCCTGATGATGTTCCAGGATCCGATGCTCAACTACTACAGCACCTGGTGCACGTACAACGCGTGGCTGTTCAATCAGGGTTCCTGGGCGCCGCACATTCCCGGCTGGGTGGCACACGAGGAACCGGGCCACACGGTGCCCGAGCCGCTGCTGACCAACATCCCCGGTTACATGTACGGCGTACTGTTGCTGACCATCGTCGGCTGCGCGATCATGCGCAAGATCAAGAACCGGTGGCCGGCCATCAGCAATCTGCGGCTGATCCTGGTCACCTATGCGATCGCCTTCGTCTTCGACTTCGTGATGGAAGCCCTGATCCTGCTGCCGATCGGCTTCTACTCCTATCCCGGCGCCATCCAGGCGTTGTCGTTCAATGCAGGCACTTACTATCAGTGGCCCGTCTACGAGGGTTTGATGTGGGGCGGCGTCCAGGCGGCGCTGTGCTGCCTGCGCTTCTTCACCGATGACCGGGGACGCACCGTGGTCGAACGCGGACTGGACACCGTCCGCGGCGGGTTCTTCAGGCGGCAGTTCGTCCGCTTCCTGGCCATCTTCGGGGGTGTCAGCGCATGCTTCTTCCTCTTCTACAACGTCCCCGCGACCTGGCTGGGCATGCACGGCGATGCGTGGCCCGAAGATGTGCAGAAGCGTTCGTACTTCAACCCCGGCATCTGCGGCGAGGGCACCGACCGACCGTGCCCGAATCCCGATCTGCCGTTGCCGACCAAACACTCCGGTTACATCAACAACGACGGGGAGCTGGTGCTACCCGAGGGGGTCGAGCTACCACCGGTCGTCCCGATAGAACGAGGGAATTGAGTTGTCTCTCAACAGCCGTCCGGGCGGCGTCGGCCACCAGTCGGCGAAACCGTTCTACCGGCCGGCCGGCGACGAGGTGGAGGTGTTCTGCGCCGCGGCCCGCCGTGGACTGCCCATGCTGTTGAAGGGTCCGACAGGGTGCGGTAAGACCCGCTTCGTCGAGGCGATGGCGCATCAGCTCGGCCGTGAGCTGATCACCGTCGCCGGTCACGAGGACATGACGTCGGCGGACCTGGTCGGCCGCTACCTGCTCAAGGGTGGCGAGACGGTCTGGGTGGACGGGCCATTGACCCGGGCGGTCCGCGAGGGCGCCATCTTCTACCTCGACGAGGTGGTGGAGGCACGTCAGGACACCACCGTGGTCATCCACCCGCTCGCCGACCACCGCCGCGAACTGCCGGTCGACCGGCTCGCCACGACGCTGCGGGCCGCCCCCGGATTCCAGCTGGTGATCTCCTACAACCCCGGATACCAAAGTGTCCTCAAGAATCTCAAGGACTCCACCCGCCAGCGCTTCGTGGCGATCGAGCTGGGCTTCCCGCCCGCCGACATCGAGACCGACGTGGTCGCCAACGAAGCCGGAATCGACGCGCACACAGCACAACTGCTGGTCCGACTCGGCGGCGCGATCCGCAGCCTCGACGGCTCACCGCTGCGTGAGGTGGCCTCGACGCGGCTACTGATCCTCGCCGGTGGCCTTGTCGCCGAAGGACTGGGGCTGCGCAGCGCCGTACAGGCCGCCGTGGTGCAGGTGCTCACCGACGATCCCGATGTGGTGCGGGCACTCGGCGAACTCGTCGACGCCGTCCTCCCGACGTGACCGGATCCGGCCCGCTGGGACCCGAGCGGTTCCGGCTCCTCGCCGGTTACCTGGCCGGACGACCGGTCGGCGTCGCGCAGGCACCCACCGGACGGCCCGCCCACACCGACGGCTCGGTCGTCTACGTCTCGGGGGGTTCGGTGGCCGAACAGCGGCGCGAGGTGCTGGTGCAGTCGGCGTTGCTCGGCGCGGGCAGTCTCGAGCCCCGAATCGTCAGGGCGCTAAGGGCACGCCCGTCGGTGGCCCGGCGCTACCTGGCCCTCGAGGGTCGCCGCGTCCTGGCCGCACTGTCCCCACACGTGACCCTGGCCGCAGCACTGCGACCGGACGGCGAACCCGGCAGCGCGACCGCAGGCGAGTCACTCGAGATCGCCAGGGGACGAACACGTGTGGCCGATGCGCCGTCGTGGTTCGGGATCATCCTGCCCGCAGCGCTGCTGAAGGCTCCCCCGCCCGAGCCCGGGAGGCAGGCGCCCCTGCGGTTCCACGTCCCCGACATCGCGCATCCGGACGACGAGGACGACCAGGACGACGGCGCGCCGGGTGAGGAGAGCAAGATCCTCAAACTGTTCGAGAGCCCGATGCCGGTATCGCAGCTGTTCGCCGAGTTCCTGGGCAAGCTGCTCGGCACGTCACGCGCACCGGCCGACGACAGCGCCGGTGGCGAGTTGCCGATCCGCACCGCCCGGCGGACCCGGCGGACCGGCCCGCACGCCCGCCCGGTACCGACGCCCATCCACTTCACCGGCGACGGCGACACACCCGGCGCCGCGCTCGGTGTGGGCGGGGCGCTGCACCCGGAATGGGACGTCCACCGCCGCGGCTACCGCCCCGACTGGTGCCGGGTCGTGGAGTTTCCGCTCACCGCCGCCGGCGTCGACGCCGCCGTCCCCCGCGACGACGTGCTCCGGCACCGACTGTCACGTGTCGGACTCGGCGTCAGGATGCTGCGGGGGCGACCCGACGGCGACGAACTCGACCTCGAGGCACTCGTCGATCTGTTCGTCGACCTGCGTTCCGGGTGGTCACCACCGGAACACGTCTACGCCGAACGCCGCAAAGCCGACCGCGACCTCGGCGTGCTCATCCTGCTCGACGTGTCGGGATCCGTCACCGACAGCGACGCCGACGGGCTGGCCGTGCACGACCATCAGCGCAGGGCCGCCGCCACCCTGGCCGCCACCCTCGAGGATCTCGGTGACCGGGTCGCGCTCTATGCGTTCCGGTCCCACGGCCGCCACGCTGTCCACCTCGCGGCGGTCAAGACGTTCGGACAGCGGTTCGGCGCGGCCGCCCGAGCCCGGCTGGCGGGGCTGCGACCGTCCGGATACACCCGGCTCGGCGCCGGAGTCCGCGGGGCGGGCGGCATCCTCAAAGCGCAGGGCGGGACCCCGAGTCGACTGCTGATCGTCCTGTCGGACGGATTCCCCTACGACGACGGCTACGAGGGCCGCTACGCGGACGCCGACACCGCCAAGGCGCTCGAGGAGCTGCGGGCCGACGGCGTTGCCTGCCTGTGCCTTTCGATCGGCGCCGAATCGGCGGACGATTCGCTCGAGCGGGTCTTCGGCGCCGCCTGCCATGCCCGCGCCGCGACGCTCGCCGAGCTCAGCCCCCGCATGGACGAGTTGTTCCTGTCCGCGCTCCGGGAGTTGGCGCTCGCACGCCCGGGAAACGTGTCGAGTACCTGACACCCATGCCTTAGGCGCCATGTGCAGTGAGGGGACGGCGCGCACGGAAGCGGAAGTTAGTCACGGGTCAACTCTTTCGTTGGCACCAAACAGCCTGTAGCGTGCGGACCATGCCCCGCGCCGCCAGCCAGGCAGGCGCTGACCGTGGTCAGCGTCGGACGTCGCTGCAACAGGAGCGCTCCCGGGCGACCAAACGCATGCTGGTCCAGGCGGCGATGGCACTGTGGCGCACCAACGGGTACGCCGAGACCACCGTCGCCGACATCTGCACCGCCGCCGGGGTATCGAAGGCGTTGTTCTACTTCTACTTTCCGCGTAAGGAGGATGTGCTGTTCGAGGTCGGCGTGATGTCGACCCGCTCGGCCCGCCGCACCGCGGAGGCGCTGCTGGACAAGCCCTACGAGGTGGCGTCGGTGGTCGCCGCGGCGCTCGTCGACCTGGAGAGGTCGATGGCGCGCAACCCCCCGGAGCTGATCATCGCGGCGATCCTGGAGGGCTACCGGCACGAGCATCGGATCCTGGCCGGACAGGAACCGGTCGAGGACGAAGAGGACACAGGCGGCATGTTCACCGCACTGTTCGAGCGCGCGCAGCGCGACGGCACGCTGCCCCGCCACGTCGACGTCGCGCACCTGGCGTACCTGGCGCACACCCTGGTCAGCGAAGGCGCACGGCATTGGGCCGCAGGGGCTTTCGGAGACCGGTCCTTCGCCGAGGTCGTGGGCGCCGACATCGGCGCCGTGATCGCCGGTGTGAGCCGCGGAAAACCCTGACGAGACAAAGGAGTCACGATGGCATGGGATTTCGAGACCGACCCCGAATACCAGAAGGCCCTCGACTGGGCCGACGAGTTCGTGCGCGAGGAGGTCGAACCGCTGGACCTGGTGTGGCCGCACCAGCAGTTCGTCCCCCTCGACGGGGAACGGCGCAGGGCCGTCGACCCGCTCAAGGAGGAGGTGCGGCGCCGCGGCCTGTGGGCCACCCACCTCGGACCCGAGCTCGGCGGACAGGGCCACGGCCAACTCAAACTCGCGCTGCTGAACGAGATCCTCGGCCGCTCGCAGTGGGCCCCGATCGTCTTCGGTTGCCAGGCCCCCGACACCGGTAACGCCGAGATCATCGCCCACTACGGCACCGCAGAGCAGAAGGAGCGATATCTGCGGCCGCTGCTCGACGGCGAGCTGTTCTCCTGCTACTCGATGACCGAACCACACGCGGGCGCCGATCCCACGCTGTTCACCACCAGTGCCGTGCGCGACGGTGACGACTGGGTGATCAACGGCCAGAAGTTCTTCTCCTCCAACGCCGCGACGGCCGCGTTCCTGATCGTCATGGTGGTGACCAACCCCGACGTCAGCCCGTATCAGGGGATGTCGATGTTCCTGGTGCCCACCGACACCCCCGGCGTGACCATCGTCCGCAACGTCGGACTCTATGGTGAGCGCGAGGGGGACGGCAGCCACGCGCTGATCCACTACGACAACGTCCGCGTGCCCGCGGACGCGCTGCTCGGTGGCGAGGGCCAGGCGTTCGTGATCGCCCAGACCCGGCTGGGCGGCGGACGGATCCATCACGCCATGCGCACGATCGGCCTGGCCCGCAAGGCACTCGACATGATGTGCGAGCGGGCGCTGAGCCGCCAGACCCAGGGCAGCCGGCTGTCGGACAAACAATTCGTCCAGGGCTACATCGCCGACTCGTACGCCCAGCTGCTGCAGTTCCGGCTGATGGTGCTCTACACCGCCTGGGAGATCGACAAGTACAACGACTACAAGAAGGTCCGCAAGGACATCGCCGCGGTGAAGGTCGTGATGCCCACGGTGTTGCACGACATCGCCTGGCGGGCGATGCAGGTCCACGGTGCGCTCGGGGTGACCAACGAGATGCCGTTCATGGGCATGGTGACCGGTGCGGCCGTGATGGGTCTGGCCGACGGCCCCACCGAGGTGCACAAGACGACGGTGGCCAAACAGGTCTTGCGTGACCATTCGCCCACCACCGAGACCTGGCCCACCGAGTGGATCCCGGGGAAACGGGAAGCGGCGCAACAGAAGTACGCACAGTACCTCGAGAACCAGGTGGGCAACCTGTGAGCGGCATCGACATCGACACCGCCCGCCTCGCCGCGTGGATGGACCGGGCCGCCCTGCCGGGCAAGGGCGAACCACTGGACACCCAGTTCCTGTCCGGCGGTACCCAGAACGTCATCTACGAGGTCCGCCGCGGTGAGCACCGGTGCGTGCTGCGCATGCCGCCACCCGGTGCACCACCGGACCGGGACAGCGGCATTCTGCGCGAGTGGCGGATCATCGAGGCTCTCGACGGCACCGACGTCCCGCACACCGCAGCGGTGGGTGTGTGCGTCGATCCGGACGTCCTCGGACGCCCGTTCTATCTGATGGGGTACGTCGACGGATGGTCCCCGATGGACACCCACGGCAGATGGCCGGAGCCCTTCGACAGTGACCCGTCCAGCCGCCCGGGCCTGAGTTACCAACTCGCGGAGGGTATCGCGTTGCTGTCGAAGGTGGACTGGCGGGCGCGAGGACTGGCGGATCTGGGCCGCCCGGACGGTTTCCACGAACGGCAGGTGGACCGGTGGATCGAATTCCTCGAGCGGATCAAACAGCGTGAGCTGCCCGGCCTCGACACGGCGACGGCGTGGCTGCGCGCGCACAAACCGCTGGACTTCGTTCCCGGCCTGATGCACGGCGACTACCAGTTCGCCAATGTCATGTACCACCACGGTGCACCGGCACGGCTGGCCGCGATCGTCGACTGGGAGATGGGCACCGTCGGTGACCCGAAACTGGACCTGGCATGGATGGTGCAGTCCTGGCCGGGGGACACCGACAACCCGGGGCAGTCCGAGATGGGCTACGTCGACATGCGCGGTATGCCGTCGCGCGACGACGTGGTGGCGCACTGGGCCGAAGTGTCCGGACGGCAGGTCGACGATCTGGATTACTACCTCGTCCTGGCCAAGTGGAAGCTCGCGATCGTGCTGGAGCAGGGTTTTCAGCGCGCCGGTGACGACGAGAAGCTGCTGGCGTTCGGGCCGGTGGTGACCGCACTGATGGCGTCTGCCGCCGAACTCGCCGAGTCCAGCGACTACCGGTGAGGGCAGCGGTCTGCGCCGCCTACGGTCCTCCGGAGGTGGTGCGGGTCGAGGAACTCCCCTCGCCTGCACCGGGACCCGGTGAGGTCGTCGTGCGGGTCGGCGCGGCGGCGGTGAACTTCCCCGACGTGCTGCTGGTCGCCGGCCGCTACCAGGTCAGTGTCCCGACGCCGTTCGTCCCGGGCAGCGAGTTCGCCGGCACGGTGATCGGCACCGGCTTCGCGACAACGGGTTTCGGCATCGGTGACCGGGTGGTGGGCACCGGGATGTTCGGCGCGTTCGCCGAGGAGGTGGCGGTCGCGGCCGCCGTCCTCAGCCCGGTGCCCGACGGCATCGACGACCGCGTCGCCGCCGCGTCCGGGGTGGCGCATCGCACGGCTTGGCACACCCTGCGCTCGGTGGCGCGGGTGGAGCGCGACGACGAGGTGGTGGTCCTCGGCGCGGGCGGTGGGGTGGGTCTGGCGGCGGTGCAGCTCGCCGCGCATCTCGGCGCCCGGGTCACCGCGGTGGCCTCGTCGACCGAGAAACTCGATGCCGCAGTACGTCACGGCGCGCACCGAGTGGTCAACCACCGGACGCGGCCGCTGCGCGACGCGCTGCGCGAGGCGATCCCCGAAGGGGCGGCGGCGGTCATCGATCCGGTCGGCGGTGAGCTCGCCGAACCGGCGCTGCGCTCACTGCGCCGGGGCGGGCGCTTCGTCACCGTCGGCTTCGCCTCGGGGACCATCCCCCGGATCCCCCTGAACCTGGTGCTGATCAAGGGTGTGACCGTCCAGGGTTTCCAGTTCGGTGACATCCCCGCCGGAGAATTCGAGCGCAATGAGCGGGAGTTGCGGGAGCTGCTGTCGGGCAATGCCGTTCGCCCGCACATCGGGGCTGTCTACGCACTCGACGATGTCGCCGCCGCGCTGAGGCAGGTGGCCGACGGGCGCGCCGTCGGCAAGGTGGTGGTCGACGTCGCGCGCTGAGGTGGCCGATCAGGTGTGGTCGGTGGTCCGTAGATGTCGAACAGAGTCACCTTCCCTGGCGCCGCGGAACCGAAAGATACTTGTACTCGAGGAATTCATCGATTCCCACCTTGCCGCCTTCGCGGCCCAGACCGGACTGCTTCACCCCTCCGAAAGGAGCGGCTGGATTGGACACCACCCCCGTGTTTACGCCCACCATGCCGACTTCAAGGCGCTCGCCGAGATCGAATGCGCGGTCGATGTCCTGGGTGAACACATAACCGACCAGACCCCATTCCGTGTCGTTGGCCCGGGCGATCACCTCGTCTTCGTCATCGAAAGGAATGACTGGAGCCACCGGCCCGAACACCTCCGTTGTCATCAGCTCGGACTCCGGTGACACGTCGGCGAGCACAGTCGGCGGATAGAAGTAGCCCGGCCCGTCCGGCAGCTGGCCCCCGGTCAGTGCGGTGGCGCCACGTGTGAGCGCATCGTCGACGAGTCGTTGGACTTTCGCCCGACCGGCTGAGTCGATCAGTGGTCCCACCTGGGTGCCGTCGTCGAGGCCGTTGCCGACTTTCAACTCCGCCATTCGCCGCGCGAGTCGTTCGGAGAACGCAGCAGCGATGTCACGGTGTACGTACATCCGGTTGGCTGCGGTACAGGCTTCCCCCATGTTCCGCATCTTCGCTCCCATCGCACCCTCCACGGCGGTATCGATATCGGCGTCCGCGCAGACGATGAACGGTGCGTTACCGCCCAACTCCATCGAGGACCGCATCACCGTGTCGGCAGCCTGTCGCAGCAGGATCTTTCCCACCGCGGTGGAGCCGGTGAAACTGATCTTGCGCGCATCGCCGCTGCTCATCCAGCGCTCTACGACGGTCGCCGCGTCTGTCGTGTTCACGACATTGAGCACACCGTCGGGCAGGCCGCATTCTTGGAAGATGGCGGCCAGCGCCAACGACGTCAACGGAGTCTGTGGGGCCGGCTTGAGCATCATGGTGCAACCTGCAGCGACAGCCGGGGCGATCTTGCGGGTCCCCATGGCCAACGGGAAGTTCCATGGGGTGATGAGGACACAGGGCCCGACAGGCTCGCGAGTCACGATAATGCGGTTGGCCCCGTCCCCGGTGGTGGTGTGATCACCGGAGATGCGCACTGCTTCTTCGGAGAACCAACGCAAGAATTCAGCGGCGTAGGCCACTTCGCCCTTGGCCTCGGCGAGCGGCTTGCCCATCTCCGAGGTCATGACCTCGGCGAGCCAGTCCTGCCGGGCGATCACCAGGTCGTAGGCCCGGCGCAGGATCTCGCTGCGGTATCGCGGTGCGGTGCGGGCCCACGCTGCCTGAGCAGCGACCGCGGCCGCCAGCGCCTCGTCGGCATCGGTGGGTCCGGCGTCAGCGACAGCGGCAAGCACCTCGCCGGTGGCCGGGTTCTCCACCTCGAAGAACTTGCCGCCGCATGCATCGCGCCACCGTCCGCCGATGAACAGCCCGGTCGGAATTCCCGCGACGCCGTCGGTCGGCGTCGTCGAGGTCGGCGTGGTTGTGGCATTCATCGTCGGAACTCCAATCGTGATCTGGGGTCGAGGATCTGCGCGAGGTGCAGCGATGCGCTCGGCGACGGCGTGTCGGTCAGTTGCCTCACCTGCATGTGGCAGCTGAACCCGTCGGTGAGCACGACGGCGCCCGGGTCGGCTCGTAGGGCCGGCGCAAGGGCCTGTTCAGCGACGGCCATGCTGACGTCGTAGTGCTGTCGCTCGAAGCCGAAGTTGCCTGCCACCCCGCAACAGCCGGTCGCCTCGCGGACGTCGCCGATTCCGATCTCGTCGAGAGCCCGACGTTGCGTGGCGGCGCCGAACACCGCGTATTCGTGACAGTGGGTCTGTACGGTGACCGACTGCGGCAGTGCCGCCTTCGGCGTCCAACCGCGACCACTCTGCGCGCTGACCTGCTCAGCGAAACTCCGGATGCGCTGCGCCACCCGGCGCGCGACATCCGTGTCGACGAGTTCGGGTAGGTCCCTGCGTAGAGCTGCTGCGCAACTCGGTTCGGCGACGACAATCGGGCGGTCGGTTCCGTCGTCGAGGGCGGCCGCACTGCGTGTCAATCGCTTTCGCGCCTGCCGCAGCTGTCCGGTGGAGATCCATGTCAGACCGCAGCAGATGTCGGTGCGAACCTCCGCGCAGTGGCCGGCGTCCTCGATCACCCGCAGCACTGCGCCGGCGACCTCTGGGCGGAAACCCTTGGTGAACGAATCGACGACGAGCACCACATCCCCGGAGTTCACGCGGTGGGCTCCGAGTTCACGACGGAGCCCGCGCCGGGAAGCGAAGACGGGTAGCGGCCGCTGGGTGGTCAAGCCACCGAGGCGCAGTCCCGCCGAGCGGAGCGGACTGGCCAGCACACCG
The DNA here is from genome assembly GCF_014218295.1 of Mycolicibacterium litorale. Next base: position 3,784,764 of record NZ_AP023287.1, read on the forward strand.
TTGACCAGGGGCGCTGTTCGAGACGTCAGGGCAAGCCACCGGGGCAACCAGCCCAACGAGTAATGGGCCATCGGACGGACCCGCCCGCGGTAGTAGTGGTCGAAGAACTCGGCCTTGTAGGTTGCCATGTCCACTCCGGTCGGGCAGTCCGACGAACATGCCTTGCACGACAGACACAGATCCAATGCCTCGCGCACATCGTCGGATGCCCAGCCTTGCTCCACGCTGCGGGCCCCGCGAACCATGTCCTGCAATACCCTGGCACGGCCACGGGTGGAGTCTTTCTCGTCGCCGGTGGCCCGATAGCTCGGGCACATGACACCGCCACCGCGGGACCGGCATCGCCCCACTCCGATGCAGCGCTGAACAGCCTCGGCGAAAGCCCCGGGCCCGCGCCCGGTCACCTCGTGCAGAGCGAACGTCGTCTGCCACGGCAGAGCGGGGATGCCTGCCAGCGCCAGATGCTCGGTGACCGACTCCGGATCCACGATCATGCCGGGGTTGAGGATGTTGGTGGGATCGAAGAGCTGTTTGAACTTCGAGAAGGCCGCCATGATCGTCGGTGAGTACATCTCGGGAAGGAGTTGTGAGCGGGCCCGGCCGTCCCCATGCTCGCCCGACAGCGTCCCACCGTGTTTGACCACCAGGCGGGCGGCGGCGGTGAGGAACGCCGACATCGTCTCCCGGCCGTCAGGTGTTCGCTGATCAAAGGTGATGCGGATGTGCATGCAGCCGGCCCCGAAGTGGCCGTACATCACCCCGATCAGACGGAACTGCTGTAGAAGGATCCGAAAGTCGGCAAGGTAGTCGGCGAGATCCTCAGGGGCCACCGCAGAGTCCTCCCACCCGGGCCATGAGGTGAGGCTGCTTCCGTCGGGGAGCTCCAGTCGCGAGGACAGTCCCGCCCCGTCTTCTCGCACGCGCCAGAGCTTCTCGCGTTCCGCGGGATCGCGGACTTCTCGGCACTCCAAGGCCCGACCGTTGCGCTGTAGGTCCGCGATGAGATTCCGGGCCTGCAGCGCCACGGTGGCCTCGTCCTCGCCGTCGAGGTCGACGTAGAGCCAGGCGTGTCCAGCAGGCAGCTCGGAGACGGAATCGTCGCCCCGACGCGCTTTCATAGTCGCGACGATCTGTTCGTCGATCCCTTCGATGGCTGCTGGTGAGTACTGCAGGATCGTCGTGACGTCGCGGGCAGCATCCACGATGTCGTCGTAGGCCACGATGAGCAGCAGGGCCGACGGCGGTACCTCGACCAGTCGCATGGTGGCGCCCACCACGATCGCACAGGCACCTTCACTGCCCACCAGTGCGCGAGCGACATCGAAGCCGTTCTCCGGCAGAAGATTGGCGAGTTGGAAGCCGGACACCTGCCGCGGGATGCGCCCCAATTCCAGCCGGAACTGGGACATGTACCCGGCGGCGAGTGCGCGAAGATCCGCCGACAACGCACTGGCGCGCTCCGCTGCCGCGGTGTCCTCGGGATCGGTGGCCCGCAATCCCGTCCGAGTGGCCGTCAGGCGCGTGCCGTCGGCCATCACGAGATCGAGCGACACGACGTGGTCACCCGTGCGGCCGTAGCGGACCGAATGATTGCCGCAGGCGTCGTTGCCGATCGCCCCGCCGACGGTGGCGCGGTTCCTACTCGACGGATCCGGGGCGAAGGTCAACCGGTTGGCTGTGCCGACCTCGACGGTCTCCGCCAAATCGGCGAGAATGACGCCCGGCTCGACGACGGCAGATCGGTTCGCGGCATCGAGGGACAGAACCCGATTCATGTATCGGGAGAAATCGAGCACCACTCCCCTGCCGATGGCGTTGCCTGCCATCGATGTTCCCCCGCCTCGAGCGATGACGGGTACGCCCGATCGATGGCACAGGGCGACGACTTCGCTGACTTCGCCGGGGTTGCGGGGGAAAGCGACAGCCAGCGGCGGGACGCGGTGATTCGATGCGTCGTAGCTGTACTCGGCGATACGCCTGGTCGCCGTGTCGACCTCGACGGTGCAGGCAGCCAAGAGATTCAATACGCCCGCATTCTGTTGCTCCCGGCGGTCAGCGGTCAATGAAGCTCCTCGGCGAGCACGACCTCGAGGTTCTCGAGCATGCGGTCGGCGTCGCCGATGGAGAACGGCAGCGGTGGGCGGACTTTGAGCACACTGCCACGTGGCCCTGAGGCGGAGATGAGCACCCGGCGCCTGCGCATGTGGTTGACCACCCGTAACGCCGCGTCTCCGTCTGGGGTGTTCGAATCGCGATCTGTCACGATATCCACCCCCACGAACAAGCCGGCACCACGGACCTCGGCGATCTGTTCGTAGGCGGCCGCCAGCTTCGCAATCTCGGTTCGGATGTACGTGCCGACATTGTCGGCGTTGGCGATCAAGCCTTCGTCGGTGATCACATCGAGCACTGCCTGGGCTGCGGCGATGGACACCGAATTTCCGCCGAAGGTGTTGAAGTACCGGATGTTCCGGCCGAACTCCACAAGAAGTTCGGGGCGGAAGGCGGCGGCGGCGATGGGGATTCCGTTGCCCATCGGCTTGCCCGTGGTCATGATGTCGGGCACCAGGCCGTGACGTTGAAAACCCCACCAGTGCCGGCCTGTACGTCCGAAGCCGGGTTGCACCTCGTCGGCGATGAACAGTCCGCCGGCGTTGTGGATCTCCTCGATGATCGGCTGCAGGAAGCCCACCGGATCGGCGTATATACCGTCCGAGGAGAAGATCATGTCGGCGATGAAGGCCGCCACGCCGAACCCGTGGCGCTCCAGATCGGCGATCGCCTCGCGGATCTCTCGGCGCATATCGGCGATCAGGTTGTCGTTCCCGCCGTGGCGCAGCCGATCTGGCGCGCTGATGGTGCGCACATGCGGGGCCAGCGGCACGCCGACGCCCAGTGACGGCGAGAAGGACGACACGTCGGAGGTGAGCCCGTGATAAGCGCCGGAGGTGACGATGATGCCTTGGTTTCCGGTGTGGTAGCGGGCAACGCGCATCGCGAGATCGTTGGCCTCAGAACCGGTGCAGGTGAACATGACGTGCCCGATCTCGGCCGGCATGGTGGCCAGGAACTGCTCGCTGTAGGTCAGGATCGACTGCTGAATGTAACGGGTGTTGGTGTTCAGCGTCGACAGCTGCCGGTGGATCGCGTCGACCACGTAGGGATGGCAATGTCCCACGCTGGCCACGTTGTTGTAGACGTCGAGGTAGTCGTTGCCCTCTGCGTCGTAGAGCAGTGTGCCGTGGCCGCGCACGATCTCCACCGGATCCTGGTAGAACAACCGGTAACCAGGCCCTAGAAGGCGTTCCCGGGCATCAACCTGTTCCCGGGTGCGCGACGGGAGCTCGTCGATTCGCGATTTGTCGAACCCGTTCACCATGGGCTCGGACGCTCTGAGCGTGAAAGCCTGGTTCGTGGACGCCTGGCTCATTGTCGGTCCTTTCCTGTCGGCGACGCTGTCGCACCGGTGGCCGCAAGTAGTGTCTCGACGGTGGGCGTTGCCACCGACAGTGCGCAGCGCAGTCTGGCCCAGTCGAGCGCCGAATGTGACAGTCCGTAGTCGCGGCTGTGGGGATGAACGGCTGCGCGCCAGCCGAAGACGAGGGCGCGCAGGAGAAGCCTAGCCGGGCCGGCGATCGCCAACAGCACGACGTCACGGTCTGGCAGTGGTCGAACCGCACGGTACCCGCGCACGATGTCCAGTGCGTTGTCCCACGGTCGCCGCTGGTCCACACCGATCTGGTTGGCCACCGCAACACCCAGTTCGAACACCAGGGGACTCCGCACGACGTCGCCGAAATCAATTATGCCCGTGACGAACTCGTCGGTTTTCGGATCGACGACGACGTTGAAGGGGCTGAAGTCACCATGGATCATCTGCGTTTCGAGCGTGTCGAATCGAGGCGCGACGACAGCCGAGAACTGATCGAAGACCCACGTCGCCATCGCGACGTCGTCACGATCGGTGACCAACTCCAACAAGGGCCGCATATGCAGGAAATTTTTCAGATCCCATATGAGCAAGCGTGATTCGTCGGGGTGGCGGAAGCCAGTCAAGGCGGAATCCAGCCTCGCCAACGTGGCGCCGACACGCTGGAACTGCGACGTCGTCGGTGTGACCGACGACAGAAGATCGCCATCGAGGTATGTCATGACCCGCATGACGCGCGCGTTGCCGCCGGGATCGACCACGGTCGATTCGACCTGACCAAACAACCCGCGGATCAGCCGTTGGGCTGGAATCGCCGACCCTCGCTTCTCGAGGTGCAGCATGACCGCCGACTGGAGATTGACGACCTGCGCGCTCTCGGTGGCCGGAGCGATCTTGACGAGGAACCGCCCGACGTCGCTGGTCAGCCGAAAGGTGTCGTCCTTCTCCGTCGGGATCCGGCTCAATTCACCGGTCAGTCCGTAATGACGCAGGAGTTCGACTTCGATCTGCTGTCCAGTTAACCGTTCCCCGACAGAGTGCAGGGCGCTTTCGCGCGCGATCTGATCGAACGCATTCGAGCCGGTGATCACGCGGCCGTTTCCTCTGTTGGATCGGGCGGTTGCATCGCTATCGAAAGCGTTCGGCATCCGAGATCCTGTTCTGTGCGAAGCGGGGGGACGCGTCACCGCGATCGACGCGTGCGTCCATTTCGTCGCCAGGCAGTAAGCCGGCAACGGCAGTGCGCGCGAGATGAACTGTAGAACATTAGAGCAGCGTATGTCCAGGGAAGGGTCCGCAACCCGATCTCTCCCACGACCGACCTGCTGTTTAACAGTTGTACGATGGGCTCATGTCTGTGGCAGACCGCATCCAGATCGTCGGGCGCAGCAGCGCGCAGCAGATCGCCGACGGATTGATGGACATGATCCTCGAAGGTGAACTGAAACCCGGCGAGCGGATTCGGGAAAGCGTTGTCGCGGACGCTCTGGGCATCTCTCGTAACACCGTGCGAGAGGCAGTGCGCCTGCTCCAGGGTACGGGTTTGGTGCGCTACACCTTCAACCGTGGGCTGGTTGTCTGGGATCCCTCCGATGAGGAGGTGCTCGACATCTATCGCGCACGACTGCATTTGGAGACCGCGGCTGCCGCTGCGGTGGGTCCCGACACCGACCTGACGCCGTTGACCACCGCGATGGAGGCCCTCAAAGGCGCCATGCCCACCGAGGATCCACGCATCATCGTGGAGAAAGACCTCGATATTCACCGCGCCATCGTCAGCCTGATGAACAGCCCGCGCCTGGACAAGTTCTACGCCGAGTTGCTCGGCGATCTGCGCTACTTCCTCCTCATCCTGTCGCTCGATCACCACGAGTACGAGACCGGTTCGGGTCTGCTCGACGAGCACCAGCGGATCGTCACCGCATTCTCCTCACGAGATCCCGAGCTGGCGCGCGCCACGATCGCGGAGATCATCACGGAGAACCGCGACGAGGTGCGCAAGATCCTGGCCGCGCGTACGACCACCTGAGCTGCCGCAGACCCCGAAAGTTGGCCCCGTCCACGAACTTCGGCCGGTCGCGCTGTGGTGCGCCCGCAACGGTCAACACGGGCGCCGGCCCCTTCCCGACGGTCGCGGCCCGCTGCGGAAAGCCCTCGCGCGATTTCCGCATTCGTCTTGCGTGCACCTAAATGCTGTGCTTAAGTTCTCCATGTCAACTGTTCAACACTAGGGCACGATCTCCGGACAGCGGGTCGTTGAGCTCTGAAGTGGTTTGGAGAATCTCATGACAGACGGCCAGCTCATGTACGTCGCGGGCGAGCATGTTCCCGCCAGCAGCGGCGCGACCGAAGCGGTCATCAACCCCGCGAACGGCGAACAGATCGCCACCGTACCGGCCGGCGATGCGACGGACGTCGATCGTGCCGTCGCCGCCGCCGAGAAGGCTTTCGACGCTTGGGCCGCCACCACGCCGGGAAAGCGTGCAGAGTTGCTGTTGAAGCTCGCTGACCGCTTGGAAGCCCACGCCGAAGAATTCGCGCAACTGGAATCGCAGAATGTCGGCAAGCCGATCGCGGTGGCACGCGAGGAGATTCCGTTCGGTGTGGACAACATGCGGTTCTTCGCAGGCGCGGCCCGCGTATTGGAGGGCCGAGCCGCCGGGGAGTACTCCCCGACACACACCAGCATCATCCGCCGCGACCCCCTCGGCGTCGTGGGCAGCGTGGCGCCCTGGAACTTCCCTCTCGTCATGGCGATCTGGAAGATCTGCCCGGCGCTGATGACCGGAAACACGTTGGTGCTCAAGCCCAGTGAACAAACCCCGCTCACCACGCTGCGGTTGGCGGAACTTGCCGCGGATTTGTTCCCGCCCGGGGTGTTCAACGTCGTCACTGGTCACGGCGAGACCGTCGGCGCAGCGCTGACCGGCCATCCGCGGGTACGGATGAGTTCACTGACCGGCGACACCTCGACCGGCAAGGTGGTCGCCCGCGCCGGCGCCGACAACCTCAAGCGCCTGCACCTGGAGCTGGGCGGCAAGGCTCCGGTGCTGGTATTCGACGACTGCGACGCCGAACTGGCGATCACAAAGATCTGCGAGGGCGGCTACGGTAACTCCGGCCAGGACTGTATGGCCGCATCCCGCGTCTACATCGCCGACGGGATCTACGACGAGTTCGTCACCGAGCTCACCCGCGCCGTCTCGAAGGTCGCCATGGGTCAACCCGCCGACGAGTCCACCGAGATGGGCCCGGTGATCTCCCAGCGTCAGCGTGACCGGGTCGCCGGGTTCGTCGACCGGGCCACCGCCTCCGGCCCCGCCTCATTGGCAGTCGGCGGCCTCGGCTCTGGACCGGGTTTCTGGTACAAACCGTCGCTGGTCGTCGACGCCGCCCAAGACTCCGAGATCGTACAGAAAGAAGTCTTCGGTCCGGTGGTCACCACGACCCGCTTCACCAGCGAGGAGCAGGCCTTCGCCTGGGCCAATGACGTCGAATACGGCTTGGCCGCTTCCGTATTCACTCGCGACGTCGGACGGGCGATGCGTGCTGCCCGCAAACTCCAGTTCGGCACGGTCTGGGTCAACGACCACCTGCCGATCGTCTCCGAGATGCCCCACGGCGGCTTCAAGCAGTCCGGCCACGGCAACGACATGTCGATCTACTCCGTCGAGGAGTATACCGAGATCAAGCACATCATGATCAACCTCGAATCCTGATCAACCTGGTACCAGCCAACATTTTTGGAGTTTCTCTCGATGACTGCCCCCAGCCGCTCCGTCGTAGCGGTGAACCTGTTCTCGATGTTGCCGGGTGTCGATCCGGCTGACTTCGAGCGCTTCTCCACCGAGGTGGACCGGCCGACGTGCATGGCCCACCCGGACATCGTCCGACGCTTCGAAGCGTTTCGCGTCGACGAGGCACCCGACGGGGCTCCTGCGGACATTCTCGAAGTCATGGAGGTCACCGACTGGGCGGACTGGGAGGTACTCCGGGACACCCACCCGAGCATGAAACCCGTCATCGACGGCTTCAACGCTCTGGTCGACCCGGCCACCGTCCGCACGTACTTCACCCACGTCATCCCCGGAGAACTTCGATGAGCAACATCACCAACTACGACGCCATCATCATCGGCGCAGGACACAATGGTCTGATCACCGCCGGATACCTGGCCCGGGCCGGTAAGAAGGTCCTGGTCTTGGAAGCCCGCGATGTGGTGGGCGGCGCGTGCACCAGTGAGGAACTCATCCCCGGCTCCACGTGGTCGTCGTGTGCGTTCATCGCCAGTCTTCTTCGCCCTCAGATCATCGCGGACCTGGAGCTGGAGCGCTACGGCTTGGAGATGTATCAGACCGAAGCCAACGAGGTCAGCATCTTTCCCGACGGCAGCCACCTGTTCATGTGGAAAGACATGGACAAGACCCTCAAGGAAATCGAGAAGTTCTCCAAGCGCGACGCTGCCGCCTTCCTGGACTTCGGGCTGCGTGTCAAGAGATTCGCCTCCATCCTGACCCCTTTCCTACTGTCCCCCGCACCCAGCCGCTCCCAGGTGCTGGCCGCGTTCGAGGCCGCCGGCGCCGAAGACCTGTTCAACGAGATGGTGCTGCTGTCAACGAAGGATCTGCTGGACCGCTACTTCGACTCCGAACACATCAAGGGCCTGTTCACCTTCTTCGGCATGATTTCGGTGTGGGGCGGCCCGTCCACCCCGGGCACCGGTTACGTCTACGGGCACCACTCGGTCGGCGAGTTCAAGGGCACGCTGGGCCAGTGGGGCTTCGTCAAGGGCGGCATGGGCGGCATCACCCAGGCGCTGGCCCGTAGCGCCGAAGCGTACGGCGCAGAGATCCGGCTCAAGTCGCCGGTCAAGCAGGTCGTGGTCACCAAGGGTGAGGCCACCGGCGTCAAACTGGTCAGCGGCGAGACGATCTCGGCGCGCACGGTGATCTCCAACGCCGATCCGCAGCGCTCGATGCTGCAGTTGCTGCCGGCCGGTGCGGTGGACGCCAAACTGACCGCCAAGCTGGAGAGCTACGACGCCCGAGGCTCGATGGCGAGGATCCACCTGCTGATCGACGAGCTGCCCGACTACATCGGCTTCCCCGAGGGGATCGAGGGTCCGCAGCATCAGGCACAGGCGATCCTGGGCGCTTCGATCGAGAACTTCGAACGGGCCTGGGAAGCTGAGCGCCGAGGCGAGATCCCGGACGACTTCGTGATCGAAGCCGTCATCCAGTCCACCCACGACTCGACGCTGGCACCAAAGGGTAAGCACACGATGACCCTTGGTGTGCAGCAGCTTCCGTTCCAGCTGGCCGGTACCGACTGGGACACCATCCGCGACGAGTGGGCCGATCGAGTGCTGGAAGTTCTCTTCAGATACGCACCCAACCTTCGGGACCACATCCTCGAACGAGTCATCATCACTCCGAAGGACCTCGAGCGCGATTACGGTCTCACCGGCGGCAACATCTTCCACGGGTCGATGTTCTTCGATCAGCTGTTCAACAACCGGCCCACCCCGGAATTGGCTGACTACCGCACCACGGTGGCCAACTACTACCTGTGCGGGTCGGGCACCCACCCCGGCGGCGGCGTCATGGGCGCCAACGGACACAACGCCGCGCAAGTCGTCATCGCCGACCTCAACGGCACGCCCGCACCGACCGCGGCGCGCGTCGGCCCGGCGCCCAAGGCCGGGGCCATCGACCGCGCCCTGGAGACGGTCATGGACACCAAGGCAGGCAAGAAACTCGGCTACACCGTCGCGACCAGCCCGGCACTGCGCAAAGTCGTCAAGTTCGCTGCTCGCAGTAAAACCTCCTGATAAAACCCCCACCACAAAGGACCCGCCATGCTTGACCAGGACGACCCCCAGCCGCTGGCCACCGCGAAAGTCTCCCCTGATGGGTCAGCGGGTCTGGCGCGCAACCAGATCGGCGTTCTCGGCATCGTGTTCTTCGTCGTGGCTGCCGCCGCACCGCTGACCGTGGTGGTGGCCCTGTTCCCGGTGATCGTCGGAGCCGGGAACGGGGTCGGCATCGCCGGTGCCTTCGTCCTCGTCGCCGTGGTGCTGACCATATTCGCGGTCGGCTACGTCGCAATGAGCAAGCACATCACGAACGCCGGCGCGTTCTATGCATTCATCACCCGGGGTCTTGGCAGACCGATGGGACTGGGTTCGGCCTCGCTGGCGATCTTTGCCTACGACGCGATCCAACTCGGCGTCATCGGTGGCTTCGGTTATTACACGGCCGAATTCGTCAACAAACACACCGGCGTCAACGTCCCGTGGTGGGTGTTCTCGTTCCTGGCCATGGGGGCCGCACTCTTCCTGGGTGTCCGCCAGATCCACGCCGGCGCGCGTGTCCTGGCGGTGCTGCTGACCTTGGAGACCGGTGTCATCCTCGTTCTCAACATCGGCATCCTCGTCAACTCGCCGACTCCCATCGGCGAGTACTCCTTCGAGCCGTTCGCTCCTTCGGCGGTGTTCGCGGGCGCCCTGGGAGTGGCGCTCATGTTCGCCCACGCCTCGTTCATCGGATTCGAGGGCACCGCCATCTACGGCGAGGAAGCCAAGGACCCCAAGCGCACCGTTCCTCGGGCCACCTACACTTCGGTAATCTTCATGGGCGTGTTCTACGCCGTCACCGCCTTCCTGATCGTCAACGCCGTTGGCGTCGGGAAAGTCGTGGGCCTGGCCGAAACCGAAGGCGGCAACCTGGTTTTCGCGGTCACCGACAGCGTGTTGGGTCGGGTCGGCACCGAGGCGTTCCAACTGCTGGTGATCACCAGTCTGTTCGCCGCGATCCTCACGTTCCACAACAACGTCGCCCGCTACCTCTACTCGCTGGGCCGGCAGGGTGTCATCTGGTCGCGGCTGGGCACCACCCACCCGACCCGCCAGTCACCGGCGCTGGCCTGCTACGTGCAGATCGGGATGGTCGCGATCGTGGTCGCCGTCTTCGCCATTCTGGGCCTGCACCCCTACACCACCTTGTTCACCTGGTGGACGGGCGTGGGCGCGGCGGCGATCATTCTGCTGCAGACCATTGCCAGCGTCGCGATCTTCGTGTTCTTCCGCCGCTCGGACGTGGACAAGCGGCCGTGGAACACCTTCATCGCGCCACTGCTCGGTATCGCCGGTCTACTGCCCTTCCTCTGGTACGCGGTCACCGGAATGGACGTGCTACTCGGTGGCGGGGGCTGGCTGCAAACCTGCTTCACAACAATGCTGTTCGCTTCGTTGGCCATCGGTATCGTCGGCGCCTACCTCATCAAAGCGCGCTCACCGCAGCGTTACGCACAGCTGAATTCCACACTCGGCGACCGCCTCTGACGCCGAACTCGAGGTGTTGCCCCGGCGGTAACTGCCGATAACCGCCGCGCCACTCCGCATGCGCTGGAGCGCCCACATCCGAAGCGCCCAGCCGATTGTCGGCCCTCGCAAGGGTCGAACGCTTCCCTCGCACAGAGATCGAGAAATGCTCGCGACAACGTCGCGACAGCCCCAAGGAGTCAGAGCCGGTGTCGTCACCGCAACATGCAGCCGTCGACGAGAAGTCGAGTGCCTCGCTACTGCTCGCGGCCGAATCCGTCACCAAGATGTACGGCGAGGTGACGGTCCTCCACTCCGTTGACGTCGAGTTCCACGCCGGCGAAATCCACGCACTTCTCGGGGAAAACGGCGCCGGCAAAAGCACATTGGTCAAGATACTGGCAGGCATCATCTCCCCGAGTGGTGGACGAGTATCAGGGCCCGCCTACGACAACCACGACGTCGCCATGGTCTTCCAAGAGCTCTCAGTCGTGCCGCAGCTGTCCGTACTCGACAACCTCGCATTGGCAGGACGGGCGAACCGATGGTTGGTGCCTTACCGGCAGCTACGCGGCCGTGCTCGCAAGGTACTCGATGCCGCAGGCCTGACCGATGTCCATCTCGACCGACCCGTCGAGACGCTGTCATTGGCTCAGCAGCAATTGCTCGAGTTGGCGCGCGGGCTGATTCGCGACGCTCAGGTGCTCGTTCTCGATGAGCCCACCGCCACGCTGTCCGATGTCGAGATCCGCCGCGTTCATACCGTGACCCGAAATCTCGCCGCCGCCGGACATGCCGTCCTCTACATCACTCACCGGCTGGGCGAGGTTATGGAACTGGCGGATCGGGTGACCATTCTTCGATCTGGGCGAGTCGCGGCGACCGGGCACCGATCTGCATTCACCATGGCCGCCATCGTCGAGCACATGTTGGGCGAGGCGCATGCCAACGCCGCGAAAATCGTTCCCGCCGAACGTGACCGCGATCCGGACAACGTCCTGGAATTGGCCGGGCTGACGGTTCGAGGCCACTACGAGGATGTCAGCTTCACCGCGCGCGACGGCGAAATCATCGCGCTGTTCGGTCAAGTCGGCTCCGGCGCCGAGGATGTCGTGCGTACCCTGGCGGGCCTTCTCCCCCCGCACCGCGGCTCCATCACGCTGTGCGGTGACGCTCTTGCCGTTCCGTCCCGCGTGGCGACGAAGCGCAGGGGCATCGGTTATGTTCCCGCCGACCGCGCGACCGAGGGAGTGTTCCTCAATGCCGCAGTGACCACCAACATCTCGTCGAGTGCGCTGGACCGCATCAGTGGCGCGCAAGTGCTCAGACACAGGCTCGAACGCGAGCTCGCAGGTGAGATGGCGGACGGTGTGCAGTTCAACCGTGAGCGGCTCGGCGAAAACGTCTCGGCGTTCAGCGGCGGCAACCAGCAGAAGGTCGCGATCGCCCGCGCACTTGCGATGCATCCCCGGCTGTTGCTCATGAGCGAACCTACACGCGGCGTCGACATCGGCGCCCGGGCAGAGATCTACCAAACCCTGCGTCGCTTGGCCTCCCACCACGTCCTGGTGGTCGTCTACAGCACCGACATCGTCGAGATCCGCGACCTCGCCGACCGTGCCGTCACGATGTACCGCGGAAAGACGGTTGGCAGCCACCGAGTCGACGACACCGACGACACCACGCTGATCACCGAGATTCTGCACGGAGAGGTGGCATGACTTTCTGGGAACGCCGCGCCTCGCTCCGGGCGCCGCGACTCAGCACGACCGCCACCGGGTTGGTCACCGCGGCCACCATCGCACTGGGCGCCATCGCAACCGTCACCATCGATGCGTTCCCCACCGCGTCGAACATTCGCGGCCTGTGCTTGTCGGTGTCCCTCATCGGCATCATCGCCGTCGGCCTGAGTTTCATCACCATCGCCGGACAGGTGTTCTCCCTGTCGATACCCGCGCTGGTGGCGCTGTGCACCATCACGTTCGCATCCAGCGGCCATCTCGGCGTCGCCGCCGCGGTGTTGCTGACCGTCGTCCTCGGCACCGCAATCGGCGCCATCCAAGGTGTCGTCGTCGGCCGATTCGCCGCCGACCCCATCATCGTCACGATCGCCTCAGCGGCCATCCTGGTCGGTCTGGGACAGTTGTGGACCAACGGGCAGACCGTGCTCAGCGACGGCGACAACACCGTCCTCAACGTGAACCTGCTGGGCTTCCTGCCATTCCAGACCGCTGTCTTCCTCGTGCTCACGATCGCCGTGCTGGGGTTACTGCGTCAAACAGTGTTCGGTCGGCAACTGACCTTGTTCGGACTCAACGAACGTGCGGCCCTGCTGTCCGGGTACCGCCGCACCGTGATCATCACCGCCGCCTTCGCTATCTCCGGTGCCACGACAGGACTCGCCGGTGCTCTGCTCGCGGCGCAGTCCAACCAGGGTCAGTTGATGTCGGGAGCCGGCTTGGGTTTCGACGCGATCGTGGCCGTCGTGGTGGGCGGCGTCGCGATCGCCGGCGGCATCGGTACCCCCGTCGGCGCCGCCGTCGGAGCCGTATTCGCCGGGCTGCTCAACAACGTGGCTTCGCTGGCCGGGCTGAGCTACGAGATGCAGTTGGTCACCGAAGGCGCACTCATCCTGCTCGTCGTGCTGTTGTCCGGTTTCCTCAACGGGAGAAGCACCCGATGATCAGATCCCTCACCCGGTCGACCTATTGGGGCGCCCGCACACTGCTGACGTGGCTGGTCGCCCTCACCGCCTACGTGGCGTGTGCCGTGGCGGTGCCCGGTTTCTCCAACGTCGGAAACCTGTATGCGCTGACGCAGGTCTTCGCGACACTGGCATTGGTGTCGGCCGGCCTCGCCATCGTCATGATCGCCGGCGAATTCGACCTTTCGATCGCTGCGACCTTTCCCCTCGCGGGCCTGGTGACCGTGCAGTACGCCGACGAACTCGGTCTGCCTCTGAGCATCACCGTCGGCATCGGGTGCACACTGCTCATCGGATTGGTCAATGGAGTGGCCACCGGCGCGGTGCGCATCGCCTCCCTCGCCGTCACCGTGGCGACGATGATGCTGGGCATCGGCCTGGGCTACTTGGTCACGGGCAACAACATCGTGACCATGGCCGACTACCAACCAGGCCTACGGCTGACCCAGCCGCTCCTCGGCGTCTTCTCGTTGCAATCCGTTCTGCAACTGGGATTGGTGGCGCTGCTGATCGTGGCGGTCAAACGCGCCTGGTGGGGCCGCTTCCTCTACGCCACCGGCAGTGACGCCATCCGCGCAAGGTCCACCGGCCTACCCGTCACCTGGAGCGTGGTCGGCGCCTTGGTCGTCTGCGCCGGCTTCGCCGGAATCGGCGGGGCCCTCGAGGGTGTCGCCCTGGCCACCGGGCAGCCCGGACCCAACAACGCCTACCTCCTGCAGGCCGCCACCGCAGTGCTTGTCGGGGGAATCGCCCTCACCGGAGGTCGCGGCTCCTTGGTCGGGGCCGTAGGCGGGGCGCTACTGCTCGCAATCCTCAACAACGGCCTCAGCCTCGCCGGCGTCGCATCGGCAACCATCCAGCTGGTCAACGGCGTCGTCTTGGTCGTGGTGGTGATATGTGATCGCCCGCTACGCCGGCTGGTGCAACGCGGCTCGGACCGGCTGGTGATCGCCGAATACGAAGCAGCTTCCGTCGCACCGGCGGCGGATTCCACCCCTCTCGACGAAGGACACCGATGAATCTGATGCGGATCGCCACCGCGGCCACGCTGACTCTGGCACTCACCGTCAGCGGCTGCTCATCTGGCGACGAGAGCCGCTCCGCCACAGGAGGTTCCGCGGATGGCATCGCGGGTCAGCCGACCTACGTCCTGACGCTCACCCGCTCAAATCCCACGCAATCCAACTTCGCCGACACCATCACCGAAGACCTCCAAGCCGCAGGCCTCAAAGTCGTTACCGAGTACAGCGAATACGGCGCCGGCGCCGACCAGATGCAGAAGTTCAACCAGGCCTTGAGCACCAAGCCCGCCGCTATCGTGCTGTGGCCGACCGACACCACCTCGTTGATCCCCGCTTACGCCCGGGCTCGGCAGCAATCCCCCGACACCAAGATCGTCGTCGGCATCTATCAGCCGGCCACTGATGACGACGGACTCTATGACGCGTTCTGGGGCTATGACGAAGAGAAGATCGGCGCCAGCAGCGCACGGGCCATCGTCGACGGGCTCACCGCCCAAGGAAAACCGGTCCAGGGTGCGATCCTGCAGATTGAAGGCTCCCCAGGAGGCGCCACCACCATCCTGCGAAAGAAGGGGTTCGAAGAGACCCTGGCCGAGATCGCACCGGATCTAAAGATTGTGTCGTCCATGACCGCCAACTGGGATGGCACTGAGGCCACCACCGTCGCCGCACAGATGTTCTCCCGCCACGCCGCCGACAGCATCGTCGGGGTCTTCGCCCACTCCGACGTGATGCTCGACGGCGCCATGCTCGCCGGCGACCGCGCCGGCGCCGTCGCCGGCCGCGATTACGTGGCCGTTGGCGCCGACTGTGACCCGGTGGGCTACCGCAACATCGAAGCCGGCAAGCAGTACGCCACCGCACTGTGGGATCCATTCGCGTTGGGGCGCACCGGCGCCGAAGTCACCGTCGATCTCCTCACCGGCGGGGAGGTGCAGAAGTCGACCACCCTCGATGCGTCCACGATCACCAAAGACAACCTCGCCACCTGCGATGAGGCCATCGGCAAGTACGAGTAACCCACACACACATCGCGACACGAAAGGCACAGCATTCATGCCGTTGACCGGACAGACGGTGATCGAGGATCGCAACCTGGAGATCCGCAGGCGCTTCGATGAGCGCCGCCGCGAAGCCCTGTGCGACGCGGTGGGGCCCGAGACCATCGAAGAGTTCTGCAGCGACGTCATCGGCAGGCGGCCGCGAACACTTGCCTTACGTCACCTGCTCAACTTCATGCGGATGGCGCCCATCGAAGGCCGCACCTTCGCCTACGCTGCTCCGTCCTACGAAATCTATTATCTGGCGCGCCTACACGCCGAACGCGGCGTACCGCCGACCGTCGACACCTCCCACACCTTCACCACCAAAGAAGATGCCATCGCCGCCGCGTTCATCGAACGAGCCTACGAGATCACCGGCATCCGCCTTCCGGAAGCAGACCACTCATGAAAAGCGCACTGCGCCTCCGCGGATACAACTCCCACCCCAACGTGGCGCCCGGCGAGTCGCTGACGTTCCACCTGGCGCACACCGGTGAGAGCCCCGTCGATACGCGACTGGTGCGCATGTACAACGGCAATCTCAACCCGGCAGGTCCGGGAAAGCGCACCGTCCACGTCCCCTCGGAACTCGATCAGCGTCTGTCCATCGACGACCAGTTCACACAGAGCGGCGGCTTCGTCCGGATCCCCGACCCGGACGGCAAGCTGATCGGCGCCGACTCCTTCACCGTGCACTTATACGTCTGGCCGACCCTGCCCTCGCTCGGCAGGCAGGGCTTGATGTCCCGATGGGACGACCACGCGGACACCGGATGGGCGGTCGTGCTGGAACCGGATGGACTCACCGTTCTCCTCGGTGACAGCGCGGGCAACACCGCCCGTGTGTGCACCGGAATGCCTCTGCTCCGAGAGGTCTGGTACTCGGTGGTCATCGCGGTCGACGTCGCCGCCAAGAGCGTCACGCTGTCCCAACGCTCGGTGGTCAACAGCACCAACAGCGTTTTCGGGCTGGTCGTGCCGTTCGACGGTTCAGCCGAGACGGTCGACACCGCCCCTGCGCCGGGGGACTCCGGAACCGATGCGCTGCTGGGCGGCATCGGGGTGCGCAGCATGTTCGAGCCCCGACACCGCGTCACCGCGGGGTTCAACGGCAAGATCGACGCGCCCCGGTTCTGGTCGCACGCACTGAACCCGGATCAAATCGCCGACTGCCACGCGGGGCGCAGCGGACCCGAGCCGATCGCCGCGTGGCAGCTGGGCGAAGACAGTTCGGTTGCCGGCTCCGGCCTTGCTGACCGCGTGGAAGAACCCGTCAGCGGGTTGATCGGTGAATGCGTCAACCAACCCGACCGAGCAATGACCGGGTGGAATTGGTCGGGTCAGGAGTACAACTTCGTCCACGCTCCCCACGAGTACGGAGCCATCTGGTTCCACGACGACTCCCTCGATGACTGCCGCTGGCCCGTTACCCTCGAGTTCACGGTCCCACCGGACCTCCCCAGCGGCTGCTATGCGTTGGAGTGCACGGAACTTCGCGTTGACGACCCGGAGACGTTCTTCGTGCCGTTCTTTGTCACCCCACCTCGAGGCGCCGCCACCAACCCGATCCTGCTTCTCATCCCCACCTTCAGTTATCTCGCCTACACCAACAGCCAGGTCTATCAGAACGCCCCCATGGGACAACTCGGCAACGGGCACATCACTGTTCTCGAAGACCTCGACATCGCCATGAACACCGGCATCGACCAGTACGGCCTGTCGGTCTACGACAAGCATCTCGACGGGCGTGGCGTGCAGTACTCCAGTTGGCGGCGACCGCAACTCAATATGCAGCCGAGCTACCAGCATGAGCAGAGCTCGCAGGTGTGGCAGTATCCCGCTGACCTTCACTTGGTCTGCTGGATGACCGACCGCGGGTTCGAGTTCGATGTCGCCACAGATCACGACCTCCACGTCGAGGGCGCCGACCTGTTGTCGCGCTACACGGCGGTGCTGACCGCAACCCATCCCGAGTACTACTCCGGCCGAATGATCGACGCCTGGGAGACCTACCTGGCCCGTGGAGGCCGGGGAATGTACATGGGCGGCAACGGAATGTACTGGGTCACCAGCGTCGCACCGAACAAGAGTCATGTCATCGAAGTCCGACGCGGAGAGAACGGCGACCAGTCATGGCGGGGGCGGCCGGGTGAGCTTCAACATTCCACCACCGGCGAAAAAGGCGGACTGTGGCGGATGCGCGGCCGCGCGCCGCAAAAGGTCTGGGGCACCGGCTATGCCGCACATACCATGGCAGTGTCGACCTACTACGAGTACCTTCCGGACGTGACTGACCCCGGCGTCGAGTGGATCACTGAAGGCGTCGACACCCGCGAGCGCCTCGGCGACTTCGGCATGGTCAACGGTGGCGCCGCCGGCCTGGAGGTGGACCGCTACGACCTCGACCAAGGAAGTCCTCCGCACACGCGGGTCCTGGCCACGTCGGTAGGTCACGACCAGAACTCGATGCTGACCACCGAGGAGATCTACGGGGCGAACCCCGCCACCAATGGCGAGGAAAGCCCGCTGGTGCGAGCGGATATCACCTACTTCACCACTCCGAACGGTGGTGCCATGTTCGCGACATCCTCGATGAGCTGGTGTGCGAGCCTGTTCCACCAAGGCGGTGACAACGCGGTCGCACGCATCACCGCCAACGTGATCAATCGCTTCAGTGACCCTCAGCCGATCGAGGAACTGATCTGAGAAGCTTGCCGACTCGGGTGCGAACTCGGGACCACGCACACGTCCCGCGTCTGCGCACCTAGCTCGCGGGGATCAGGTCGGCGGCCACCGACGGGTAGGAGCTCATACCGCAGCGGAACGTCTCGGTGTGGCCGACGAACCCGGCCTCGATGTCGTTGGCGGCGGCGAGGGCCTGCGCCTTAAACGCGCGGGCCGCCGCACTCAGTTCGTGGCGCACGGTGTCCACGTCGTTGTTCAGGTCGGCCGGACAGCGCTCACCCCACAGCGTCACCTCGGTCATACCGTGGTCGAGTGCGGTGCGCACGTGTGCCCGGACCCGCTCGTCGCCTTCGATCAGCTCGGCCGACACCGCGACGGTCTGCGGGTGCGGACGGTCCGACCACGACGCGAGCACCGGCTGCAACGGCAACACAGTGGCGCCGAGGATCTCCAGCGGCCGCTCGTCCTCCCCCACGCTGTCGAGCAGCACGGTGACGTCCCATCCGGCCATCGACCGGTCGTAGAGCCATCCGCCCGCGAATCGCACGGCGTCCCGCACGGTCGGAGAGACGATGTCGAGGCGGTATCGCATATCGGGCTGTTCGGTCATCTGGTGATCTCCTCGTGCGGCGTCGGTTCTGGGCTGAAGTCGCGGGCCAACATCTCGGCGTATTCCTTGAACACCTCGGCCAGCGGGATCGACGGGTCGAGCAACCATTGCGTCTCCATTCCGTTGACGAAGGCGAGAATCTCCACGGCCTTGGTGACCGGGTTCAAGTCCTGGCGGTACCGGCCGGCGCGCTGACCGCGCCGGATGATGTCGGCGACGATCGCGGCCGCCGCCCGCTGACGGTCCAGCAGTCGGCCGTGCAGCGGGGCGTCCGGCGAGATGTTCTCGACCAGCAGCACGGTGAAGGTTCCGACCAGTTCGGGGGCGCGTTCGAAGCGCTGGGCCACCCTCGCGATCTGGACGAAGAGGTCGCCGGTGCGATCGGCGTGGGTGTCGTCGTCCATGTCCCGCGCGTCGAGGACCGCGTTGAGCAGCTGCTCCTTGGACTCGAAGTGGTGCAGGAGCCCGGCCGGGGTGACCCCCGCCTCCCGGGCGATCTGCGCCAGCGAGGTGTTACGCCAGCCGTTGCGCGCGAGCAGCCTCTCGGCGACCGCGAGTATCCGCTGCCTGCGGTCCTCACCCTTGGCCAGCAAAGTGGCGTAGGGCCTCGAAGACTGGAGGGCGGACACCGAACTCCTTCGTTCAAACCAACCTAGTGAACACACAGTAGGTAGGTTTCGCCGGTGTGACAAGGGTCTCAATGAAATCAGGTTTAGACCGGCATCACACCGCTGGTCAGGCGCTCAGCGCAGTGCTTAGAGTCCGAGTGACTTGGCGATGATCACCTTCATCACCTCGCTGGTGCCCGCGTAGATCCGCGCCACCCTGGCGTCGTTGTAGAGCCGGGCGATCGGGTACTCCATCATGTAGCCGTAGCCCCCGAACAGCTGCAGGCAACGGTCGACCGCGCGGGCCTGCATCTCGGTGCAGAACAGCTTCACCCGGGCCGCGTCCTCCCGCGACAGCACGCCGTCCACATGGTCGAGCACCGCACGGTCGAGCATCGTCTGCGCGGCTTCGATCTCGGTGGACACGGCGGCGAGTTCGAACTTGGTGTTCTGGAACGACGCCACCGGGGTGCCGAACGCCTTGCGCTCCTTGACGTAGTCGATGGTCGCGTGCAGCGCGGACCGGGCCTGGGCCACCGAGCCCACCGCCACCGTCAGCCGCTCCTGGGGCAGGTTGTGCCCGAGGTAGCTGAACGCCTCACCTTCCTCGCCCAGCAGGTTGGCGGCCGGGACCCGGACGTCGCTGAACGACAGCTCGGCGGTGTCCTGGACCTTGCAGCCCATCTTCTCCAGCTCCCGGCCACGCTCGAACCCGGGCATCCCGTCCTCGACGACGATCAGCGACAGGCCTTTGCGCCGGTTGTCCGGATCGGTCGAGGTACGCGCCACCACCACGACGAGGTCGGCCTGGATGCCGCCGGTGATGAACGTCTTTGCGCCGTTGACGATGTACTCCGCGTCAGGACCGTCACCGTCACGGACGGCGGTGGTCCGCACCCCGGCCAGATCCGATCCGGTGCCCGGTTCTGTCATCGCGATCGCGGTCAGCAGGGTGCCGTCGGCCAGACCCGGGAACCACCGCTTCCGCTGCTCGTCGTTCGCGTAGTGCAGGAAGTAGGGCAGGATCACCTCGAGCTGCGTGCGTACCGTCGACAGCGTCACCAACGCACGGGCCGCCTCCTCCTGCAGCACCACGTTGTAGCGGTAGTCGTCGATCCCCGCTCCCCCGTACTCCTCCGGGATCGCCATGCCGAGCATGCCCAGGGCGCCCATCTGCTTGAAGACGTCGCGCGGCATACGCCCGGCCTTCTCCCACTGCGGGTACTGCGGGACCACCTCCTTCTCGACGAAGTCGCGGGCCAGTTGCCGGAAGGCGTCGTGGTCGTCGGTGAACAGGTCTCGGCGCACGTGGGTCCTCCTGGTCGGCGCGATGGTCGGCGCGATGGTCGGCGCGATGCTTTACGCGATGAGCTCGACGAGGGTCGCGTTGGCCGTGCCGCCGCCCTCGCACATGGTCTGCAGTCCGTACCGAATCCCGTTGTCGCGCATGTGATGCACCATCCGCGTCATCAACACCGCACCCGATGCGCCCAGCGGATGACCGAGCGCGATGGCGCCACCGAGGGGGTTGAGCCGCTCGTCGGCCGCACCGGTCTCGGCGAGCCAGGCCAGCGGCACCGGGGCGAACGCCTCGTTCACCTCGAAGACCCCGATCTCGTCGATGCCGACGCCCGCCTTGTGCAGAACCTTCTGCGTCGCCGGGATCGGGCCGGTCAGCATGAGCACCGGGTCCGCGCCGGCCACCGCGCCGGCGCGATAGCGCACGATCGGCGTCAGTCCCAGCTGCACGGCGTTCTCCGCCGTCATCACCAGCAACGCCGCCGCCCCGTCGGAGATCTGCGACGAGTTACCCGCGTGGATGACGCCGTCGTCGCGGAACGCCGGCTTGAGCCCGGCCAGTTTCTCCACCGTCGTGCCGCGGCGCACCCCCTCGTCGGCGGTGACCGGCGCGGCGTCGTCGCCCGGGAAGACGGGCACGATCTGCGCGTCGAAGGCCTTGTCGTCCTGGGCCGCCGCAGCCAGGGCGTGCGAGCGCGCGGAGTACTCGTCGAGGCGGGTCCGCGACAGCCCCCAGCGTTCCGCGATCAACTCGGCCGAGATCCCCTGGTTGAAACTGAAATCGTCGTAGCGCTCGAGCACCTTGGGCCCGTACGGCATACCGGTGGCCCGCGCGGAACCCAGCGGCACCCGGCTCATCACCTCGACCCCGCCGGCGACCACGACGTCCTGCTGCCCCGACATCACCGCGTGCACGGCGAAGTCGAGCGCCTGCTGACTCGATCCGCAGGCGCGGTTCACCGTGGTGCCGGGGATGTGTTCGGGCCAGCCGGCGGCCAGGACGGCGAAGCGGCCGATGTTGCTGGACTGGTCGCCGACCTGCGACACGCATCCCCAGATGACGTCGTCGATCACGTCGGGTTCGACGCCGGCCCGCAGGATCAGCTCGTTCAGGACGACGGCGGACAGATCGGCGGCGTGCATACCGGCCAGGCCGCCGTTGCGCTTGCCGACCGGGGTGCGGACGGCCTCGACGATGACGGTCTCGCGCATGAGGTGCTCCTGTTTCGTCGTGCTGTAGTCGTCGGCGGGCTACGGATGTGCCGGGCCGACCGCGCCCTGCGCGCGCAGCGCGGCGATGTCGTCGGCGGACAGTCCCAGCCCGCTCAGTATCGCGTCGGTGTGCTGGCCGAGACCGGGTACCGCGCCCATCTGCTGCTCGAATCCCTCGATCACCGGGGGCGGCAGCAGCGCGGAGATCTCGCCGTTCGGCGTGGCGACCGGCCGCCACCGGTCCCGGGCGCTCAGATGCGGATGGGCGATGACCTCGCTGGGCCGGTTGTATCGGGAGTTGCCGATGCCCGCATCGTCGGCCTTCTTCTGGATGTGGGAGAGATCGTGCTGAGCACACCAGGATCCGATCGCGTCGTTGAGGACGTCACGGTGGGCGACCCGGTCGGCGTTGGTGGCGTATGCGGGGTCGTCCGCAAGATCCGGGCGCTCGATGATCTCCCGGGCCAGCCGCTGCCATTCCCGGTCGTTGGTGGTGCCGAGCACCACCGTCTGGTCGTCGCGGGTGGGATAGGCGCCGTACGGCGCCACGGCCGGCGAGCTCATGCCGAGGGGTTGCTGGTCGACCCCGGAGTGCTGGGTGTAGGTCAGTTGGTAGCCCATGATGTCGGTCATCGTGTCGAACAGGCTCACCGCGACGGCCGGGGCGGGATCGGCGCCCTGGTCACCCGAACCCTTACGCGCGTAGAGCAGTGCCAGGACCGACAGTGCGGCGTACAGCCCGGTGGAGATGTCGGCGACGGGCGGACCCGGTTTGGCGGGCATGTCGGGGTAGCCGGTGACCGCGCATGCCCCCGATTCGGCCTGGATCAGCAGGTCGTAGGCGCGTTTGTGCGAGATCGGTCCGCCCGCGCCGTAGCCGTCGATTTCCACCGCAATCACCTGCGGATGCCGCGTCTTGAGGTCGGCGGCGCCCAGACCCATCCGCGCCATCGCACCCGGCGCGAGGTTGGAGACCAGCACGTCGGCGCCGTCGAGCAACCGGTGCAGGACATCCATCCCCGCCGGCGATTTGAGGTCGAGGGTCAGCGACTCCTTTCCGCGGTTGACCCAGACGAAGTGGGCGGCCTGCCCGTGCACGACGTCGTCGTAGTAGCGGGCGAAGTCGCCGCCCCTGGGGTTCTCCACCTTGATGACTCGCGCACCGAAGTCGGCCAGCACCCTGGTGCACATGGGCGCCGACACCGCCTGTTCGAGGGCGACCACGGTGATCCCGGCAAGCGGAGCTGAATTCATCACATCACCATGCCACCATCCACCGGCAGCACCTGTCCGGTGATGTAGGACGCGGCGTCGGACGCCATGAACACGAAGGCGCCGGCGATCTCGGCCGGGTCGGCCCACCGCTTGAGCGGGATGCGGTTCATCATGTTGGCCGCGAACTTCTCGTTCGTGCGGATGGTCTCGGTCATCGGCGTCGCGGCCAGCGGAGCCAGCGCGTTGACCATGATGTTCTTGGTGGCCAGTTCACGAGCCAGCGATTTGGTGAATCCGATGATGCCGGCCTTGGCCGCCGAATAGTTGACCTGGCCCAGCGTTCCGGTGATCCCGGCCGACGATGTCACGTTGATGACGCGCCCGGTGCCGTCGGTCGGCAGGTACGGAAGCGCTGCCTGCGTGCAGTGGAACGTGCCCATCACGTGGATGTCGAAGGTGAGCCGGAAGGCGTACTCGGTCAGCTTGGGAAACATCGCGGGTGCGGTGACCCCGGCGTTGTTGACCAGGATGTGCAGCGATCCTCCCCCGAGGCCCGCGGCCTGTGCGGCGGCGGCGTCCGCGGCGGTGCGGTCGGCGACGTCGAGGCCGCACGAATCCGCCTTGCCCCCTTCGGTGCGGATGCGCTCGGCGACCGCCGCCGCGGCGTCCGCATCGATGTCGGTGACCAGCACCGCGGCCCCGGCCTCGGCCAGCGCGGCGGCGACCGCGGCGCCGATCCCGCCGCCGGCACCGGCGCCCGTGACCATCGCGGCCCGGCCGGTCAAATCGAAGTAGCCCATGTCAGTAGCTCCTGGGTAGGCCGAGTACGTGGGATCCGAGGAAGTTGAGGATCATCTCCTGGCTGACCGGGGCGATCTTCATCAGCCGGGCCTCACGGAAGAACCGCGCGACGTGGTACTCCTCGGCGTACCCCATGCCCCCGTGGGTCTGCAGCGCGCGGTCGGCCGCGGTGAAACCGGCGTCGGCGCACAGATACTTGGCCGTATTGGCTTCGCGCCCACAGGATTTGCCGTTGTCGTAGAGCCAGGTGGCCTTGCGCAGCATGAGTTCGGCGGCGTCGAGGCGGGCCAGCGAGTCGGCGAGCGGGAATTGGATGCCCTGGTTCATGCCGATCGGGCGGTCGAAGACATGCCGGTCGGTGGCGTATTTGACGGCCTTGTCGAGGGCCACCCGGCCGATGCCGAGCGCCTCGGCGGCGATGAGCATGCGTTCGGGGTTGAGTCCGTCGAGGATGTAGAAGAAGCCCTTGCCCTCCTCGCCGACGCGGTCCTCCACGGGAATCCGCAGATCGTCGATGAACAGTTCGTTCGAGCTGACCGCGTTGCGGCCCATCTTGGGGATCGGGCGGATGTCGACGTGGGCGCGGTCGAGGTCGGTCATGAACAGCGTCATACCGTCGGTCTTCTTGGTCACCTCGTCGTAGGGGGTGGTGCGGGTGAGCAGCAGGATCTTCTCCGACTCCAGCGCCTTGGAGATCCACACCTTGCGGCCGTTGACGACGTAATGGTCACCGTCGCGCTTGGCGAACGTGGTGATGCGCGAGGTGTCCAGTCCCGCACCGGGTTCGGTGACACCGAAGCACACGTGCAGATCACCGCCGGCGATCCGCGGCAGCGTGCGGGCCTTGAGCTCCTCGGAGCCGTGCTTGACCACCGGGTGCATCCCGAAGATCGACATGTGGATGGAACTCGCCGCGTTCATCCCGCCGCCCGAGCGCGCCACCGCCTCGGCGAGCAGGGTGGCCTCGGTGATCCCGAGGCCGTGGCCGCCGTACTCCTCGGGGATCGTCATCCCCAGCCAGCCGCCCCCGGCGACGGCGTCGTAGAACTCGGTGGGGAATTCGTGGTTGGAGTCCTTCTCCATCCAGTACTGGTCGTCGAACCGCGCGGCGAGCTCGCTGACCGATTTGTAGATCAGCTGCTGGTCCTCGGTCAGCTCGAAGTTCATACCGCCCGACACGTGAGTTCTCCTCTGCTCGTCACATCGCTTCGCGCACACAGCGTCACCGGTGCGGTCAACTCTGGCCGCACCGGTGCACCACCCGACTGTCAGTCGCGGGCGCCGCTGACCGCCTTGGCGTTGGCCTGGAAATCGGCGAAGCTGCTCCCGCCCCGGTCCTTGTGGGCGCTCAGGGCGCGGATCGAGACGTCGTGTCCCTCAGCGGATTTACGCAGCGCGCCGACGGTGGCCTGCTCCTTGGGGATGTGCTTGAAGGGTTCGAAGTGGTACCAGCGCATCGCGTTCTCGTGGGTGATCTTGTTGATCTCCTCGTCGGTGACCTCGTAGGTCTCGAAGACGGCCATCAACTCCTCGGGTGCACCGGGCCACATCGAGTCGCTGTGCGGGTAGTCCATCTCCCAGCAGATGTTGTCGATGCCGATCATGTGCCGGTTCTTCACGCCGACGGGATCGGAGATGAAGCAGGTCAGGAAGTGCTCGCGGAACACCTCCGAGGGCAACTTGCCGCCGAAGTCCTGATGCGTCCACGTCGAGTGCATCTCATAGGTGCGGTCCACCCGGTCGAGGAAGTACGGAATCCACCCGGTGCCGCCCTCGGACAGCGCGATCTTCAGCGTCGGGAACTCCTTGATCGGCGCCGACCACAGCAGATCCGCCGCGGCCTGCACGATGTTCATCGGCTGCAGCGTGATCATCACGTCCATCGGCGCATCCGGCGCGGTGATCGCGAGCTTGCCCGACGACCCGATGTGCACGTTCATGATCGTCTCGGTGTCGACCAGCGCCTGCCACAGCGGCCGCCAGTGCTCCAGATCGTGGAAGCTCGGGTACCCGAGCGTGGCCGGGTTCTCGGTGAAGGTCAGCGAGTGCACGCCCTTCTCCGCGACCCGGCGCACCTCCTTGGCGCACAGTTCGGGATCCCAGATCGCCGGGATCGCCATCGGGATGAACCGCCCCGGATTGCTGCCGCACCACTCGTCGATGTGCCAGTCGTTGTAGGCCTGCACCAGGGCCAGCGAGAAGTCGGGGTCCTCGGTCGCGAAGAGGCGGGCCGCGAAACCCGGGAACGACGGGAAGTTCATGGTGGCGAGCACGCCGCCGGCGTTCATGTCCTTGACCCGTTCGTTCGGGTCGTAGCAACCCTTACGGATCTCGTCGAGGCCCTGGGGCTCCAGGCCGTACTCCTCCTTCGGCCGGCCGGCCACCGCGTTCAGCGCGACGTTCGGGATCACGGTGTCGCGGAACTGCCAGGTGTCGGAGCCGTCGGGATTGTGCACCAGCCGAGGCGCATCGTTGACGTACTTCTCGGGCAGGTGGTTCTTGAACATGCCCGGCGGCTCGATGATGTGATCGTCCACGCTGATCAGAATCATGTCGTCGTGCTTCACGGCGGTGTCCTTCCATTGGGGCGGGTTCCGTGCCCGAGCAGTTCTCCTGCCCAGAAAACTATCTTCTCACTGCAGGAGAATCAACGTCGTGGAACGATTACCGCAGTCTGCGCCATGTGACGGCGCCCCGGCGCGACCCGGGGACCGCACCGCTCTATTGCCATCGCGCGCCCGGTGTGGAAACCTGTTAGGCAGAAATGAGAACCTGATTCTCACCTTCGAGAGGAGAAGCCCGTGCGCCTGGCCCCGTTGCCGGCGGATCAGTGGGACGACGACGTCCGGCGCGCGCTGTCGGTGATGCTCCCCGAAGAGCGACTCAACCCCGAAGCCGCAGGAAACCTGCTGGCCACACTGGCCCGGCACCCCAGCCTGACCCGTTCGTTCCTGCGCTTCAACGTCCACCTGCTGTTCCGGTCCACGCTGCCTGCCCGCCTGCGCGAACTGGTGATCCTGCGCGTCGCGCACCTGCTGGGGTCGGAGTACGAGTGGAACCATCACGTCGCCATGGGGCGCGAGGTCGGACTGACCGATGCGGCCATCGAGGGCGCGGCCGGCGGACACGGTGCCGACGCGCTCGACCAGGCGGTCCTCGACGCCGTCGACCAACTCCAGGAGAAGGCGAACATCTCCGATCAGACGTGGGACGAACTCAGCGCCCATCTCGACGAGCGCCAGCGCATGGATCTCGTCTTCACCATCGGCTGCTATGGCGCACTCGCCATGGCCATCAACACATTCGGCGTAGAACCCGACCAGGAGGGGTAACGAACCGTGGCACATTTTCCGAAGCCGGCCGCCGGTAGCTGGACCGAGAACTGGCCGGAACTCGGCACGGCGCCGGTCGACTACACGGACTCGATCGATCCCGAACAGTGGAAGCTCGAGCAACAGGCCATCTTCCGCAAGACCTGGCTCCACGTCGGGCGGGTGGAGCGACTGCCGAAGACGGGCAGCTACTTCACGCGCGAGATGCCGTCGGTCGGCGCGGGTACCTCCATCATCGTCAACAAGGACAAGGACGGCACGATCCGTGCGTTCTACAACCTGTGCCGCCACCGCGGCAACAAGCTGGTCTGGAACGACTACCCCGGCGAGGAGGTCTCCGGGTCCTGCCGCCAGTTCACCTGCAAGTACCACGCCTGGCGTTACGCGCTCAACGGTGACCTCACGTTCATCCAGCAGGAGGACGAGTTCTTCGACGTCGACAAGGCCGACTACCCGCTCAAGCCGGTGCGGTGCGAGGTCTGGGAAGGCTTCATCTTCGTCAACTTCGACGACGACGCCGAGCCGTTGGAGGACTACCTCGGCGAATTCGGGCAGGGCCTGAAGGGCTACCCGTTCCACGAGATGACCGAGGTGTACAGCTACCGCGCCGAGATCAACTCGAACTGGAAGCTGTTCATCGACGCGTTCGTCGAGTTCTACCACGCACCGATCCTGCACATGAAGCAGGCGACGCCCGAAGAGGCGGCGAAACTCGCCAAGATCGGATTCGAGGCGCTGCACTACGACATCAAGGACCAGCACTCGATGATCTCGTCCTGGGGTGGCATGAGCCCGCCCAAGGACCTCAACATGGTCAAGCCCATCGAGCGCATCCTGCACAGCGGGCTGTTCGGCCCGTGGGACCGCCCCGACATCAAGGGCATCCTGCCCGAGGAGCTGCCGCCCGCGGTCAACCCGGCGCGCCAGAAGACCTGGGGGCAGGACTCTTTCGAGTTCTTCCCGAACTTCACCCTGCTGCTGTGGGTGCCGGGCTGGTACCTGACCTACAACTACTGGCCCACCGATGTGGACAAGCACATCTTCGAGTGCAACCTGTACTTCGTCCCGCCGAAGAACACCCGCCAGCGGCTGGCGCAGGAACTGGCAGCGGTCACCTTCAAGGAGTACGCCCTGCAGGACGCCAACACCCTGGAGGCGACGCAGACCCAGATCGGTACCCGTGCGGTCACCGAGTTCCCGCTGTGCGACCAGGAGGTGCTGCTGCGCCACCTGCACCACACCGCGCACAAGTACGTCGACAGATACAAAGAGGAGCAGGCCGCCAAGGCGACTGCCGCCACGAACGGAAACGTCAGGAGTGCAGCACATGTCTGAGACGCGGGAACGTCTGCTGCCGGAGGAGTTCGCCGATCTCGAGCGCTTCAGCGACTGGATCCTGCCCACCGAGCCGGAGCGGTACGCCAAGCGGCTGGCCTCCACGATGGAGGAGATGCAGGACCTCTACGACGTGGGGATGGCGCGGCTCGAGGACGTCATGGTCTACCTGGACGCCCGGTTCCCGCTGCACGACATGCCGGACGACGCCAAACGCCTCATGCATCTGATGCAGTCGGTGGTGATGGTGTCGTTCCCGGTGGAGGTGTGGAAGCAGCCGCGTGTTCTGGACAGCGGCGCGGCCTGGGTCGAGATCGTCAGGGAGCCGGTGGTCTAGGAGTGCACATCGCCTCTCCGACACCCCCGCCGAGACTACGGTTTCTGACGAAAACCACCCGAAATCCGTCAACAACCGTAGTGTCGGCGCGACCATGCTGACCCTCAAGGCCGCGGGCCTGCTCGACGTCGACGCCGGGGAGATCGTCCGCCCCGGCGTCGTCACCGTCGACGGCGACCGCATTGTCGCCATCGGCGCAGACGTGCCCGCCGACGCCGAGGTGATCGACCTCGGCGACTCGATCCTGCTGCCCGGTCTGATGGACATGGAGGTCAACCTCCTGATGGGCGGACGCGGTGAGAATCCGGGTCTTTCGCAGGTCCAGGACGATCCGCCCACCCGGGTGCTGCGCGCGGTCGGCAATGCCCGCCGCACGCTGCGCGCCGGGTTCACCACCGTGCGCAACCTCGGCCTGTTCGTCAAGACGGGTGGTTACCTGCTCGACGTCGCGCTGGGCAAGGCGATCGACGCGGGCTGGATCGACGGGCCGCGGATCGTGCCCGCCGGCCACGCGATCACGCCCACCGGCGGGCATCTCGATCCGACCATGTTCGCCGCGTTCATGCCCGGCGTCCTGGAACTCACGATCGAGGAGGGCATCGCCAACGGCGTCGACGAGATCCGCAAGGCGGTGCGCTACCAGATCAAACACGGCGCCCAGCTGATCAAGGTGTGCTGCTCCGGCGGCGTGATGTCACTGACGGGAGAGGCCGGGGCGCAACACTATTCGGACGAGGAGCTGCGCGTCATCGTCGACGAGGCGCACCGGCGCGGGCTGCGAGTGGCCGCACACACCCACGGCGCCGAGGCCGTCAAACACGCCGTCGCCTGCGGGATCGACTGCATCGAACACGGTTTCCTCATGGACGACGAGGCGATCCAGATGCTGGTCGACAACGACCGGTTCCTGGTGACCACCCGGCGGCTGGCCGAGTACATGGACGTGTCGAAGGCGCCGCCGGAGTTGCAGGCCAAGGCGGCCGAGATGTTCCCCAAGGCCCGAACGTCGATCAAGAAGGCCTACGAGGCCGGGGTGAAGATTGCCGTCGGCACCGACGCCCCCGCAATCCCCCACGGCCGCAACGCCGACGAACTGGTGACGCTCGTCGACTGGGGGATGCCGCCCGCGGCGGTGCTGCGTGCGGCGACCGTGGTGGCGGCCGACCTGATCGACGTCACCGACCGGGGCCGGCTGGCCGAGGGGCTGCTCGCCGACATCATCGCCGTACCGGGAGATCCGTTGTCCGACATCACGGTCACCCGGAACGTGAACTTCGTCATGAAAGGCGGAAAGGTCTTCAGGAATGACAGTGTCAACTAGCACCTCGCGCACCACCGACCTCGTCGAGATCCAACAGCTGCTGGCGAAGTACGCCGTCACCATCACCCAGGGCGATATCGACGGGCTGATCTCGGTGTTCACCCCCGACGGCACCTACAGCGCCTTCGGCTCCACCTACACGCTGGCGCGGTTCCCCGAACTCGTCGACGCCGCACCCAAGGGACTGTTCATGACCGGGACGTCGCTGGTGACGCTGGACCCAGACAACCCGGACAGGGCGACCGGCACCCAGCCGCTGTGCTTCATCGAGCACTCGAAACACGATATGCGCATCGGGTACTACAACGACACGTACGTGCGCACCGACGACGGTTGGCGCTTGCGCACGCGGGCCATGACGTTCATCCGGCGCAACGGCGACCATGACTCCGGTCGCCCCCACGCGATAGGAAGGCCCGAGGCGGGATGACCGATCTGATGGATCCGGCCGAGTTCCGCACCGCGCTGCGCAGCTGGCTGGACGAGAACTCGGACAAGGTCGAACCGCCGGACGACCATTCGCTGGAGGGCCACCTGCGCCAGTTCGCCCGGGTGCAGCGCGCGCTCTACGACGCCGGTTGGATGCGTTACGGCTGGCCCGAGCGCGCCGGCGGACTGGGCGGTCCGGCGATCCTGCGGGCGATCGTCGGCGAGGAGGTGGTCGGCCGCCGACTGGCCGAACCGGGGCCGTATTCGATGCTCGAGGTCCTCGCCCCGACGATGATCGACTATGCATCCGACGAACTGGCCGCCGAGATGGTACCCAAACTGCTCAGCGGCGAAGAGCAGTGGTGTCAAGGGTTTTCGGAGCCGGGCGCGGGCAGCGACCTGGCGTCGCTGACGACCCGGGCGGCACAGCGCGGCGACGAGTGGGTGATCAACGGCCAGAAGGTGTGGACCAGTTTCGCCCAGTTCTCGCACCGCTGCATCCTGCTGACGCGCACCGGCGGCCCGGACATCCCCGACCACGAGGCGATCACCGCGTTCTTCGTCGACCTCGACACCCCGGGGATCACGGTGCGTCCCCTGCACACCATGCACGGCGTCGACGAATTCTGCGAGGTGTACTTCGACGACGTGGTGGTCGGCGCCGACCGCATGCTCGGCGAGCCCGGCGACGGGTGGCGGCTGGCGATGGACCTGCTGCCCTACGAGCGCTCCACGTGCTTCTGGCAGCGGATCGCGTACCTGTACTCGCGGTTCGACGCACTGATCGGTGAGGTCAAGGGCATCGGGCAGGCGGTGGACGTCGAGATGGGCGATGTCTACCTGGCGCTGCACACGCTGCGCTGCCGATCCCGGGCCACGCAACACCGGTTGGCCGACGGCCAGAAGCTCGGGCCCGACACGTCGATCGACAAGGTGCTGCTGGCCGGCGCCGAACAGTTGCTCTACGACACCGCGCGGGATCTGCTGCCCGGCGCCGTCGAACTCGAGGACACCGAATGGCGGACCGAGTACCTGTACTCGCGGGCCGCGACCATCTACGGCGGCACCGCCGAGGTGCAGCGCAACATCATCGCCCGCCGCCTGCTCGACCTCGGGAAGGAGTGATCGTGGACCGGCAGTCCCTGGACATGCTCGAAGCGTCACTGCGCAAGACCATGTTGTCGGCGTCGGGCCCTGAGCTCGACGCCGCCCTCACCGAACTCGGCTGGGCCGAGATGCTGACCGACATGCCGGATGCGGCCGTCCCGCTGGTGTTCCGGCTGCTTGGCGAAACCGGTTCGCACGCTTCGGTTCTCGTCGACGTGGTGTTGCACGCGACCGGTAACACGATCGGCGACACCGTCGAACTGCCGTTGCCCTATGCGGGCAACCAGTGGGTGGTGTGGGACCGGATCAGCGCCGAGAGCGTGGACCCGACACTGGGCGGGCTGCCGCTGCGCCGCGAGGAGGAGGGCTATCCGATCCGGGTGGCCGAGGCGCGCGTCGCGGTCGGCTGGTGGCTGGTCGGGTCGGCCAGGGCGATGCTGAACCTGGCGTGCCGGCATGCGCGGGACCGGGTGCAGTTCGGCAGGCCGATCGCGCAGTTCCAGGCGGTGCGGCACCGGTTGGCCGAGACGCTGGTGGCCATCGAGGGCGCCGAGGCGACGCTGACGCTGCCCGGATCCGACAATCCCGATCTCACCGCGCTGCTGGCGAAGGCCGCGGCGGGTAAGGCGGCTCTGACGGCGGCGAAGAACTGTCAGCAGGTGCTGGCCGGGATCGGGTTCACCGCCGAGCACGAACTGCACGTCCACGTGAAGCGGGCGCTGGTGCTCGACGGATTGCTCGGGAGCTCCAGGGAACTGGCCCGCAGGGCCGGAGCGGGGCTGCGGGCTCGCGGCTCGGCGCCCCGGCTGGTGAACCTGTAGCGGTCGCCTCGTCTGCGCGAGCGTGCGTGTCTGCGGCCGACACGCCGCGGCTCGCGCAGCAGTTTGCGCACGCTCGCGGTACGACGGTTGTGCACATCCGCTCGTTCATCCACAGGACACAGAGCTGATGGTTCCCACACCACCCGTATCGGCTGACGATGGCCGCCATGGATGCGGCAGTGCAGCAGCTGTTCGATCGACAGGGTGGCGTCGCGACGAGCGGCCAGATCCTCGCCGTCACCTCGCGCTACGAGTTCGAGGCGGTGATCAAGCGCACGGCCGTCGAGCGCATCTGGCACGGGGTGTACTGCCTCGGCGAGCCGACGGACGAGTTACGCCTGCGCGGTCTCGACCTGTCCTGTGGCACCACGGTCGCGGTGTGCCTGGGTACCGCCGCTGCGCTGCACGGTTTCGACACCGAACAACCCGGCGATCTGCACGTGCTCAACCCGCATGGCCACCAGTTGCGCCCCGTCGACGGATTGGTCGTCCACCGACGTGATGGCGCGCCGCTCGTGTCGGCCGCCGACCGGTGGGCGACAGCCCCGGCGTGGACGGCGGTGGAAGTGGCGCGTGGCCTGCGTCGTCCGCGCGCCCTCGCCACGCTGGACGCCGCGTTGCGCAGCGGCACGGTCAGCCGCGGCCGATTGTGGCGCGCCGCAATCGAACAGGCCGGGCGTCGGGGGATCGTCGCGGTCCGTGACCTGCTGCCGCTGGCCGACCCGCGGGCCGAATCGCCGATGGAGAGCGAAGCCCGACTCGCCATGATCGACGGCGGTCTGCCGTTACCGGAGTTGCAGTTCGAGGTGATCGACGGCAACGGCGAGTTGCGACGGCTCGACTTCGCATGGCCAGACCATCGTGTCGCGGTCGAGTACGACGGACTCGACTGGCACAGCGATACGGAGGCGATGCGCGCGGACCGCCGCCGCCAGGCGGCACTGATGGACGTCGGCTGGGTCGTCATCCCGATCGTGTTCGACGACGTCCGGCACCGCGCGTGGGATTTCGTGGCGCGGATCGATCAGCAGCTTCGGCACGCTCGTGCGGCGTGACCGTGCGCAAACTGCCGTGGGAACCCCGGCGTGTGGTCGACAGACACGCACGCTCGCGCAACGAGCGGCGGTGGCGCAACGAGCGGCGGTGGCACCCTACTTGACCGTGGTCTTCATCTTCTCCAGGTCGACCAGTACCGGCCAGCCGCCCACGCTCAGCGCGTTGCCGTGGCCGGTCTGGTGGATGTCGAACACCGACTGGATCGCGGCGTAGAACCCCTGCACGTCGAGGGTCTGGTTGACAGCGCGTTTGGCCTGACGCAGCGCGAACGGCGGCATCGTGGCGATCTGCTCGGCCAGCGCGCGGGTCTCGGCGTCCAGGTCGTCGCGGGGCACCACCCGGTTGACCATGCCGGTGCGTTCGGCCTCCTCGGCGGTCAGCGGCCGGCCGGTGAACAGGATCTCCTTGGCCTTGCGCGCCCCCAGTTCCCAGGTGTGGCCGTGGTATTCGACGCCACCGATTCCCATCAGGGCGACCGGGTCGGAGAACAGCGCGTCGTCGGCGGCCAGGATGAGGTCGCACGGCCAGCACAGCATGAGCCCGCCGGAGATGCAGCGGCCCTGGACCGCGGCGATCGAGGGTTTCGGCACGTTCCGCCACCGCAGCGTGTACTCGAGGTAGCGCTTGGACTCGTGGGCGATGATGAACTCGAGGGTGATCTTGTCCGGCACCGGACCGCCGCCCCGCAGATCGTGACCGGCCGAGAAGTGTTTGCCGTTGGCACGCAACACGATCACCACCACGTCGGGGTCTTCGGCCGCGCGTGTCCACGCCGCGTCCAGTTCGTCGAGCAGTTCGGTGTTCTGCGCATTGGCCACGTCGGGCCGGTTCAGCGAGATGGTCGCGATCTTGTCGGCGACCTCGTAGTCGATGTACACGTGTCTCCTCTAACCTCTGGGCAAGCCGAGCAGTCGCTGGGCGATGATGTTGCGCTGGATCTCCGATGTGCCGCCGGCGATGGTGCCGGCGAAGCTGCGGGTGTAACGCTCGAACCAGCCGCACGAGTAGGCGTCGAGGTTCAGCGGCGTCCATGGCCCGACGGTGGTCGGATGCGCGAGGCCTTCCGCGCCGACCGCATCGAGGGCGTGTTCGGTTGCGGTCTGGCCGGTCTCGGAGCCGAGCAGTTTGAGCACCGACAGCGCCCCGGCGTCCTCCACTCCCCGCGCCGCCTTCGCCAGTGCCACCGAACCGAGCAGCCGCACCGCCATCGAGTCCATGACCATCGTGGCGTAGCGGTCACGGTCGAGCGCCGTGCGGACCGGGAAGTCGTCGATGAGGTCCTGCAGGCGGTCGGCGTAGCTCAGCCACAGCATCGTGCGTTCGTGTCCGAGTGAACCGTTGGCCACCCGCCAGCCGTCGTTCTCCGCACCGACCAGGTTGTCCCCGGGCACTTCGACGTCGTTGAAGAAGACCTCGTTGAAATCCAGCTCTCCGGCGTCACAGATCGACGCGAACGGCCGCCGGACGACGCCGGGCGAATCGGTCGGGATCATCAGGACGCTGATCCCGCGGTGTTTGGCCGCGGTCGGATCGGTCCGCACGAACGTCAGGATGACGTCCGCCTCGTTGGCCCCCGAGGTCCAGACCTTCTGGCCGTTGACCACGTAGCTCCCGGCGTCGGTGCGGACGGCGCGGGTGCGCAGGGATGCGAGGTCGGAGCCGGCGCCCGGTTCGCTCATGCCGAGCGCGGCGGTCATCTCGGCGCGCAGGATCGGAACCGCCCACTTCCGCTGCTGTTCGGGGGTGCCGAAGGAGATCAGCGACGCCGCGATGATTCCCACGCCCTGCGGGTTGAAGCTGTGGTAGATCCGGCGTCGCGACAGTTCCAACTGGTGGACGTACTGCTGCAGGATGGTGGCGTTCCTGCCGCCGAACTCCGGCGGATGTCCGGGCAGCAACCAGCCGTTGTCGAACAGCAGCCGCTGCCAGCGACGGGCCCACTCCGGCAGATCGGCCGAGGACCGCGGACGCTGCGCCGCGTCGGCCTCGGTGGGTTGATGGGCGTCGAGGAACTCGACGAACTCGGCCCGGAAAGCCTCGACGTCGGCGTCGAAAGTCAGCTGCACGGCACTCCCGGGTTCACTCTCTGGGGAAACGCTTCTCTAACGCCCAATCTGAGAATACTATTCTCGCCATGAGAAAGGCACAATCTCCGACACGTTGGCCGCGAGGGGGGCTCGGACCACAATGCCCAGGCGTTCTCCGGTACAGTTCATTCATGTTCTCCCGACCCGGCCAGGCTTCGAGCTGCCGGTGAGCACACCCAGCGAAGAGCCGGCCTGGAAGCAGCGGGCCGTCGAGCGGTCGATCAAGACCGCCAAACTGCGTGCCGCGCAGCGCGTCCAGCGTTTCCTCGACGCCGCGCAGGCGATCATCATCGAGAAAGGCAGCACGGATTTCACCGTGCAAGAGGTGGTCGACCGGTCGCGTCAGTCGCTTCGCAGTTTCTACCTGCAGTTCGACGGTAAACACGAGCTGTTGCTCGCGCTGTTCGAGGATGCGCTGAGCCGGTCGGCCGACCAGATCCGCGCCGCGACCGCCAGCCACACCGATCCGGTCGAGCGCCTCAAGGTCGCCATCCAACTGCTGTTCGAGACCTCACGCCCGGACCCCGCCGCCAAACGGCCGCTGTTCACCGACTTCGCGCCCCGGCTGCTGGTATCGCACCCCGCCGAGGTCAAGGTCGCCCACGCCCCGCTGCTGATCCTGCTCACCGAGCTGATGGAGGAAGCCAGCGCCGCCGGCCAGTTGCGCGAGGGCATCATCCCGAAGCGGATGGCCGCGATGACGATGCAGACGGTCATGTTCGTCGCCCAGTCCAGCGGCGGCGCCGAAGACGGCTCCGTCCATCCGATCACCGCCGACGAGGTCTGGGACTTCGTCGCCCACGGTTTCGCCCGGGTCTGACCGACCCTTTTACTCCGGCGACCGATGCCGTGTCGGTCGCCGTTTCGTCGTGTGCGCACATTCTCCGGAAACGCCGTTCTGCTAAGCGGATAGTAGAAATTGCCCATTTCGGGGGTGGCGTTGACACAATCGAGTGCCGGTGAGAAGGTGCTGAGCAGGTGCCCAGCACGACGGCGCAAGGACGAACCAGAATCGAGGAACCGATGGCAGGACGCGTAGAGGGCAAAGTCGCATTCATCACCGGCGCGGCCCGCGGACAGGGCCGCGCGCACGCCGTGCGGTTGGCGCAGGAAGGCGCCGACATCATCGCCGTCGACATCTGCAAGCAGATCGACAGCGTCCGGATACCACTGTCGACTCCGGAGGATCTGGCCGAGACCGCGGACATGGTCAAGAACCTCGATCGCCGCATCTACACCGCCGAGGTCGACACCCGGGACTTCGATGCGCTCAAGGCGGCGGTCGACGCCGGCGTCGAACAGTTGGGCCGGCTCGACATCATCGTCGCCAACGCCGGCATCGGCAACGGCGGCGAGACGCTGGACAAGACCAGCGAAGGCGACTGGGAAGACATGATCGACGTCAACCTCGGCGGCGTGTGGAAGACCGTCAAGGCCGGCGTCCCCCACATCCTCGCCGGCGGACGCGGCGGCTCGATCATCCTCACCAGCTCGGTCGGCGGCCTTAAGGCCTACCCGCACACCGGCCACTACGTCGCGGCCAAACACGGTGTGGTCGGCCTGATGCGGACCTTCGCCGTCGAACTGGGCGCGCAGAACATCCGCGTGAACTCGGTGCACCCGACCAACGTCAACACGCCGCTCTTCATGAACGAGGGCACCATGAAGTTGTTCCGCCCCGATCTGGAGAATCCGGGACCCGACGACATGAAGGTCGTCGGACAGCTGATGCACACCCTGCCGATCGGCTGGGTCGAGCCGGAGGACATCGCCAACGCCGTACTGTTCCTGGCCTCCGACGAGGCCCGCTACATCACCGGTGTCACGCTGCCCGTCGACGGGGGCAGCTGCCTGAAGTAACGCGCTTGGCACCGACCGGGGACCTCACCGCGGGTGGGGTCCCCGGTTCGCGTCCGCCCATTCCCGCGAAACCGGCCGACGCGACCGGCCCGGGTGGTTGCATGAAGTCCTGCAGACGCGGGGATACCACCTCTACGGGCAGCGAGGATCGAGGTGCGGCGTGAAGCGACTCAACGGCATGGACGCCATGCTGCTGTACAGCGAGACGCCCAACCTGCACACCCACACCCTCAAGGTGGCGATCATCGACGCCACCTCCTACGACGCCTCGCACGAGAGCCCCTACTCCTTCGAGGTATTCCGCCGCACCATCGCCCGCCGGCTGCACCTGCTCGAGCCGCTGCGCTACCGGCTGATCGACATCCCGTTCCGGGTCCACCACCCGATGTGGCTCGAGAACTGCGACATCGACCTGGACTATCACGTCCGCACCGTGACCGTGCCCTCCCCTGGTGGCCGTCGCGAACTCGACGAGGTGATCGGCCGCATCGCCAGTACGCCACTGGACCGCAGCCGGCCCCTGTGGGAGTTCTACTTCGCCGAAGGCATGAGCGACAACCGGTACGCGCTGATCGGCAAGGTGCACCACACGCTGGCCGACGGGGTGGCGTCGGCGAATCTGCTTGCGCGCCTGATGGATCTGGCCGGCGGCGACGTGCCCGACGAACGGGACGAGTACACGACGTGTGAGCCGCCGTCACGTTCGCAGCTGCTCGCCGAAGCCGGCCGCGACCACCTGCAGAAGGTGGCCGAATTCCCCGGCCTGATGGGCGAAGCGGTGCGCGGGGCGGTCCGTGTGCGGCGACGCACCCGCGATCAGCGCGGTGCCGAGGAGATGGCGAAGATGTTCCGGACGCCACCCACCTTCCTCAACCACGTGGTGTCGCCGGGGCGCACCTTCGCCACCGCGCCGGTGTCACTGGCCGATCTGAAAGAGACCGCCAAACATCTCGGCGTCACCTTCAACGACCTCGTGCTGTCGGTCGCCGCCGGCGGGCTGCGGGAGCTGCTGCTGCGCTACGACGGCCGTGCGGACCGGCCGCTACTGGCCTCGGTACCCGTGGCCACCGACCGCTCCCCCGACCGGGTGACCGGTAACGAGATCAGCGGGCTGGCGGTGTCGCTGCCCGTCCACATCGACGATCCGCTGCGCCGTGTCCGGCTGACCGCGCTGGGCACCAAGCGGGCCAAGGAAGTCCACGACCTGTTGGGTCCGCGGCTCCAGGGCAGGATGATGGAGTACCTGCCGCCACCGGTCGCCCCCACCGCGTTCCGCTGGCAGTCGCAGCACGCCGCGCACAACCGCATCATGAACGTCGCGGTGTCGAGTGTTCCGGGCCCGCGCGAGCGCGGCAACATCGGCGGCGCCGACGTCACCGAGATCTACTCCGTGGGGGTGCTCTCGGCGGCAAGCGCTTTCAACATGACGGTGTGGAGTTACGTCGACCAGGTCGACATCTCGGTGCTCTCCGACGACACCACGTTCGACGACGTCCACGAAGCCACCGACGCGATGCTGCACGGACTGGCCGAGATCCGGCGGGCGGCGGGCCTGCCTGCCGAGTTGCGCCCGGTCGCCACTGCGATGGCGCCCGCGACCGCGACCGCCGGTCAGTCCAACTGAGCCAGCAGTTCGTTGCGCAGCACCTTGCCGGTGCCGCCCCTGGGCAGTTCGTCGAGTACCCGGATGGCGCGGGGCACTTTGTAGTTCGCGAGGTTCTCGCGCACGTGCTCCTTGAGTTGCTCTTCGGTGAGCGACGCCCCGTCGGCGGGCACCACGAACGCCGCCAGCCGCTGGCCGTACTTCTCGTCGTCGACACCGAGCACGGCGGCCTCGGCCACCCCCGGGTGGGCGGCGAGCGTCTTCTCCACCTCGATCGGGTACACGTTCTCGCCGCCGGAGACGATCATCTCGTCGTCGCGGCCGACGACGAACAACCTGCCCGCCTCGTCGAGGTAGCCGACATCCCCCGAGGCCATGAAGCCGTCGTGGAAGTCCTTGGTCGCACCCGAGGTGTACCCGTCGAACAGCGTTCCGCTGCGGACGAAGATGCTGCCGGTCTCGCCGGCAGGCAGCTCACGGAAATCCGGATCGAAGATGCGGATCTCGGTGCCGTCGGCCGGTGTTCCGGCGGTGTCGGGTGCGGCGCGCAGATCGGCGGGCGTCGCGGTGGCGATCATCCCGGCTTCGGTGGCGTTGTAGTTGTTGTAGATGACGTCGCCGAACTGGTCCATGAACGCGGTGACCACGTCGGGCCGCATCCGCGATCCCGAGGCGGTGGCGAACCGCAGCGACCGGCCGCTGTAGCGGGCACGCACCTCGTCGGGCAGATCCATGATCCGGTCGAACATCACCGGCACCACCACCAGGCCGGTGGCCCGGTATTCGTCGACCAACGCGAGCGTGGCCTCTGGATCGAATTTGCGCCGGGTGACGATCGTGCACGCCAGCAGTCCGGCGAACAACAACTGCGAGAACCCCCACGCGTGGAACATCGGCGCGACGATGACCGTGGTCTCCTCAGCCCGCCACGGGGTGCGGTCGAGGACGGCCTTGAGGTCACCGGCGCCGCCGCTGCCCGCGGATCGCTTGGCGCCCTTCGGAGTTCCGGTGGTGCCGGAGGTCAGCAGGATGGTCTCGCTGCTGCGCTCGGCGGGTCGCGGGCGCCGGCCCCGGTGCGCGTCGATCAGGGCGTCGACGGTGGGCAGGTCGCCGCCGGGTTCGTCGGTCCAGGCCACGATGCGCAGCGCGTCGGGCAGACCGGACAGCGCCCGGTCGACGGTCTCGGCGAACTCCTCGTCGTAGATCACGACGTCGGCGCCTTCGCGTTCGGTGACCTCGGCGAGCGCCGGCCCCGCGAACGAGGTGTTCAACAGCAGCGCGTCGGCGCCGATACGGTTGGCCGCCAACAGCGCTTCGACGAATCCGCGGTGGTTGCGGCACATGATCGCCACCGTGCCCGGAGTGCCGCCGGGCAGCTGCTGCAGCGCCGCGGCCAGCGCGTCGGAATCGTCGTCGAGTTGTCTGAACGTCAGCGTGCCGCGTTCGTCGATCAACCCGGGCCGGTCGGGACAGCGCTGCGCCGCCGTGGCGAAACCGACGGTCGCCGTCATGCCCACGCGGCGCACCGCGGCGCCCATCCGCAGATAGCGGTCCGGGCGCATGGGAGCGATGAGACGCGCCCGCCACAGCGTCTGCATCAACCCGACGCCCGCACCCACTCTCGCGGCGGTCTGGCGTAACACCGCGCTCACCCCAGCACCGGGAAGCGGCGTTCGCGCGCGAGTTCGTCGAGCGCGTTCTGCATGACGGTACGGACGTGGGCATCGACGGCGTGCACATCCGGATCCTCGCCGAACTCGGCGGTGATGTCGATCGGTTCGAGCACTCTGGTCACGACTTTCGACGGCAGCGGCAGGTTGGGCGGGAAGATCAGCGAGAGTCCGAAGGGGAAGCCGAAGCTGATCGGCAGGATCTCCATCCGGGCCCGCTTGAGTCCGAGCCGCCGGGCGATGGAGTCACCGCGGGCGAGGAACAACTGGGTCTCCTGCCCGCCGATCGACACCATCGGCACGATGGGCACGCCGGCCTCGATCGCGGTGCGGACGTAACCCGTGCGGCCGGCGAAGTCGATCCTGTTCTCGGAGAACGTGGGACGGTACGAGTCGTAGTCGCCACCGGGGAAGACCAGCACCACCGCACCCGAGCGCAGAGCCTTACCGGCGTTCTCGCGGCTGGCCTCGATCACTCCCGCCCGCCGCAGCAGACTGCCCAGCGGTGGAACGAAGACGCCGTAGTGGGCCAGCGTGTACACCGGGCGGTCGTACCCGAACCGCTGGTAGAACGCCGGCGCGAAGATGAGGACGTCGGGGGTCAGCATGCCGCCCGAGTGGTTCGCCACGACGAGCGCACCGCCGGCGGGCGGTATGGCGTCCAGTCCCCGGACCTCTGATCGGAAGTACCGCCGGATCGCGGCGCCGACCGTCTTGGCGATCGCGGCGGTGAACTCGGGGTCCCATTTCGCCACCTCCGGCCGGTCGGGCGGCGTCCGCTCGTGCCCGCCGTTGTCCTCGTCGCTCATCGGTTCCCCCTGATGGCTGCTCCGTTGCAGGTCGGCGAATACGTTACTCTCGCTAACAGAGAACTCCATAATCGCGACCACCGACTCCAAGGAGAACAATGTCAGACGCGGTGCTCGTCACCGGCGGTTTTGGGCTGGTTGGTTCGCAGACGGTGCGGCGCCTCGCCGAACTGGGCCGTCCGGTGGTGGCAACCGACCTGCAGACCGACGCCAACCGCAAGGCCGCCACGACACTGCCCGACGGGGTGCGCGCGCGGTGGGCGGACCTCACCGACCCCGGCCAGGTCGAACAACTCCTCACCGAGGTGGCTCCCGCGGTGGTCATCCATCTGGCGGCGGTGATCCCGCCGCCGATCTACCGCAACCGCGCACTGGCGCGCAAAGTCAACGTGGACGCGACCGCGACGCTGGTGCGTGCGGCGGAGGCGCTGCCCACTCCGCCGCGATTCGTCCAGGCGTCGAGCAATGCGGTGTACGGCGCGCGCAATCCGCACCGCCACAACGCCCCGGTGACCGTCGACACCCCGCCCCATCCGACCGATCTGTACGGCGGGCACAAGCTCGAAGCCGAGGAACTCGTGCGCGCATCGAGCCTCGAGTGGGTGGTCCTGCGCCTCGGCGGTGTCCTCAGCACCGATCCCAAGGCGATGCCGTTCACCACCGACGCGTTGTTCTTCGAGAGCGCACTGCCGACCGACGGCCGGCTGCACAGCGTGGACGTCCGCGACGTGGCGTGGGCGTTCGCGGCGGCCACCACCGCCGACGTCGTCGGCGAGATCCTGCTCATCGCCGGCGACGACACCCACAAGCTGCGACAGGGTGAGGTGGGCCCCGCACTCGCCGGAGCGCGCGGTATGGCGGGCGCGCTGCCGCCCGGGCGGCCGGGTGATCCCGACCGCGACGACGCGTGGTTCATCACCGACTGGATGGACACCGCACGCGCGCAGGAAGCGCTGCAGTTCCAACATCATTCGTGGCCGGACATGCTCGCCGAGATGAGCGGTCAGGCGGGTCTGCTGCGCTACCCGATGCGGCTGCTCGCCCCGCTGGCCCGGTTGTACGTCGCCCGCCAGTCCGCCTACCGCAACGCCCCGGGCCGCTACGCCGATCCGTGGGCGGCGATCCGCGCCCGACTCGGCGAACCCGGGCTCGACCGCTAACCCGGGCCGAGGGTCGGCGCACCGGTGTCCGGATGCCGGTACCAGCCGCCCGCCGCATGCGTCCCGCCGTCGACGTGCAGTGTCTGGCCGGTGATGTAGCCGGCCAGATCGGAGGCGAGAAACACTGCGGCGCCCGCCATCTCGTCGACGGTACCGGGTCGACCCATCGGTATCGCATCGCCGATGCCCGCGGGAAGACCGGCCGGCGACAGCGCCATGAGGCCCTCGGTGACGATGACGTCGGGCGCCAGCGCGTTGACTCGGATCCCGTGCGGCGCCAATTCGAATGCGGCGGTCTGTGTGTAGTTGATGACGCCCGCCTTGGCCGCGGCGTACGCCGCGTATCCGGGTGCGGCACGCACCCCTTCGATGGACGTCACGGTGATCACGCTGCCCCCGACACCGGCGGCCACCATCTGCCGTGCGACCTGCTGCGTGCACATCAGGACATGTCGCAGGTTGGCTCTGTACAGCGCATCCCAGCCGTTCTCGCTCGTCTCCAGAAGCGGTGAGGAGAAGGTGCCTCCGGCGTTGTTGACGAGGATGGTCGCGGTGCCGAGTTCCGCGGTGGTGCGGTCGAGGGCCGCCGCCACGGCCGCGCCGTCGCGCACATCGGCGACGATACCGAGTGCGCCCACGGATTCGGCGGCGGCCGAACACCTTTCGGCGTCGCGCTCCCAGATCGCGACCCTGGCGCCGAACGCCGCCAGACCGGCGGCGATGCCGAGGCCGATACCGGTGCCACCGCCGGTGACCACGGCGACGCGGCCGGTGAGCATAATGCCGGTCGGGTCGATCGCCATGGGGTCAGTCAACCATTTCAGACGGTGTGGCCGATCACCTTGTCGGCGGCGAGCCCGGCGATCTCGTCGGCGGACAGTCCGAGTTCGGCGAGCAGCTCTTCGGTGTGTTCGCCGAGCAACGGCGCCGGGCGGCGGTGGAAGCGTCGCGGGCCGTTGGACAGGCGGAACGGCAGGGAACTGTGCGGCGTCGCCGGGTTGACCGGATGCTCGACGTCTTCGAAGAAGCCACGGTGGGCGAGTTGCGGCAGTTCGGTCTGCCGGTGCGGCTGCATGACTTTCGCCACGGGGACGCCGGCCGGCCACAGGCACTCGACGATGTCGTCGGCGCGGCGCTGGGCGCACCACTGGCCCAGGCGTTCGTCGATGCGCGCGTGGGCGGCGCGGCGGCCGTCGTGGGTGGCCAGCGCGGGGTCGGCCGCCCAGTCCGTGGCGCCGATG
This sequence comes from Mycolicibacterium litorale, assembly GCF_014218295.1. The sequence goes on from NZ_AP023287.1 coordinate 3,828,882, forward strand.
GCGTCGCACAGTGTGGTCCACTGGGTGTCGGTGGCCACCGCGATCGCGACCCAGCTGTCGGCGCGGCCGAATTCGTCGATGTCGCTGCTGAGGTAGAGGTTCTGCGGCGCGGCGGTGGGCCCGAGGTTGCCCGCCCGCTGCAGCAGCGCACCGTAGGCGCTGTACTCGATGACCTGTTCGGCCGCGACGTTGAGCGCGGCGTCGACCATTGCGGCCTCCACCAGGACTCCCTCACCGGTGCGCCGCCGGTGCTCCAGGGCAAGCAGCAGCCCGTTGAGCGCGTGGATCCCGGCGTTGGGGTCGCCCACCGAATAGGGTTCGTAGGGGTTGCGGTCCGGATAACCGGTGAGCCAACTGATCCCGGCGGCGGCTTCGATGACGTAGGCGAACGCCGGGTTGTCGCGCCACGGACCGTCGAGGCCGAACCCCGGCATCCGCAGCATGATCGCGTCGGGCCGCAGCGACTGTACGGCGGCGAAGTCGAGGCCGAGGTGGTCGAGCACCCGGGGCGTGAAGTTCTCGGCCACCACGTCCGAGGTCGCGATCAGGCGGTTGAGGAGCTCGCGTCCGCGCGAGGTGTGCAGGTCGAGGGTGAGGCCCAACTTGTTGGTGTTGAGGCCCGAGAAGATCGGCGAGCGCTCCCACCACTGCGGCTCGCTGGCGGGGATACCGGCGATCAGCCGGGTGCCGTCGGGGCGCCGCGTCGACTCGACGTGGATGACCTCGGCGCCGAGCAGGGCAAGGATGTGGGTGCACGACGGGCCGGCCCAGAACGTGGTGAGGTCGAGCACGCGCAACCCCTCGAACGGCAACCCCAGCTCCCCTGGTTGCGCCGAAACCGACGTTTGGGCGCCGAAATGAGGCGATTTTTGACCCGTTTGTTCGTTTCGGCGATAGAGGGCGGTGTGCTCGCCGAGCCGGGGCGCGGGCTGCGGGGCGCGCAGCACGGCCGGATCCAGCCGGTACGGCGGGCCGGGCTGGGTGAACCGGTCACGCGGATTGGTCAGGAACGACCCCCGCGCGACGTAGTGGTCGAGTGCGGTGATGTTTCGGCCGTTGGCGACCGGCGCGTTGGGGATGCGGAACGCCGACGCCAGATCGCGGATCTCGTCGACGGTCTGGTCGGCCACCCAGGCGTATAGTTCGCCGGCCTTCTCGTTGGCCTGTTCGGTGATCGACAGCGGCGAATCCTCGTCGATCCAGTCGTCGTGGCCGGTCATCGCGCACAGGTCGAACCACTGCTGCGCGGTGCCGCAGCCGATGTCGACCAAGCCGTCCTTGGCGCGGGCGATACCGGGGACGGTGAGTTTTCGGGCGTCGCGCCACGGCCGGCCCAGCATCCGGTGGTAGGTCACCGGGTAGTACGTCAGCCCGAGGATCTGCGTCTCGAGCATCGACAGGTCGATGAGCTCACCGACGCCGCGGCGCCGGCCGGTGAGCGTGGCGGCACTGGCGTACGCACCGGCGAGGTACTCGCCGATCTGTCCGCCGACGTACACCGGCGCCCGGTCCGGTGCGCCGCGGCCCAGTCCGACGATGCCGCCGGACCACGCCTGCAGCGTGAATTCCGTTGCCGGACGGTCTGTCCACGGCCCGTCCAGTCCGAACGGTGTGATGGCCGTGACGATCAACCCGGGGTGGCGCCGGTGGATCGCCGCCGGCGCGAAGTCGGGATGGTCGGCGACGACCGATCCACGCGACCACACGACCGCGTCGGCCGACGCCAGGAGATCGTCGACGAACGCGATGTCCGACGCGTCCGACGGGTCGGCCACGACACTGCGTTTCGAGCACGCCAGGTAGGCGAACAGCGCACCGTCGCCGCCGGTGTCGGCACCCGATGCCGACCACCGCCGCAGCGGATCTCCTTCGGGCGGCTCGACTTTCACGACCTCGGCACCGCCGTCGGCGAACAACTTCGTGCAGTAGGCGCCCGCGATACCGGTCGACAGATCGACCACCCGGAACCCGTCGAGCGGCGGCGTCCCCACGGCTAGTCCGTCTTCGCGCGGTTCGACTTCGACAGCCGGAAGTCCGGCGGGAACTTGTCGTCGTTGTCGTTCACCGCGTCGGCCAGGCCGCTGTCGATCGCGGCGTGCATGTCCATATCGTCCTCGTCGTGCTGGATCTGGCCGCCCATCGATTCGAAGAACGCGCTCAGCAGGCTGCCCATGTACTCACCCTGGTACTGCTTGAACACCTCGAAGAACACCTTCTGCTGGAAGATGGTGTCGGTTGGCCGGTTCCGCGCGCACGCCGACGCGTACTTCGCGGTCTCGGCTTCGAGATCCTCCCTGGGCACCACCCGGTTGAGGAAGTTGCACTGGTACATCTCCTCGGCGGTGAACGGCCGTCCGGTGAACACCATCTCCTGGAACTTGCGCAGACCCATCATCTGCACCCAGGTCCACATCCGCGGGCCCCAGCCGTAATACCGGAACGACGGGTGCCCGAACAGGGCGTCGTCGCTGGAGATCACCAGATCGGCGTCGGCGGCCTGGTAGAAGTGCCAGCCGTAGCAGTACCCCTTGGCCTCGACGATGCTGATCTTCTTGCACTCCTGCAGCGGCCGGTTACCGGCCTGCACGTTGGCGTACCAGGCGCTGATCGTCGCGCCGTTGCGGAACGAACCTCTCGGCGGGTAGGTCACCTCCCCCACCCCGTCGTCCTCCAACCGCAGCTCGGCCAGCCGCGCCTTCGGGTTGTCGTTGCCCTCCATGAACTCCGGCAGGTCCGCGCCGCTGCCGAGGTTGGCGCCGACGCCGCGGATCACCACCACCTTGACGTCGTTGTCGACGGTGACGGCACGCAGCAGATCGGCGTAGCGCAGCCGGGCCGCCGACGTCGGGGCGTTGAGGAACTCCGGCCGGTTGAAGGTGATCGTCGCGATCTTGGTCTTCGGATCCTTCGCGTAGAGGATGATCTCCTCCGGCGACGGTCGCTCAGCCATGGACGGCCTCACCGTACGCCGGCGCGGACGACATCACCTCGGGACCGTCGGCGGTGATCAGCACCGCGTCGCGCGTGAACACCGCGCCGACGCCCTGCTCCCACACATAGGCGGTGACCGCAAGCACCATGCCCTCCTCGAGGATGCCGGCGTCCGCCGTGGCCCGCAGGCTCGGTGACACCACCGGCGGATCGAAGCCCAGCCCGAGACCGTGCGCCACCGGGATCGCCGGCACATGCTCACCGGTCTGCTGGTAGGCGTCCAGCAACCCGCTCGTGGCCGTACCGGGCCGGCACGCCTCGAGGAGCCTGTCCCACAGCTGGTCTCGGCGCCGGTACAGAGCGCACACGGCGTCGGTCGGCTCACCGACATGGAGTGTGCGAGCCACCTCCGCGACATATCCGTCGGCCAGTACCCCCGCCGACAACGCCACCAGGTCACCGTCGCGAACCAGACCCGCGCCCTCGGCGCGACGCCACGGATGCTCCTTCGACGTCACCCAGGCGGCGTCCTGGGTCGCCGGAGTGCTCACCCCACCGGCGGCCTCGGCCTTCAGCACGGCGCCGGCGAGCGCCTTCTCGGTGGTACCGGGGCCCAGCGCGGCGACCCCTGCGGCCAGGCCTTCCTCGGCGACCGCCAGCGCGCGACGCAATGCCTGCACCTCCTCGGGTGTCTTGATCCGGCGGGCGGCCTGCATGGCCTGTTCGGCGTCGACCAGCTCGGCGTTCGGGAACGCCATCGGCAGGAGCTTTGCGAACGTCGGTGTCAGCGCATCGGTGCCGACCCGCCGAAAGGTGTCGGCGCCCTTGATGTTCTGCAGGATGCCGACCAAGGTCATCGGATTCCACGCGAACCCGTACAGGTTCTCGTGCGGGATCTCCTCCGGGATACCCTCATCCCAGGTGCTGTTGAGGTGGATCTCACCGGTGGCGCGCACGAATTCGCAGATGGGCCCGAACGGGCGGGTGCCCACCACCCACAGCTGCGGAGCACCGGAGATGTAGCGGACGTTGGCCTGCCGGCCGAGCACCAGCATGTCGAGGTCGTGGGCCTCCATCTGCGCGAGAGCGCGCTCGCGACGGCTCAACCGCAAATCCCGGCCGTCGGCCTCGATCTCAGTTCCCATCGGACACCTCATAAGGGTCGTACGGATAGGCGGTCAGCGGCATCCAGCCGTCCTCGGTGACCACCACGATCTCCTCGCCGCGGTAGCCACCGGTGCCGTCTCGCCAGACGATCGGCTCGAACACCAACAGCATGCCGGCGGGGAAGACGAAGTTGTCGTCCCACTGCTGCCCGAGATCCGTTCCGATCATGGGCATCTCGGCGGCGCTCGTGCCGATGCCGTGGCCCAGGTAGAAGTGTGGCAACCACGGCTTCTCGCCACCGGCGGCCGCCGTCGCCGCCCGTCCGAGGTCGCCGCAGGTGGCGCCGGCCCTGGTCACCGAGAGCACCGCGTCCACGATCCGGGCCCATGCGTCGAACTGGGCCTGCTGCGCCGGTGTCGGATCCTGACCGACGATCCAGGTGCGCCCGTGGTCGGAGCAGTAGCCGTGGTAGGCGATGGACACGTCAGTCCACAGCACGTCGCCCTGGGCCAGCTCACGCTCGGTGGTCAACAGGGGCAGTGCGAGATCACCGGTGGTCGTCCACGTCCCCTCGGCCTTGGAGGCGGGCATGACCTGCCAGATCGAGTCGAACATGTTGGTGGTGGCGCCCAGTTCGAACGTCCGCCGGACGAATTCGGCGGACAGGTCGATCTGACGGGCACCGGGCGCCAGCGACTTCTGGATCTCGGCGACGGCTTGCTCGGTGATCTGACAGGCGCGCCGTACGCATGCGATCTGATCGATCGTCTTGACGAGTTTCGCCGCACCGACCACCGGGGCGGCGTCCACCGGGGCGCTCGGGAACAGCGCACTACCGGCCCGGCGCATCGCGCCGGTGAGCTCGTCGGTGGCGATCCTCGCGCCGACGGGGATCAGGCTCGCCAGGGTCTTGGCGAAATCCGCGACGCCCTCGTCGAATTCGAGGTACACCGGCCCGTGCAGGTGATCGTCCGGCAGGCCCGATTCCATGACGGCACCCTCGCGGAAGGGCATGAACAGGTGCGGGTGCTCGTCGTCGGCCAGCACGACCGCCACGGGCCGCTCGACATGTGACAGTCCCGCGTCGGCCAGCGGCCAGCTGATACCGGTGGCGTACATGACGTTGCCGTTGCCCAGCAGCACCAGCGCGTCGACGCCCTGCTCGGTCATCGCGGCGTGCAGGCGCGCACCCACCTCGCGGCGCATCCGCGCGAGATCGGGTTCTGCCGGGATGTCCAGCCACGTGTACCCGGTTCTGGCGATCTGCGTGACGCCGGAATGAGTGGACGTCGTCATACCAGCCCCAGGAACTTCTGGACGTTCGTGGACACGATCTTCACGGCGTCCTCCGCGCCGACCGCGTCGACGACCGTGGCCAGCGATTTCTCGGAGTACCCGAAGGTGGATTCGTTGTGCGGGTAGTCGCTGGACCACATGACGTTGTCGACGCCGATCCGGTCGATCAGCTGCAGCCCGAGCGGGTCGACCATGAACGACGCACTCATGTGGTGGGTCCAGTAGTGGCGGACGTCGTGCTGCAGATCGTGATTGAACATGTGCCGATAGGAGGCGAGCATGTGCTCGGCGTCCTGCAGCGCGGTCGGCACCCATGCGATACCGCCCTCGAACCAGCCGATCTTCAGGCTCGGATGCCGGTCGAGGATTCCGGAGAACACGTACTTGGCGAACTGTTCGCGGAAGCTGTCGACGTTGACCATCATGCCGACGACGACGCTGTTGTTCTGGCACGGCGTCTTCGGTGGGGTTTCACCGATGTGGTGGCTGACCGGCAGACCCGCGGCCTCGACCTCGTCCCACACGGCGTCCATCGCGGTGCTGCCGTAGTCGTAGATGTTGCCGTCGTCGTCCTTGCCGGGGTTCAGCGGCAGCAGGAAGGTCCGCAGCCCCAACGACTTCAGTTCCTCGAGGGTGCTGCGGGTGCCCTTCGGATCCCACCAGTTGATGAGCCCGACGCCGTAGAAGTGGCCGTTGCTGCGCTCCTGAAGATCGGCGATGTGCTCGTTGTAGATCCGGAACACCCGCTCGCGCAGTGATTTGTCGGGGTAATGAAAAAGGGCAAGTACAGCGTTCGGGAACGCGAGTTCCTTATCGATGCCGTCCTCTTTGAGTTCACGGATCCGGGCCTCGATGTTGTTCGACGCCGCACCGGCGAGGTCGTCGTACTGCATCAGCACGCGGCCGAAGTCGCCGCCGGTCCAGGCTTTGCCCTTCATCCCCACCATGTAGGCGCCGTCCTCGTACCAGATGCGCGGGGCGGCGCCCTTGAGCTCCTCGGGGAAGCGTTCGTAGAAGATGTCGTCGGCGACCGAGATGTGGTTGTCGGCCGAGAAGATCTCGGTGTCCGCGGGTAGCCCGGTCACCTGGCCGGTGGAGTGACCGTGGCGGTGCTTGGGTGCTCCGAATCCTTCGGGCGGGTAGAGGGTGGTGCTTGGTGCTGACATGAGCCACTCCAATCGGGCTGGGAGAGAACCTGTTACCAGGTGACGGGAAGTTCGTAGACGCCGTAGGCGAGGCGGTCGTGCTTGAACGGCACCTCGTCGAACGGGATGGCCAGACGCATCGTGGGAATGCGTCGCAGCACGGTGTGGAAGACGATCTGCAGTTCGGCCCGCGCCAGCTGCTGTCCGACGCACTGGTGGCGGCCGTAACCGAAACCCAGTTGCTGGCCGGCGTCGCGGCGCAGGTCGAGTTTGTCGGGTTCGGGATAGGCGGTGGCGTCCCAGTTCGCCGGCGCCAGGTCGAGGATGATGCCCTCCCCCGCGCGGATGGTCTCCCCCGCGATCTCGATGTCCTCGATGGCGACGCGGCGCTGCCCGTTCTGGATGATCGACAGGTACCGCATCAACTCCTCGACGGCGTTGGCGACGGCCTTGGGATCGTCGGTGCCGCGCAGGAAGTCGGCCTGTTCGGGATTCTCGATGAGCGCGAGGATGCCGATACCGATCATGTTGGCGGTGGTCTCGTGTCCCGCGATCAGCAGGCCGGTGCCCAACTGCGCGGCCTCTTTGACGCTGATCTCACCTGCCTTGACCCGCTCGGCGAGGTCGGAGACCGCATCCTCGCCCGGGTTCTCCATCTTGGTCTCGACGAGGTTGATCAGGTACTGGTGCAGGCTCATCGCACCCTTCTGACCGTCCTCGGCGCTCGCGTACCGGGCCAGCCCGACGTTGGCGTGGTGCTGGAAGAACTCGTGGTCCTCGTAGGGCACGCCGAGCATGTCGCTGATCACCCTGGTGGGCACCGGGAGCGCCAGTTTGGCGACCATGTCCGCGGGTTGGGGACCAGCCAGGATCTCGTCGATGCATTCGTCGGTCACCTGCTGGATGACCGGCCGCAGGCCCTCGACCCGCTTGAACGTGAACGGTTTCGACAGCATCCGCCGGAAGCGGGTGTGCTCCTCGGCGTCGGAGGTGAACACCGACCGCGGCCGCTTGGTCACCGTGGAGAGCATGTGTTCGTTCCAGTGCGGGAAGCCCGACCGGCGATCGTCGACGCTGACCCGGGAATCGGCGAACAACTCGCGGGCGACGGCGTGCCCGGTGATCAGCCACGGAGTGCTGCCGTCCCAGATGCGCACACGCGAAAGCGGTGCGGCGGCACCCATCTCGAGCATCTGCGGCGGCGGCGCGAACGGGCAGGCCGCCGAACGTTCCATCGGATAGTCGGGGATGTCCGCGGAGACTTCGGCGGTTCCGGTCAGCGTGTCCGACACGTGGTCACTCCTCCAGGTGGATGGCGAGGGCTGGGCAGGCGGCGGCCGCCCGGTGGACGTCCGCCTCCTGGTCGGGGTCCGGGTGGTCGGTGAGCAGTTCGACCACCCCGTCGTCATCGCGTTGGTCGAAGACCTCGGCGGCGTTGAGTACGCACTGGCCCGACGAGACGCACCTGTCCTGGTCGACGGTGATCCGCATCAGGGCACCTCGGTGACCGGCGCCTGCCACAGACCCACGATCGCGTCGATGAGTCCGGAGGCCGCGGCCGCCCATGAGGCGCGCGGCACCGCGGCGCCTTCGGCGAGGCCGCGCTCCCGTTCGGCGCAACTGTGCATCAACAGGTTTCGGCCCATGATGTTCCGCTCGGCGCGGACGTCGGGCGGCAGATCCGGCAGACAGGCGCCGATCCCGTTGATGACCTCGACGAGCGACGGTGACGACAGTGCGTCACGCACGATCATGCTGTGGTAGGCGGGATCGGTCATGACCTGCGCGGCGAACCGCGCATACCAGGTGGGGTTGCCGAGTTCCTCGAGGTGGTCGGTCAGCGGGCGAACCAGGCACGCCACCCAGTCGCGCATGTCGGGCGCGGGTCCCAGGTCGGCGACCATCTTCTCGCGGAGCCGTTCGATCGGCCCCCGGTGTTTGAACTCGATGGCCCGCACGAGGTCGGTCTTGGTACCGAAGTGGTAGCCGACGGCGGCGTTGTTGCCCTGCCCCGCCGCCTCGCTGACCTGACGGTTGGAGACGGCGAACACGCCGTGCTCGGCGTAGAGACGTTCGGCGGCCCGCAGGATCGCCTCCTGGGTGCTGTTGGCACGCTCGGCCCGCGCGGTCCTCGCTGTGGTCACGCTCACAGTCAACCCGGGCGGCGTTCCTAAGTCAAGCGACTGATTTAAAGTCATGCGGGTGTGCCGTTGCCCTCTGGAGCGGTCTTGCGCGCGATGATCTTGCCGGCGACGGTCCCGCCCTCGACCGGCAGCACGATGCCGGTGACGTACCGCGACCTGTCGGTGGCCAGGTACAGCGCCGCCTCCGCCACGTCTTCGGGGGTGCCGTCGCGTTTGAGCGGCCGGTCCTCGCGCATCTGGGCCCGGATCCTGGCTTCGAACCGTTCGAGCCGTTCGCGGTCGGCGCCGGTGGCCGAGGACGCGAGGATCGGCGTCGGGATGTTGCCCGGCGCGATGCAGTTGACGCGGATCTCGTAGTGCGCCAGCTCAATTGCCGCGCATTTGGTGAAGTGCAGGATGGCTGCCTTCGACGCGCGATACACCGGGACACCGCCGCCGGCCTGGATCCCGCCGATCGACGACAGGTTGATGATCGACCCTCCGCCGTGCTCGGCCATGTACCGACCGGCGTCCCTGGTGCCCGCCATGACGCTGAGCAGGTTCACCCGCATCACCCGGTCGAACTCGGTCAGGTCTTCGTCGAACAGACCGCGCCGCAGGGGGCTGGAGATGCCGGCGTTGTTGACCATCACGTCGAGGGCACCGAACCGCTGCACCGTCGTCGAGACCAGGTCGCCGATCTGATCCTGGTCACCCACATCGGTGTGGTGGAACACCGCGTTCGAGCCGGATTGCGCCGCGAGCGCCTCCCCTAGTTCGTCCTGGACGTCGGCGATGACGACCGTGGCCCCCTCGGCCACGAACCGTTCGACGATGCCGCGCCCGATCCCCGAAGCTCCGCCGGTGACGATCGTGACCTTGCCCTGCAATTCGTCGGCCATCAGGCGGGCACCTTCCGTTGGGGCACATCGGCGAAGAAGTCGAACAGCAGTTCGGTGACGGCGGCGGGTTGTTCGATCTGGGGGCAGTGCCCGGCCGCGTCGACCACGGCGGAGCGCGCACCGGCGATCTGGCCGGCGATCTCGGCGGCCCAGCCCCGTGGCAGGAGTTTGTCGCACTCTCCCTCGACGATGAGTGCGGGGACTTCGACCCGCTCGTACGCCCGGGTGGCCGACGGGGGCGGCGGCGGTTCGAGACCGGGCCGTCGAAACCGTGCTGCCGCCAACGACTCCCAGGCGCCGGGAGCGATGCTGGACTCATAGCGCCGCCGGACGTAGTCCTCGTCGGCCGCGTACGCGGGATCGGCGAACAGGGCCGTCACGATGCGGCGCATCCCCTCGAAGGTCGCGTCGTAGTCGTAGAGGGCGTTCGCGTGTTCGTTGCGCTGGATGGTCCCACCACCGCAGAGGGCCACCAGACTGCGTGCGGGCAGTACGGGCGCACCGGAGGTCGCGTCGACGAGCAGGTTGATCGCTCCCATGGAGTTGCCGACGAAGTGGGCGGCGCGCACGTCGAGCACCTCGCAGAAGCGGGCGATGTGACGGATCCGCATCCCGCGCCCGTCGGTGAAGTCGACGACCTTCGCGGAGCGGCCGAACCCCAGCATGTCGGGGGCGAGTACGTGATACCGCTCGGCCAGTGTGTCGATCACCCGCTCCCACCCGAGTTCGGCGCTTGCGCCGAATTCGCCGCCGTGCAGCAGAACGACCGGATCGCCCTGCCCCGCTTCGAGGTAGCCGGTGGTCAACCCGTCGACGGCGACCGACTTGCGCTGGAAACCCACGGCCTCACGATACTGACACTTTCGCGGCTGGAGAACACGATTCTCCAACGTGCGTGATGACCGAAGTGCTTAATTCGAGCGCTGATTGACGGTTGGGGTCATGTCCTCGAACGAATCGTCCGGCACGGTGGGGATGCGCCCTGCCGAACGTCTCGAGGTGTTGTCCGAGAGGCTGGCGGAGCCGGCCGGCCGGCCAACGCAACGCCATCGACGGGCAGATCGTGGAGATCGCCGCCGAGATCGACCGCGACGGAGCCCACACCATCGCCTACCGGATCGCCGAATCTATCTTGCCCTCCGATGCGCGGCGGCGAACGTCAACACCTGGTTCGCCAGCAGGTCGAGCTGATTGCGGACCGCTTCGTCGACGAGCACGCCGTCGCTGTCCCACACCGCCTCCGCCGAATTGATCGCCACGCCGAGCGGAGTCGGCCAGGCGCGCAGCGCATGGCCGATCGAGCGCAGCTGCCCCAGCGTGTTCACCGCCGCCTGCCACCCGTACGCGCAGCTGATACACCCCCACGGCGTGTCGTCGAGATACACCCGCGGGTCCTCGCGGAGATCCTCGATGTAGTCCAGCGCGTTCTTGACCAGCCCCGAGACCGCCCCGTGGTAGCCGGGCGATCCGACGACCACCGCGTCGGCCTCCCGAAGGGCGGCAACGAGTTCCAGCGCGCGAGGGGTGCGCTCCAGTTGGTGCGGTGCGTACATCGGCAGGTCGAGGTCCGGACCCGCGAAAATCCGGGTGCGCCCGCCCTGGCGTTCGACGGCCTCCAGGCAGTAGCGCACCGCCCGCTCGGTCGACGAGTGTGCCCGCAGCGTGCCGCCCAGCCCGACGACCAGGGGCGCATCACCCGGTGCGGTCATCGTCTCCCCCGTCATTTGATCGCGATCGGATTCAGCGGCGCCCCCACGGCCCCGGTGACCCGCAGCGGCGGTGCGATGAGCTGGAAGTCGTAGACACCGTCGGCGGCGCAATCCGCGGCCAATGCACCGAGATCCCAGTACTCGCCGAGCATCAGGCCCATGTCGCGCAGGCACAGCATGTGCATCGGCAGGATCGTGCCCTCCACCCCCGACACCGGATCCTCGACCATGAGGTTGTCGGCGGCGATCGCAGCCACCTCGCGCTCGTGCAGCCACGCCGCGCAGCGCCAGTCCAGCCCGGCGTACGGTTCGGTGCCGTCGCCGGCCTCGAGGAACCTGTCCCACCACCCGGTGCGGATCAGCACGATGTCGCCACTGCCGATCGAAACCCCCTGGGCGCGGGCGACCTCGTCGAGTTCGTCGGGCGTGATCGGCTCGCCGTGCGCGACGAAAACGTCCGCCCCGCGGTGACGGACCAGGTCGAGCAGCACCCCGCGTGAGGTGATGCCCTTGCTGTCCACCTTGTCGATCCCGCAGTGGAACGCGCCCTGGCTTGTCACCGATTCGGCCGCGAACCCGTTGTAGAGCTTGTCGTCGTAGTACACGTGCGACAACGCATCCCACTGGGTGGCGGCCTGCAGCGGCATGATGATCATGTCGTCGTTGAACCGGAACGGGTTGTCGACGAAGTATCCCGAAAGCTGTTGAGCAACAGTGTTCTTCAGCCACTGCGGACCGTACTGCACCAGCGTGTGGGCGTCGCCGCCGTCGACCGTCATCACGTGCATCGGGTTGGGCCGGTACTGGAATGCCCCCTGGGGCCCCGCCGACCCGAAGTCGACGCCGAGCGGGAAGACCTTGCCGTGCCGGACCAGACGCGCTCCCTCGGCCACCTTGTCGGCGGTGATGAAGTTCAGCGTGCCGAGTTCGTCGAACTCGCCCCAGCGCCCCCAGTTGCGCAGAGCGTCACCGGTTCGGCGGAACTCGTCGAGTGTGGCCACGTCACTGTCCTCTCAGGGTAGCGGCCACCCGGCCGGCGAGGTTTCCCCCGTCGACCCAGATGATCTGGCCGGTGATGTAGCTGGCGGCGTCGCTGCCGAGGAAGACCAGGACGGCGGCCTGCTCCTGCGGATCAGACACCCGCCCCAGGGGTTTGGGGATGTCGTCGAGGAACGCCGGGCCGTAAGCGGTGCGCAGCTGGTCGAGGATAGGTGTCTCGGTGACCCCCGGCCCGGTGCAGTTGATGCGGATGCCACGCGCGCCGAGCGGCCCGGCGCTGCACATCGTGTACAGGATCAGCGCTTCCTTGGCCAACCGGTATCCACCGTCGGCCAGAGCCTCGAGATGGCGTTCACACCAGGCCATTCCATCCTCCATGGTGGCCGTGCGCACCAACCCGGCCGTGGTCTTCGCGTTGTCGAGATACGACGCGGCCGCGAGCGAGGACACCCCGACGACCGACGACCCCGGCCGCATCCGCGGCAGCAGCGACTCGGTGAAGTGTCGGGTGCCCAGGAAGTTGATCCGCACCACCAGCGGCGGATCGCCGATGCCCGACGAGACCCCGGCCACGTTGAACAGCACGTCGACGTCACCACCGATCGCCGCCACCGCATGGTCGATCGACGCCTCGTCGGACAGGTCGATCTGGACGAACTCGTCGAGATCGACTGCGGGACGGCGCAGGTCCAGTCCGACGACGTGAGCGCCGAGCTCGCTCAGCTGCCGCACGAGGTGTGCACCGATCCCCGACGCGCACCCGGTGACGACGACCCGCCTACCGTCGTAGCGCCACAGCTGGTCCATGTCGCCCACGAGGACCGGCCTAGCCCGAGGCTTCCTTGACCGCCCTGGCCTGCTTCTCCTGCTCTGCGGCTTTCACCCGGCCCTCGTTGATCTCGGCCATCGCCTCGGGGATCTCTCCCGCGGTGAACTTGCCACCGCGGCCGGTGGGCAGCCCGCCGAACGAGTACGTCTCGTCGAACATCGGCGCATCGGACGGCTGGCGGCGTGCCTCGACCTTCTCGATCACCCGTGCGAGACGCTTCGCCTTGTCCTCGACCGCCTTCTCGTCGCGTTCGATGAACTCGGGCAGGATCTCCTTGCCCATGATCTCGATGGACTCCATCGTGCCCTCGTGGCTGCGCGGATTGAGCAGCAGGATGATCTCGTCGACGCCGCTGGCCTCGTAGCCGCGCAGGAATTCACGAACGGTGTCGGGTGAACCGATGGCGCCGCGGCCCGGACCGTAGGCCAGGGTGGGGTCCTCTTTCACCGCCTTCTCGTACAGTTCCCACACCCCGGTGCGTCCCGGCGTGTGCATCCCCGTCAGGTAGTAGTGCATGATCCCGAACGAGAAGAACCCGCCACCGATGCCGAGCCGTGAGAGCGCCTCCTCGTCCGTCCTGGCCACCATCATCGACAGGTCGCCGCCGATCGCCAACAGGTTCGGATTGATCGCCGGGGTGACCGGTGCGCCGTTGGCCTCGAACTCCCTGTAGTAACCGTCCACCCGCTCCTTGAGCGCCTCGGGCCCGGTGTAGGCGAAACTCAGTGCACCGATGGCCTTCTGCGCGGCCATCTGAACCGACGACGGGCGCGTGCACGCCACCCACACGGGCGGATGCGGCTGCTGCAGCGGTTTGGGGATCACGTTGCGGGCGGGCATCTCGACGTGCTCACCCTTGAACCCCGTGAACGGTGCCTCGGTCATACAGCGGATCGAGACCTCGAGGGCCTCCTCCCACATCGAGCGCTTGTCGGCGGGGTCGATGTTGAACCCGCCGAGTTCGGCGACCGACGAACCCTCACCCGTGCCGAACTCCACACGGCCGTTGGACAGATGGTCGAGGGTGGCGATCCGTTCGGCGATGCGCGCCGGATGGTTGATGGGCGGCGGCAGGTGCATCACACCGAAGCCGAGCCGGATGTCCCTGGTGCGTTGGCTGGCCGCGGCGAGGAACATCTCCGGCGCGGTCGAGTGGCAGTACTCCTCGAGGAAGTGGTGCTCGGTCAGCCAGACCGTCGAGAAACCCGCCTTGTCGGCGGCCTCCACCTCGTCGAGCCCGTGCTGGAACAGCTGGTGCTCGTCGTCCTCCGACCACGGCCGCGGCAGCGGGAATTCGTAGAACAGCGAGATCTTCATGTGCTACCTCCGATGGGTGTCGGCCCTGGACTGGGTTGAGCTCGTTCGTGGGTGCCGCCCGGCACTGGTTGCGCGGCAATGTGTTTTGCGGCGACGTAGCCGAAGGTCATGGCGGGGCCGATCGTCGCGCCCGCCCCGGCGTAGCTGCGGCCCATCACCGCGGCGGAGTTGTTGCCCACCGCGTACAGACCCGGTATCGCCGAGTCGTCGGCGCGCAGCACCCGGGCGTGCTCATCCGTGCGCAGCCCGCCCGACGTGCCGAGGTCGCCGAGGATGATCTGGAACGCGTAGTACGGCGGTTTGCCCAACGGGTGCAGGTTGGGGTTGGGCAGCGTGGGGTCGCCGTAGTAGTTGTCGTAGGCGCTGTCACCGCGGTTGAAGTCGTCGTCGTGTCCTTTACGCGCGAGCTCGTCGAACCGTTCGGCGGTCCGGCGCAGCTTCTCGGCCGGTACGCCGATCTTGCCGGCGAGTTCCTCCCAGCTGTGCGCCTCTTTGACCACTCCGGAGTCCAACCACGCCCTGGGCACCTTCCAGCCGGTGGGCACGGGCGCGAACGGGATCTTCGGGATGGGCAGGTGCCCGGCGACGACGTAGCGGTGGAACGAGCGGATGTCGGTGATCAACCAGCACGGAATGTGCGTCACGCCGGTTTGTTGTCCCTCGATCATCGCGTGCGCGAAGTCCATGTACGGCGCCGCCTCGTTGATGAAGCGCTCACCGCTGCCGTTGACGACGAACTGGGCGGGCATCATGCGTTCGTTGAGCATGAACTGCAGCCGGCCGTCGGGCCAGCAGATCGCCGGGAACCACCAGGCCTCGTCGAGGAGTTCGGTTGCGGCGCCGACCTTCTCGCCCGCACGGATACCGTCGCCCACGTTGGCCGGATTGCCGAAGCTCCAGTCCTTGTCCAGCACCGGCAGATGTTCCTTGCGCCGGGCCATGTCGTGGTCGAAGCCGCCCGCGGCCAGGATGACACCGCGGCGCGCGCCGATGCGCATCTCGCGGCCGTCCCGCTCGACGACCGCACCGATCACCGCGCCGTCGGCACCGGTGATGAGCTCGGTCATCGGAGCATCAAGCCAGAGCGGGATGTGCTGCTCCTTCATGGCCAGCCGCATCCGCGCCGCCAGCGACTGGCCGATCGCGGCCATCCGGTCGCCGAACACCCGCGCCCGCACCATCCGCCAGATGAGTTTGAGCAGCACCGCTTTGCCGCGCCAGTTCTGGCGCACCTGGTAGAAGAGACGCAGGTCCTTGGGTGCGAACCAGATTCCTTTCGGCGCAAGGGCAAGCGGCTGGAGCAGGTTCTGCTCCTCGTCGCCGAGCCGTCGCAGGTCGATGGCGGGCACGTTGATGGTGCTGCCGAGTGCCGATCCGCCCGGCAGCTCCGGGTAGTAGTCGGCGTAGCCGGGTTTCCAGACGAATTCGAACCACGGACTGATGTTCTCGAGGAATTCCATCATCCGCGGTGCGGCGTCGACGTAGGTGCGCAGCCGGGCGTCGCTGACCAGCCCACCGGTGATCTGTGTGAGGTAGCGGAAGACGTCGTCCGGGTCGGGTGTGTACCCGGCCTTGCGCTGCGACGGCGCGCCGGGTACCCAGATGCCGCCCCCGGACAGTGCGGTGGACCCGCCGAAGTGTGCGGACTTCTCGACCACGAGGGTGTCCAGTCCGCACGCGTGGGCGGTCAGTGCCGCCGTCATCCCGCCGCCCCCGGAGCCGACGACGAGCACGTCGACCTGCCTGTCGAAGGTCATGACGGCACCGCCGTGCGGATCGCGAACCCGGCGATCAGTTCCGGTGCAGCTCGGTAGAACCGGTGCACGGTGCGGTAGTCACCGCCGGCCGACAATGCCGCGAAGGCGGCCACCCAGGTGCGGATCTCGTGGGCGGAGTTCCCGCCCTCGCGGGCGATGAAGGTGTTCGACCATCCGTCGAGATCGGACAGCCAACCCTCGTCGAGGATCTCGAGGAAGGTGGCGTCCCAAGCGGGATTGAGCGGCTGCAGTGGACTGTTGCCGTGCGCGAAGGCCTGCGCCGCGTCGATCACCGCCGACTGCCGAGCCATCCGCTGCTCGGTACTCATCGGGGCGCCGTGCACGATGCGGTCGAGCGCCGCGGGCGGTGCGGTCGCCAGCGTGGGCACCGGGGGGTCGTGGGACAACCCGCCCGACCCGACCACCAAGACCCGCTTGTCGAGCGTCGCGAGGTAGCCGCCGACCGCCGCCCCCAGCGCGCGCGAACGGCGCAGCGGTCCGAGCGGTGTCGCCACCGAGTTGACGAACACCGGGATGACGGGTCGTGCGGTGGCATCGCCGAACAGCATCTGCAGCGGCTGCACGGTGCCGTGGTCGACGTCCATACTCGCCGAGATGGCGACGTCCACACCGGCTTCCAGCACGGCGGCGGCCAGTTCGGACGCCAGCGCCTCCGGCACGTCGAGGGGGCCGGCGTGGGTGCCGTAGTCGCCGACGCCCTGCGCCGAGGTGCCGACACAGAACGGCGGCATGACCTTGTAGAAGAACCCGTTGTAGTGGTCCGGCGAGAACGTGACCACCAGTTCCGGGTCGAACTCCGCGACGAAGTCACGGGCGCCCGTGAGCGCCGCGTCGATGTCGTCAAGGAGCTCCCGCGACGGTCCCGGAAGGTTCAGTAGCGGACTGTGCGACATGCAGCACAGAGCGATCTGCGCCATGGTGACCATTGCCTCCTCCCTGGGTCAGATGGAGCACGCCGAACAGGGCGGTGCTCACGTCGGCGGCACGCTGGGCGATGCAGGCGCCGGCGATGCAGCGATCGGGGCGCAGGAAGAGCACCGACTCGGTGTGCGCGTCGAACCAGCCCTTCAGCGCGCCGGTGCGGTCACCGACGACGGTCACGTCGGGATCGTCATGACCGGTCCACTGCAACTGCGTCGACGGACGGGCGGCGACGAAGCGGGCGCCCAGCGCTTTCCACCGGTCGAAAGTGTCCTCGCCCAGCAGTGCGCGCGGGTTGTTGTTCCAGCACAGCACCGCGAAGCCGCTGCCGAGCACCTCGTCGAGCAGGAGGTTCTGTTGTTCGCGGGTGTCGACGCGCGGCTGGACGAACAGCGTCCCTGTCGGCGAGGTGGGTGACGGGGCCTCCGGATGGAACACCGCCCCCTGTTCGTAGCGGGGCATCGGCTTGAACCGCATCTCCAGCACATAGCGCTTGAGGGTGGGCACGACGGATGCGCCGCGGATCAGCTTGTCGCGCAGCGTCGCCACGCGGCGGTTGGTCGGTGAGATGACACGGCCCACCATCGTGGACAGGTCGATCATCGCCCGGGCGTGCTTGCGCCGTTCGACGTCGTAGGTGTCCAGCAGCGCGTCGCCGGCATGACCGTTGACCACCGCGGCGAGTTTCCACCCGAGGTTGGCCGCGTCGCGGATCCCGCTGTTGTAGCCCTGCCCCTGCCACACCGGCATCAGATGCGCGGCGTCACCCGCGAGGAACATCCGACCCTTGCGGAACGCCCCGGCGATGCGCGAGTGGTGGGTGTAGACCCGGTGCCTGATGATCTCGACGCGTTCGGGATGGGGTACCAGCAGTGCGAGCATGCGGTGGATGAACGCGGGATCCTCGGCCTGTTCGTCGGTCTCGTCGGCGTGGATCATGAACTCGAAACGCCGGATTCCGTGCGCGATGGAGATCGAGGCGTACGGCCGCGCCGGATCCGCGCCGACCTCGCTGTTGGGGTGTCCGAGCGGATCGTTGGCGATGTCGACGACCAGCCACCGCGTCGGTGACGTCGTACCGTCGAACGACACGCCCATCAGCCGACGCGTCGCACTGCGGCCGCCGTCGCACCCGACCAGGTAGCGCGCATGCAGCGGTTCGACGTCACCGTCCACCCGCACGGTCACGCCGTCCTCCGTCTCGTTGCAGCCCAACATCTTCCAGCCCCATCGCACCTCGACGTGAGGGAACCGGGACAACCCAGCCAGCAGCTCGGCGTCCACCATGGGCTGGACGAAGCCGTTGCGCTTCGGCCAACCGAACCGCGCGTCGGGCGGCGCCATCTCCACCAGCAAACGGCGGTCGCCGTCGAAGAAGCGCAGAATCTGGTTCGGCACCGTGTGCGGCAGCACCTTGTCGACCAGGCCGATGGCCTGGAAGGTCCGTAGCGCCTCGTCGTCGAGCCCGACTCCACGCGGATAGTCGATGAGCGTCGAGCGTTCCTCGATGATCACGGTGCGCACACCCTGCAGGCCGAGCATGTTCGCCAGCGTCAGCCCCACAGGGCCGGCACCGACGATGACGACGTCCGTGTCTGTCTCAGTCATCCGCGCCCCAGCAGGAAGTCGACGTGTAACCGGTTGAAGGTCTTGGGATCCTCGTACTGCGGCCAGTGTCCGCAGCCCGGCATCACCTCGAACCGGGCGCCGGGGATCATCGACGCGATCCGCCTGCCCTCCGCGACGTCGGCGGTCGGGTCGTCACTGGTCCACACGACCAGGGTCGGCGCGGTGATCGCGCCGTACTCTGCGGGGCCGAGCAGGTTGCGCGCGCGGATCTCCGGGTCCTGCAGCGCCATGATGTCGCGCATCGCGGCCACGAATCCCGGTTGACGGTAGACGCGTTGGCGGCTGGCGACGATGTCGTCGTACCCCTTGCTCTTGTCGGCCATCAGCCACTTGACGCGGGCCTGGACCGTCTCCCAGCTGGGGTCCTCGGCGGCCGCCATGGACAGGGTGACGATGCGCTTCATGACCTCGGGATCGGCCTGCGACCCTCCGGCGGTGTTGAGCACCAGTCGCTCGACCCGGTCGCCGTGGTCGGCAGCCAACCGGGCCGCGACCCAGCCGCCCAGCGACTCACCGCTGATGAACGCCGTGGAGGCGCCGATGGCGTCGAGGACCGCCAGCAGGTGCTCGACGTAGTGCCGGATCTCCAGGGGGTGGCCGGGTTTGTCGGTGTAGCCGTGTCCCAGCATGTCGATCGACCAGGTGGAGAAGTGCTCGGCGTGTGCCTCGAGGTTGCGGACGTAGGCCTCGGCGTGACCGCCGGATCCGTGCAGGAAGATCAGCGCCGGCCGGTCGGTGTCGCCGGCGTGCAGGTAGCGCGTGCGCACCCCGCCGGCGTCGAGGTAGCCCTGTGAGAACGCGACCCCCTGCAGGTCGCTCCACACACTCTCGTGCTCAGCCACCGAGCCTCGCTCTCCCCTTCGTCGCGGAAATGACGTTCTCGCTTTGCGGTAGTACCTAGTGCTAATATCGCTCATCAATGTGCACTATATTTAGAGCATCACTCTCGCGATGACGTCTGTCAAGGGAGCGGGCGGCATGGAAGGTGAGGGAAAAATGCCCGACAAACTCGCCGCCGGGTCACAGACCCTCGCGAGGGGTTTGTCGGCGCTGCAGGCGGTGGCCACCGCGCCGACCGGCCTGACGGTTCAGCAGGTGGCCGACCACGTCGGCGTCCACCGCACGATCGCCTACCGGCTGCTCGGCACGCTGACCCAGTTCCGGTACGTCGCCAAGGGCGAGGACGGCCGGTACCGGCCCGCGGCCGGGCTGGCGCTGCTCGGCTCGTCGTTCGACAACAACGTGCGCGCGCTGAGCGTGCCGGTGCTGCGTGGACTCGCCGACGGACTGGGCACCACCGTGTCGCTGCTCGTCGCCGAGGGCGACCAGCAGGTGGCGGTCGCGGTGATCGTCCCGACGAACGTGTACTACCACTTGTCTTTTCACGAGGGAAGCCGGTATCCGCTCGACCGCGGCGCGGCCGGTATCGCGCTGCTGGCGAGCATGCCGCCGCGCCCGGGGGAACGCGACCTGGTACCGCAGGCCCGGCAACAGGGCTGGGTGATCACCCACGGCGAGGTCGAACCCAACACCTACGGCCTCGCCGTTCCGGTCCGCCGGCGGCCGCCGTCCCCGCCGACGTGTATCAACCTCATCTCCCATCGCGAGGACGTCGTACTGGGCGGCAAGGACGCGGTGATCGCCGCCGCCAGGCAACTCGCCGCCGTCCTCTAGCGAACTCGTCGCCCAGAGAAGGAAGGACCCGAAGTGAGCACGTGGGACCACGAGACCGACGTCGTCGTACTGGGCAGCGGGGGCGCCGGTCTGGCCGCGGCGTTGACCGCCGCCGTGCACGGCGCCGCGGTCGAGGTGTACGAGAAGGCACCGACGGTCGGCGGGACGACGGCGGTCTCCGGCGGCATCGTGTGGATCCCGGCCCACGACCGGGCGGCCGACGAGCTGACCGTCGAGGATGCGCTGGCCTACCTGCGTGCGCAGTCGCTCGGGGTCATGGACGACGATCTGGTCGAGACGTTCGTGCGCACCGGGCCACGGATGCTCGAATTCGTCGAAGCGCACAGCGGGTTGCGCTTCTCGGTCGCCGAGGGCTTCCCCGACTACAAACCCGAGTTGCCGGGCGGCCGCCCCGGCGGTGGGCGTTCCCTGTCGGCGGCGCCGTTCGACCTTGCGAGACTCGGCCCGTGGCGGGACCGGATCACCTCGTTCCCGGCGGATTTCAGCAACGTCGGCATCGACGCCGAGACCCGCGCCCGCATCCACGCCTCGGTGGACGAGACGCTCGAGGATCCGTGCGTCGCCGGCACGGCGCTGATCGCAGGACTGCTCGAGGGCCTGCTCGACGCCGGCGTCACCCCGCACACCGAGTCCCGTGCCGTCGAGTTGATCGCCGAGGACGGACGGATCGTCGGCGTGCGAATCCAGCAACGCGACAGGGAGATCCGGGTGCACTCCCGACGGGGTGTCGTCCTCGGCACCGGCGGGTTCGAATGGGACCGCGGCCTCGTCGAGGCATTCCTGCGCGGCCCGATGCGTGGACCGGTGTCCCCGCCCAACAACACCGGCGACGGGCTCCGCATGGCCATGGCGCACGGTGCCGACCTGGCCAACATGGGCGAGGCGTGGTGGGTGCCGATCGTGCAGATCCCCGGCGACACCATCGGCGGGCATCCGCGTAGCCGCAGCGTTCGGCTCGAACGAACCCGCCCGCGTAGCATCATCGTCAACCGGGCCGGTAGGCGGTTCCTCAACGAAGCGGGCGAGTACAACTCGATGGCCGGGGCATTCCAGTACCTCGACCCCCGCCACGGCTACGTCAACGATCCGGCGTGGATCGTGTTCGACTCACTGCACCTCAAGAAGTACGGGTTCCTCGCCGTCGAACCCGACGGCCCGGCACCCGACTGGTACTCTAAGTCGGCGGATCTCGCCGAACTCGGCGAGAAGACCGGAATCGACGCGGCCGGCCTGGCCCGCACACTGGCCGACTGGAATCACCACGTCGCCGAGGAACGTGACCCCGAATTCGGCAGGGGCGCCAGCGCATACGACGGGTACTGGGGCGACCCCCATGCACCGACGCCGGCGCTGCAGACTCTGGGACCGATCGACACCCCGCCGTACTATGCGGTGCCGGTGGCGATCGGCGCCATGGGCACCAAGGGCGGCCCGCGCACCGACCGCGACGGACGGGTGTTGCATGTCAGCGGCGCGCCGATACCCGGGCTGTACGCCGCGGGCAACGCCATGGCGGGCGCCACCGGGAAGGCCTACGGGGGTGCGGGCGGAACGTTAGGACCGGCAATGGTTTTCGGGGTCCGGGCCGGTCACGCGGCGGCGACGGGCCGATCGCTGCCGGACTGAGCGGGACGCCGGCGGGGCCGTCACCCGACACCGCCACCGTTCGATGGCACCGCCAGTTTGTCACCCGATGCGGTTGGGTAACGTACTCCCGTGCCAGAGAGTCCGTTTTAGGTCACGTGTGAGCCGCTAGATGTCGACCGGTCACACACAATTGGAGATTCCGCCTTCCGGCCCACACGGGCAGGCCGCGCCGCCCACACGTGCGCCACGGAAACGTCGGTCGATACTCGAACTGCTGATCCTGCCCCGGGTCCAGGTCGCCGTCACCGTGCTGCTCGACGTTCTGGCCGCCTCGGTGTCCGTGGCGATCGCTCGCTACTGGGAGGCGGCGACCACCGTTGCCCCGTATCACGGTGTCGCCGTGCTGCCGTGGCTGTTCGTCCCCATCCTGATCGCCCTGCTCGCCGGCCGCGGCATGTACCGCCCGCAGCTGCTGCGCAACTTCCTCGACGAACTCCATCCGGTGGAGGCCTCGGTCGCCCTGGCCGCCTGCGGGCTGCTGGTGCCGATGCTGGTGTTCACCGAGAACTACATGGTCGGCGAATTCGTGCTGAGGTGCTGGCTGTGCGCCGCTGTTCTGGTCCCCGCCGTCCGTCTGATCAGGGCCGTCCTCCAGCGGTATCTGCGCCGCCGGTTTCGTTCTGCCGCACCTACCTTGGTCATCGGCGACGGCCCGATCTCCCACCAGTTGATGGACCATCTGCAGCAGCTGCCGGAATACGGGATGCGCCCGATCGGCTTGCTCGACGATCCGGGAGCCGGCAGCGGCGACCACCTCCCCGAACTGCTCCGCGTCGACGTACCGCGGCTCGGGACCCCCGCCGACCTCGCCGACGTGGTCCGGGCGACCGCGGCCACCAACCTCGTCGTCTCGTTCTGCCCGCTTCCCGACTCCGAGCTGATCGCGGTCGTGCGCACCGCCCAGCGACTGGGCATGCGGGTGTGGGTGGTGCCGCGACTGTTCGACGCCGTCGGCGCCCGCGCCCGAGTGGAACACGTGGGCGGCCTGCCGCTGATGGCGCTACCCGACATCGATCCCCGCGGCTGGCAGTTCACCGTCAAACACACGATGGACCGCACTGTCGCCGCCGTGGCGCTGCTGGCGATCTCACCGGTGTTCCTGACGCTGGCGCTGCTGGTGCGGTTGAGCTCGCCGGGGCCGATCTTCTTCCGGCAGAGGCGCGTCGGACGCGACGGCAGATCGTTCGACTGCCTGAAGTTCCGCTCGATGCGACCGCCCCGGCCGTCCGATGAACAGTTCGAACTCCGAGCGGGTTCGGCTCCCGGCGGCGTGGAAGGCGTCGACCGGCGCACGCGCATCGGCAAGTTCATGCGCCAGACGTCACTCGACGAACTGCCCCAGCTCGTCAACGTCCTGCGGGGCGAGATGAGCCTGGTCGGTCCGCGGCCCGAACGACCCGAATTCGTCGAACTCTTCGAGATGCAGATTCGCCGCTACGGCGAACGTCACCGGGTCAAGGCTGGTGTCACCGGTTGGGCGCAGGTGCACGGCCTGCGGGGGCAGACCTCGATCGCCAGCCGCGCCGAGTGGGACAACTACTACATCGAGAACTGGTCGCTGTGGCTGGATGTCAAGATCCTGGCGCTCACGGTGCTGGCGGTGCTCCGCCGCAGCGAGGACTAGAGAACAACGTCGCCGCAGCCGTGTAGGGATCGTGGGTGCCGTCGGCGACGAGCCCGGCGAGGCGGTCGAGTTCGGGATGGGTGCGTAACAGGGTGTGGGCGAGGGACAGGATCTGCGTCCTGGCCCGCGCGGCGCGACGCTCCGGGGTGTCCTCGCGATGGTGCGTGTCGATGACGTCGACCAACTCCGGCACACCGTCGCCCTGTGACGCAACGAGTTTGAGGATCGGAACGCTCACCTCGCCCCGCAGGTCGCGCACGGTCTGGTCGGCGCCGTCACGATCGGCCTTGTTGACCACCACGATGTCGGCGACCTCGAGCAGACCGGCCTTCGCGGCCTGCACGGCGTCACCGGCGCCGGGGTTGAGCACGACCACGGTGGGATCGGCGATCGCGGCGATCTCGATCTCGGACTGGCCGACACCGACGGTCTCCAGGATGACGAGGTCGTAGGACAGCGCCGCGAGCACCCGGATCGCGGCGGGCACCGCGGCCGCGAGCCCGCCGAGATGGCCGCGGGTGGCCACCGACCGGATCAGCACACCGGGATCGTTGATGTGGGCCGCCATCCGGATTCGGTCACCGAGCAGCGCGCCGCCGCTGTACGGCGAGGAGGGGTCGACGGCCAGCACCGCCACCCGCAGCCCCCGCTGCCGGTACAACGCCACCAGTGCCGCCACCGTCGTGGACTTGCCCGCACCGGGCGGACCGGTGAGGCCGACGACCCGCGCCCGGTGGGGGCCGAGTGCGGCGAGCACCTCGTCGCGACGGGCGCCCTCGACCAGGCTCAGCAGCCGGCCGGCGGCGCGGGTCGAGCCGTCACGCGCCGCTGCGATGAGCTCCGCTACGTCCATGTGCGACTGTCCATGTGCGACCCACCCTAGGGGGCGGGGACCTCGATCACGGTCGCCGAACCCATTCCGCCGCCCGCGCACATGGCCGCGACCCCGATACCGCCGCCTCTGCGGCGCAATTCGTGCACCAGCGTCACCAGCATCCGGGCGCCGGTCGCGGCCACCGGATGCCCCAGCGAGCAGCCGCTGCCGCTGACGTTCACCTTGTCGGGATCGATGTCGAGCATCTTGACGGTCGCCACACACATCGCCGCGAACGCCTCGTTGATCTCGAACAGGTCGACGTCGGCGATCGAGATTCCGGCCCGCTTCAGCGCTTTCGGGATCGCCTCGACCGGAGCCAGACCGGTGAAGGCGGGATCGACGCCGATCGAGGCCCACGCCGTGACGGTGCCCAGCGCGGGCAGCCCGAGCCGGTCACTGGCCAGCGCCAGCACCGCTGCCCCGTCGTTGGCACCGCATGCGTTGCCCGCGGTGATGGAGAAGCCTTCGATCTCGGGATGAAGGGGTTTGAGTGCGGCGAGCTTCTCGATGCTGGTGTCGCGCCGGGGATGTTCGTCGGTGTCGAAGAGTCCGTACGGCGTGTCGATCGCGAGGATCTCCTCCTTGAAGCGGCCCTCGTCGATGGCCTGGATCGCCTTGCGGTGGGAGCCGAGTGCCCACCGGTCCATCTCCTCGCGGCTCACCCCGGCGCGCACCGCGGCGTTCCAGCCCACGGTGATAGACATGTCCATGTTGGGGGCGTCGGCGCGGTCGGGATGTGTGGGCGGGAACCAGTCGAGCATCGCGGCGTCCTTGGCGCTGCTCGCCCTGCGGGTGAAACGCGGTGTGGTGGAGGCGGAGTTGACGCCGCCGGCGATGACCAGCTGATCCATCCCCGCACGGATGCTCGCCGCGGCGCTCTGCACCGCGGCCTGCCCCGCGGCGCAGTGGCGGTTGTTCGACAGCCCGGGGACCGAGGTGAGGCCGGCGGTGATGGCCGCGTGGCGGGCGATGACGCCGCCGCCGTAGAGCCCTTCGCCGAGGATGACGTCGTCGATCTGCCCCTTCGGCAGGTCCTCCGCGGCGGCTTTCACGACATGCTCCGCCAACTGGTAGGCGTCGGTGTCGCGGAGTGTGCCCTTCATCGCGGTGCCGATCGGGGTGCGCAGTGCAGAGACGATGACGGCTTCGGGCATGCATTGACTCCATTTCCGCGACGTATGAGAATACTATTCTCTCAGCGCGAGAGTCTTAGTTGCAAGAAGGGGAACCGTATGCAAATCGCCGGCAGCTCAGCGATCGTCGTCGGTGGCGCAGGAGGACTCGGTGAGGCGACCGTCCGCCGTCTGCAGGGCGCCGGCACCAAGGTGGTCGTCGCCGACCTCGCCGACGAGAAGGGTGCGGCGCTCGAACAGGAAATCGGAGTGCGCTACGTGCGCACCGACGCGACGTCCGAGGAATCGGTCAACGCCGCGATCGCCGAAGCCGAATCGCTCGGCCCACTGCGGATCTCGGTCGACACCCACGGCGGCCCGGCCAGCGGCGGCAGGCTGATCGGCAAGGACGGTTCGCCGCTCGACCTCGACGGGTTCAAGAAGACCATCGAGTTCTACCTCACGGCCGTGTTCAACGTGATGCGGTTGACGGCAGCGGCCATCGCGAAGTCCGAACCGCTCGACGAGGGCGGCCGCGGGGTCATCATCAACACCGCGTCGATCGCGGGCTACGAGGGGCAGATCGGTCAGCTGCCCTATTCGGCGGCCAAGGGCGGGGTGCTGGGCATGACGCTGGTGGCCGCCCGCGACCTGTCCCCGCTGGGCATTCGGGTCTGCACGATCGCCCCCGGCACCATCAACACGCCGGCCTACGGGAAGGCGGCCGACCAGTTGGAGCAGTACTGGGGTCCGCAGGTCCCGTTCCCCAAGCGAATGGGCCGCTCGACGGAGTACGCGCAACTCGCGCAGAGCATCGTCGAGAACGACTACCTCAACGGCGAGATCATCCGCCTCGACGGGGCATTGCGGTTCCCGCCCAAGTGACGTCGCTCGCCGGCAAGGTCGCGTTTGTCGCCGGCGCGAGTCGCGGCATCGGCGCGACGGTGGCCAAGGCGCTGGCCGCACAGGGCGCCGCGGTGGCGGTCGCCGCGCGCTCGGAGCAACCGGGCACACTGCCGGGGACGATTTTCTCGGTGGCCGACGACATCACCGCTGTGGGCGGCCGCGCGCTGCCGGTGCCGTGCGATGTCACCGACGAGGACTCGGTGGAGTCGGCTGTGGCCGCGGTTGTTTCGGAGTTCGGCGGCATCGACGTCCTCGTCGCGAACGCAGGCGTGCTGTGGCTCGGCCCCATCGAGTCGACGCCGCTGAAACGCTGGCGGCTGTGCCTCGACGTCAACGTCACCGGCGTCTTCCTGGTCACCAGGGCGGTGATTCCGCATGTGCGGGCCCGCGGTGGCGGCTCCCTGATCGCGGTGACCACCACCGGGGTGACGATGACCGATCAGGGATCGAACGCGTACTGGGTGTCGAAGGCCGCCGCCGAACGGCTCTACCTCGGCCTGGCGGCGGATCTTCGGGCCGACAACATCGCGGTCAACTGTCTGAGCCCGTCGCGCGTCGTGCTCACCGAAGGCTGGCAGGCTGCGGGGGCGGGAATGCAGATCCCGCCGGAGATGGTCGAGCCGCCGGAGGCGATGGCGCGCGCCGCCGTACTGCTGGCGACCCAGGACGCCCACGGGATCACGGGTACGATCCAGCGCTCCGAGGAGCTGATCGGCTGACCGTTGCACCCGCCGAGCGTGCGCAAACCGCCGGTGATGGGGCGGCGCGTCGTGGACAGACACGCACGCTCGCGGTGCCGGGGTGAGCGTCAGTTCTTCTTGGCGTTCAACTTCTCCACGATCGCGCGGAAATCCTCGGTCTGGAACGACTGCTCCTCGGCCGTGTTGGCGTAGTCGAGGCTCGCCAGCACCGCCCGCTCCAGGTGGATGTTGAGCAGCCGCTTCGTCGACTCGAGCGCCTGGCGCGGCATCTGCATCATCTTCTCGGCGCAGGCGACGGCCTCGCCGAGCGGATCGTCGACGATGTGGTTGGCCAGCCCGAGTTCCGCGGCGCGCTGCGCGGAGATGCGCGTGCCGGTCATCGCGAACTCCTTGGCCAGCAGCAGGCTGATGTGCAACGGCCAGGTCAGCGGCCCGCCGTCGGCCGCGACGAGGCCCACCTGCACGTGCGGGTCGGCGAAGTACGCCGTCGGCGCCATGTAGACGATGTCGCTCAGTGCGACCAGACTGCAGCCCAACCCGACCGCCGGCCCGTTCACCGCAGCGACCACCGGAATCCGGGTGCGCGTCATCCCGAGCACGATCTCGCGGCCGTGCAGGATGGTCTTCGCGCGCAGCTTCGCATCCCCCGCCAGCTCCTGCAGGTAGGCGAAGTCACCGCCGGCCGAAAAGGCCCGTCCCGCACCGGTGATCACCGCCGCCCGCGCATCGAGATCCTCGTTGAGCCGCGGCCACAGCTGCGCCAGACCGCAGTGCAGATCGTCGTTGACGGCGTTGAGCGCATCGGGCCGGTTGAGCGTGATGATCCGCAGCGGGCCGTCCGCGGTGACCTTGATCTCCGGTGGCATGTCGTACATTCAGACTCCTCTGCTCTTCGCGCAAGCGCTCATCGCACGCCCAGTCCCAAGATTCGCGAGGCGATGATGTTCTTCTGGATCTGCGACGTTCCGCCCATCACGCTCTGCGCGCGGCTGTAGAGATAGGCGCTCAGCAGATCGGGGTCCTTCGTGCCGCTGACCGCCAGCGCCGCATGGCCGACGGACTGTTCGGTCCACGTCATCAACAGCTTGTCCAACGAACCCTGGGGTCCGTGGGTGATGCCGTCGAGCTGTTCGGACAGGCGGCGGCGCACGTGCAGGCGCAGCATCTCGGCCTCCACGGCCGCCCACACCAGATCCTCCGGCGGCCGCCCGTCGACGCGAGCGGCCATCTGGCGCACCAGCTTTCCGTATCGCGCCGAGTAACCCAGAGTCGAGGGCTCGCGTTCGTGGCTGACCACCGTCATCGCCAACGCCCAACCCTCCCCCGGCGCGCCGACCATCTGGTCCGCCGGCACCACCGCACCGTCGAACGCGACCTGGCCGAATTCCGTGGTCACCCCGTTGATCATCTTCAGCGGCCGCTGTTCGATCCCGGGTTGGTGCATGTCGACGATGAACGCCGAGATGCCCTTGTGCCGAGGGACGTCCCTGTCGGTGCGGGCCAGCACCAGGCACCAGTCGGCGATGTCGGAGTAGCTGGTCCAGATCTTGTGCCCGTGGATGAGGTAGTCGTCACCGTCGCGGGTCGCGTTGGTGGTCAACGAGGCCAGATCCGAGCCGGCGCCCGGTTCACTGAACCCCTGGCACCAGCGCTCGGTGCCGTTGATCATCCCGGGCAGGAACCGCTGTTGCAGTTCCTTGCTGCCGTGATGGCCGAGCCCGACGACGAGATAGCCGAGGCTCGGCCGCGGCGGCGCACCGGCCCGGGCGAGTTCCTCGTCGACGATGACGTCGTAGACCGGCGGCAGATCCTGCCCGCCGAATTCGCGCGGCCACGACGTGCCGAAGAACCCGGCGGAGTACAGCGCCTGGTGCCACTCGCCCTGCCGGGTCCAGTAGTCGTCACCGGAGACCGCGAACTGTCCGGCATTGTCGGCAAGCCAGTTCCGCAGCCGCTCCCGGAAGGCGGCCTCTTCGGGTGAATCACGAAAATCCAATTTCGATGTCCTCCAGTCGTACCGGCCACAACTCGGTCGAAGTCAGAACGCGCCGCAGATACACGTGCGCCAGGCATTCCCAGGTGTTGCCGATGCCCCCGTGCACCTGGATCGCGGTCTCGCAGACGGTGCGCGCGGCACGCGCGCAATACAGCTTGGCGTAGCGGCCCGCGCGCACCGCCTCGTCGGGTGGCAGTTCGTCGACCGCCCACGCCGCGTGGCGCAGAATCGACACCGAACCCTCGATCTGCGCGAGACCCTCGGCCAGCAGGTGGGCGATCGCCTGGTAGGAGCCGATCGACTTGCCGTACTGCTCGCGGACTTTCGCGTAGTCGCACGCCAGCGCGTGAGCTCCGCGGGCGGCGCCCAGGATGTCGGCCGACGTCGTCGCCAACGCCAGGGCACGCCAGCGCTGGGCATCCGCGCGGGACAACTCTGCGAGCTCGGCAGGTTCCTCGGCCACCCCGGCGGTGCTGCGGGTGAGGTCGACCCCGCCGGGTTCGTCGGACGGTGTGGCGGGCGCACGGCCGAGCAGCCGGCCGAGGTCGTCGGAGAGCGCGGGCCCGAGGAACGGCACGTCGACCAGACCGCGGCCGAACTCCTCGGCGACAACCGCGACCTCGACCCCCGAGGCGCCGTCGGAGCGCAGGGACCGCCAGCCCGTCGACTCGACCGTCTTCTCCAGGCGTGTCCGCCGTGCAGTGTCGGTCAGGCCCGCGACCGAACCCGGTCCCAGATCGTCGGCGAGTTTTGTTGCGGCGTCCCGCAACTGCTGCTGTTCAGCGGTCAGACGTACGTCCATGCTGCTCCTTCAGCACTCGGCGCAGAACCTTGCCGGAAGGTAAGCGCGGAATCTCCGGGACGAACACCACCCGGCTCGGTCGTTTGTAAGACGCCAGCCGCTCGGCGACCAGCTCGATCAGCGCGTCGGCGGAGACGTCGCCGTTCGTGGTGACCGCGGCCACCACGGCCTCGCCGTCGGCCGGGTGCGGTTCGCCGAACACGGCGCAGTCCTCGACGGCGGGATGGCCGTGGAGAACCGCCTCGACCTCGGCGGGTGCCACCTGGAATCCGCGGACCTTGATCATCTCCTTGGAACGGTCGGTGATGCGCAGCCAGCCGTCGGCGTCGAGGCGCCCGACGTCGCCGGTGCGGTACCAGCCGTCGGCGAACGCCGTCGACGTCGCCTCCTGCGGGAGATAGCCCGCCATCACCGAATCCGAGCAGACCTGGATCTCGCCGACCTCGTCGACGCCAAGCGGCGCCCCGTCCTCCAGCGACACGATCCGCACCCGCACGCCGGGAACCGGCCGCCCGACGGTGTCCAGCCGCGCGCCCGAGACGGGATTGGCTGCGATCACGGGCAATTCGGTGGTCCCGTACGCGGCAACCCAGTTCACCCCTGTCCGTCGGGTGACGGCGGCGGCGACGGTCTCGGTCACCGGGGTGGCGCACCACATGATGTACCGCAATGACGTCAAATCGTAGGTCTCCAGTTTCGGGTGGGCGGCGAGCGCCAGCGCGATCGGCGCGACGGCCATCTCGATGGTGATCCGGTCGGCTTCGATGTGGTGCAGCATCGTGTCGATGTCGAACCGGGGATGCAGCCGGATCCACGTCCCCGTCTCGAGGGCCATCACGATGTTGAGCAGACCGAGGATGTGCGACGGGGGCGTCATGATCTGCATCCGGTCCGCCGACGACAACTCGAGGGCGTCGCGCCAGTGCCGCACCGCGACGGCGAACGCCCGGTGCGTGTGCCGGACCGCCTTCGGCATACCGGTGGTCCCGGAACTGAACACGAACAGCGCATCGGCATCGGGGGCGACAGAGTCGAACTCGCGCCGCCCGGGCGCGACGGGTTCGTCGAGAAGCAGCATCGGCATCAGCTCGGCCAGGACCGGGTGATCACCGACCGCGTGGGTCGGGCGGGTCAGCTCCAGCGCGTGCGTGACCTCGGCGCGCTTCCATGCCGGGCTGATCAACACCGCCGCGGCGCCGAGGTGCCAAATACCCTTCAGCGCCGCAACGAATTCTGGCCGGTTCGACGACATCATCGCCACCCGGTCACCCGCGCGGACACCGCGCTGTTCCAGTGCCGTCGCCATGCCGCTGGCCAGCGCGTCGAGTTCGGCCAGGCAGTACTCGCGCTCGCCGAATGCGAGTGCGGCAGCGCCCGTCACGTGTCGGCCATCGCTCACCGCGCCGGACCCTCCCTGGACGCCGTAATCTGCACTTGAGAAGAGCCTATCATTTCGGGAGAATAGAATTCTCCGTTTGACAGAACCATCATGCCCGAAGGAGTCAGATGACGGCCGAACCGATGCCCGCGGCGCCCGACGACGGGGCCGGCGCCGAGGTGACCATCGTGCTCGACCGCAAGACCCAGACGGTCGCACCGGCGGCCGGCGAGACGCTGCTGGAAACCGCACGCAGGGCCGGTCTGAACCCACCGTTCTCCTGCGAGGCCGGAAACTGCGGCACCTGCATCGCCAAACTCACCGAGGGCACGGCCACCATGCGCGTCAACGATGCGCTCGACGACGACGAGGTGGCGGACGGATACGTGCTGACCTGCCAGGCGATTCCCGACACCGCCCGTGTGGTGGTCACCTACGACGACTGATCGGCCGTCGGCGGCGCCGGCGGCGGGCGGTAGTCGGGCTCGTAACCGGCGATGCGGATCGGGCTTCCCACCAACCGGAAGCGGCCCGCGGTGACCAGGGCCTCGGGCGTCTGCTCGAGTGCCTCCGGCAGCCCGCGCACCGCCGCCGCCGGGATCCCGAGCGGCCGCAGCCGCTTCTCCCAGCCCGCCGCCGTGTCCCGCGCGAGCGCGGCGGTGACGAGCGCGAGCACCTCCTCGCGGCGCGCCGATCGCTCCGCCATCGTCGGGAAGCCCTCGATGCCGGCCTCCCGAGCGAACAGCCGCCAGAACCCGTCATGGGTCACGAACAGCGCAAGGTAGCCGTCGGCGGTCGGGAACAGTTGCGCCGGAACGTAGAACGAATGCGCACCGTTGGGATAGCGGCGCGGCACGACGCCGTCGTTGAGGTACGCCGCGGCCCGGTAGTTCAGCTGCGAGAGCATCACATCGCGCAGCGAGACGTCGACCTGTCCGCCGCGGCCGGCGACGATCATCGCCAGCAGGCCGAGGGCCGCGGTCAGCCCCGTCGAGTTGTCGGCCGACGAATAGCCAGGGAGCGTCGGTGGGCCGTCGGGGTCGCCCGTCATCGCCGCGACACCGGTGGCCGCCTGGATCACGTAGTCGAATGCCGGGTCGTCCCCGCCGTCCAGGCCGAACCCGGTCATCGCCACGCACACGATCTTCGGGTTGAAGCGCCGAAGGTTCTCGAAGGTGAGGCCGAGCTTGCGGATCACCGACGGCTTCATGTTCACCAGCAGCGCATGGGATTCGGCGACCAACTCGCCCAGCCGCCGCTGCCCCTGCTCGGACTGGAGATCGAGGCAGACGCTGCGTTTGTTGCGGTTCAGGCTGGCGAAGTAGCTGTCACCGACCTGCCGGGAGATCTCCCCGCCCGGCGGCTCCACCTTGGTCACCTCGGCGCCCAGGTCGGCGAGCATCATCGTCGCGTACGGACCAGCCAGCATGACCCCGACCTCGAGGATCCGGATGCCCGCCAATGGGGCGCTCACCTGTGCCGTCGGCTCTTCGCGCAAGCGCTCATCGCGGCCCTCGGCTCTTCGCGCAAGCGCTCATCGCGGCCCTCGGCTCTTCGCGCAAGCGCTCATCGCACCTGCTTCGCGAGCTCGGCGATCACCTCACGGGTGCGGTACTTGGAGGCGATCAACTCGTCGCGGGTGTCGCCGATCGGCAACAGCCGCACGGACAGATCCGTGACACCGGCATCGGCGAAGTCTCGGAATCGACGCAGTATGGTTTCCATGTCACCCGCCGCGCACAGGTCTCCGACATTGCGGGCATCGCCACGGTCGAGCAGGCGCTGATAGTTGGGCGAGGTCTCCGCCTCGGCGAGGATGCGGTTGGCCCGCTCCTTGGCGGCGTCGATCTCGGAATTGGCGCACAGGCACACCGGGATTCCGGCGACGATGCGCGGAGCGGGCCGGCCGGCGTCAGCCGCCGCCTTGCTGATCTTCGGCGCGATGTGGTCCCCGATCGCCTTCTCGTCGGCCATCCACAGCACGGTGCCGTCGGCGAGTTCCCCGGCGAGCTGCAGCATGACGGGACCGAGCGCGGCCACGAGCACCGGCATCGGCGGATCCGCTGCCAGCACGGTGGGATTGTGCACGGTGAACGAATCGTTCTCGACGTCCACGTCCCCGGGGCCGGCCAGCGCCGCATTGAGCACCTCGAGGTAGTCGCGGGTGTAGGCGGCGGGTTTGTCGTAGGGCAGGCCAAGCATGTCGCGCACGATCCAGTGGTGCGACGGGCCGACACCGAGCGCGAGCCGGCCGCCCGCCACGGCGTGCACCGAAAGTGCTTGACGGGCGAGCGCGATGGGATGCTGCGCCTGTAGCGGAACCACCGCGGTGCCGAGTTCGATACGCGACGTGTGAGCGGCCATCAGCGCCACCATCGTCAGGCAGTCGAAATCGTTGGGCACCTGCGGCATCCACGCGGTGTCCATCCCCGCCGATTCGGCCCATTCGATGTCGGACACCAGCTTGGTGACCTTGCGCGCCATGTCGCCGCGTTCGGCACCGATCATCACGCCGAGTCTCATGTCAGCCCTCCTCCACCGAACGTGCGGTCAGTGCGAGAAATCGGCCGAAGAGTGGCATTGGACGCACGTTCGGTGACGGCGCGGTCACTGGGCGGCCTCGTTGGTCAGTTTGCGCACCTCGGTCACCAATGTCTCCAGCGGCGTGCCGGTCGGGAAGACGGCCGCCGCACCGGCCTCCAGCAGCTTCGGCACATCGGCCTGCGGGATGGTCCCACCGACCACCACGGCGATGTCGCCGGCATCGGCGGCCCGCAGCGCCTCGACGGTGCGCCGGGTCAAGGCTAGATGGGCACCCGAGAGGATCGACAACCCCACGAGGGCCACATCCTCCTGCAGTGCGATCGACACGATGTCCTCGATCCGCTGGCGGATTCCGGTGTAGATGACCTCGAAGCCGGCGTCACGCAGCGTGCGCGCGACGATCTTCGCGCCGCGGTCATGACCGTCGAGGCCCGGTTTGGCGACGAGGACACGGGTGGGAGCGCTCACTAGAACACCACCGGTTGCCGGAACTCGCCCCACACCGCTTTGAGCGCCGAGACCATCTCGCCGACAGTGCAATAGGCGTTCGCGCAGTCGATGAGTCGGTGCATCAGATTCTCGTCGCCCTCCGCGGCGCGAGACAGCGCCGCGAGCGTGGTCGCGACCGCATCGGCGTCACGGTCGGCCTTGACCTTCGCCAGCCGCTTGAGTTGCAGATCGCGGCCCTCGGCGTCGAGTTCGTAGGTGTCGATGTCCGGTGGGGGCTCGTCGGTGACGAACTTGTTGACCCCGACGACGGGCCGCTCCCCCGACTCGATCTCCTGGTGGAGCTTGTAGGCCTCGTCGGCGATGAGGCCCTGCAGGTAGCCGTCCTCGATGGCGCGGACCATGCCGCCGTGCTGCTCGAGGTCGTGCATGATCTCGATGATCCTGGCTTCGGTGGCATCGGTGAGCGCCTCGACGAAGTACGAGCCGCCGAGCGGATCGGCCACCCGGGTCACGCCCGTCTCGTAGGCCAGGATCTGCTGCGTGCGCAGCGCGAGCGTCGCGGACTCCTCGCTGGGCAGCGCGAAGGGTTCATCCCACGCCGCGGTGAACATCGACTGCACGCCGCCGAGCACCGACGCCATCGCCTCGTAGGCGATCCGCACGACGTTGTTCTGGGCCTGCGGTGCGTACAGCGACGCGCCGCCGGAGACGCAGCCGAACCGGAACATCGACGCCTTGTCGCTGGTCGACCCGTACCGCTCGCGCACGATCGTCGCCCAGCGCCGCCGCCCGGCACGGTATTTGGCGATCTCCTCGAAGAAGTCGCCGTGGGTGTAGAAGAAGAACGAGATCTGCGGGGCGAACTTGTCGATGGACATCCGGCCCCGTTCGACCACGGTGTCGCAGTAGGTGACCCCGTCGGCGAGCGTGAACGCCATTTCCTGAACGGCGTTGGCGCCCGCGTCACGGAAGTGCGCGCCGGCCACCGAGATCGCGTTGAACCGCGGGACCTCGGCGGCGCAGAACTCGATCGTGTCGGCGATCAGACGCAGCGACGGCTCCGGCGGCCAGATCCAGGTCCCGCGCGAGGCGTACTCCTTGAGGATGTCGTTCTGGATCGTGCCGGTGAGCTTCGCCCTCGGCACGCCCGCCTTCTCCGCGGCGGCGACGTAGAACGCCAGCAGGATCGCGGCGGTGCCGTTGATCGTGAAACTCGTGCTGATCTTGTCGAGCGGGATGCCGTCGAACAGGATCTCGGCGTCGGCCAGGGTGTCCACCGCCACGCCGACGCGACCGACCTCTTCGCCGTACTCGGGATCGTCGGAGTCGTAGCCACACTGGGTGGGCAGATCGAGCGCCACGGACAGCCCCGTGCCGCCCTGGTCGAGCAGGTACCGGTACCGGCGATTCGACTCCTCGGCGGTGCCGAAGCCGGAATACTGCCGGAAGGTCCACAGCTTGCCGCGGTAGCCCGACGCGAAGTTCCCGCGTGTGAAGGGATAAGTGCCGGGCGCGGGCGGTTCGCCTCTCCGGTCGCCCGGCCCGTAGACGGGCTCGAGCGGGAGGCCCGAGGAAGTCTGCACGAGGTCGCTCATCAGTGGATAACGTACTTGCAAAAAATGAGAATGCCAATACCGCATTCGGGAACGTCCCACGTCCGCGGCGGATCGGCCGTCGTCGCCGACCAGTCGACGACGCCCGCGGCGGCCCCCACGCCGACCTGCGACGCGCGATGCGGCACGATGGCGAATACGTCACTTGCAGAAAATGAGAATGCCAATACCATCGTGATGAATCGAGGAGGCCCATGCCCAGCCAACGAACGTTGACTGATCGCACGCTGGTGGTGTCCGGCGGAAGTCGCGGAATCGGTCTTGCCATCGCGATCGGCGCGGCCCGCCACGGCGCCAACGTCGTGCTACTCGCCAAGACCGGCGAACCGCATCCGAAGCTGCCGGGCACCGTGCACACCGCCGTCGCGGACGTGGAGGCCGCGGGCGGCAAAGCCGTCGCGGTCGTCGGAGACGTGCGCAAGGAGGAGGACGTCGCGCGCGCCGTCGAGACCGCCGTCGAACACTTCGGCGGCATCGACATCTGCATCAACAACGCCAGCGCCATCGCCACCGAACCGACCGAGCAGCTGTCGCCCAAGAAATTCGATCTGATGATGGACATCAACGTCCGCGGCACCTTTCTGCTGACGAAGGCATGCCTGCCGCATCTGCGCGAGTCGGCCAATCCACACGTGCTCACGCTGGCTCCGCCGATGAACATGAACCCGTACTGGCTCGGCGCCCACCCCGCCTACACCCTCTCGAAATACGGGATGACGCTGCTGTCGCTGGGCTGGGCGCAGGAGTACGCAGACGCCGGGATCGCGTTCAACTGCCTGTGGCCCGAGACCTACATCGCCACCGCCGCGGTGGCCAACATGGCCGACGGCGACAAGGCGCTGCAGGCGGCGCGAGATCCCCGGATCATGGCCGACGCGGCGGTCGAGGTGCTGTCCCGGCCGGCCCGCGAGACGACCGGTCGATGCTTCATCGACACCGAGGTGCTCGTCTCGGCCGGTGTCGAGGACTTCTCACGCTACGGTGGCGGGGAGAACCCGACTCTCGACATCTTCGTCGACACGGCCATCGAGAAGGCACTGGACAGGACATGAGTATCTCGCTGCTGCTGGAGATGTCGGTCTCCGCCGATGCCGACCGCACGGCGGTGGTCGACGACGAGCTGCGGCTGTCGGTCGAGGAGCTGTCCGCGCTGGCCGACGGCGGCGCCGGCGTGATCGCCGATTCGGGTGCGGCGCATGTGGCCTACGTCGGCACCGGCGGCGCGCTGCTGCCACTGCTGCTGTTCGCCTCCGCCAGGGCCGCCATCCCGTTCACGCCGCTCAACTACCGGCTGAGCCGCGAGGGTCTGCACGAACTGATCGCCCGACTGCCCGATGCCCTGGTCATCGCCGACCCCGAATACCGCGACGTCGTCACCGGCGCAGGCAAGCACGTCATGGATTCGCACGAGTTCCTCACCGCCGCACGCACGGCCGAACCCGCCGCGGAGTTCGCCGACCCGGACGCCGTCGCCGTCGTACTGTTCACCTCGGGCACCACTTCGCGGCCGAAAGCCGTTGAGCTGACGCACAACAACCTCACCAGCTATGTGACCGGCACCGTCGAGTTCGCATCGGCCGCCCCCGAGGACGCCGCGCTGATCTGCGTCCCGCCCTACCACATCGCCGGCGTCGGCGCCGCGATGTCGAATCTGTACGCGGGCCGCACGATGGTGTACCTGCGGCATTTCGATGCGCGCGAGTGGATCCGCCTGGTGCGCACCGAAGGAGTCACCACCGCCACCGTCGTCCCCACCATGCTCGACCGCATCGTGTCCGCGCTGTCGGACGAGCCGGTGCCCCTGCCGACGCTGCGCAACCTGGCCTACGGCGGTTCGAAGGTGGCCCTGCCACTGGTGCGGCGGGCACTCGAATTGCTGCCCGACGTCGGCTTCGTCAACGCATACGGCCTGACCGAGACCAGCTCCACCATCGCGGTGCTCGGACCCGACGACCATCGCGCCGCACTCGCCTCCGACGACGATGCGGTGGCACGCCGGCTGGGCTCGGTCGGGCAGATCGTGCCGGGCATCGAGGTGCAGATCCGCGCCGACGACGGCAGCGTGCTCGGTCCGGGTGAGACCGGTGAGCTGTTCGTGCGGGGTGATCAGGTCTCCGGCCGCTACACCGACATCGGCTCGGTCCTCGACGACGACGGCTGGTTCCCCACCAAAGACGTTGCCTCCCTTGATGCCGACGGCTACCTGTTCATCGGCGGCCGCTCCGACGACACCATCATCCGCGGCGGCGAGAACATCGCGCCCGCCGAGATCGAGGACGTCCTCGTCGAACACCCCCACGTACGCGACGTCGCCGTGGTCGGACCCGAGGATCCGCAGTGGGGGCAGATCATCGTCGCGGTGGTGGTGCCCGCTGCCGACGCGACGCCCGATCCGGACGATCTGCGCGCCCACGTGCGCAGGCAGCTGCGCGGTTCCCGCACGCCCGACCGGGTGGTGTTCCGCACCGAGCTGCCCACCAACGCCACCGGCAAGGTGCTGCGCCGCCAACTGATCCGAGAACTGCAAGCCGACGAGCCCGAGAAGGAGCCCGCATGATCAAGAACGGCACCCGCCTGCAGAGCCAGGTGTGCGATACCCAGGTGATCGTCGTGCGCAGTGCCGACAGCCTCGACGACCTGCGCGCCGGCGGCGTGCCCATGGTCCCACTCGATGCCGCGAAGGCGGCCGACGCCGCGCTGGATCCCGCGCTGTCCGACGGCAACGTGATGGGCAAGCGCTACGTCGACGACAACGGCGCCGAGGTGCTGGTCACCAAGGCAGGTGCGGGCACCCTTTCCATCGGCAGCACTCCGCTGCAGCTCAAAGAGGCGAAACCCCTTCCGGCCAGCGACTGACCGGCCGCCGGAGGGCCTCCGGCGGTTCCCGAGGATTGAGTCTGCTCACGACGGGGAATGCTCGACCCCGACATTGCCGGGGTCGACTTCGCCATCGAGGAGCAAACCATGGCCACCATCGACGGACACCGCCCGCGGGAGGCCGAACCGCTCGCCGTACGGCGTGCGGTGCGCGGTGCCGCCATCGGCAACACCGTCGAGTGGTTCGACTTCGCGATCTACGGTTTCCTCGCCACCTACATCGCGGAGAAGTTCTTCCCCACCGCCGATGACACCGCCGCACTGCTGAACACCTTCGCGATCTTCGCGGCGGCGTTCTTCATGCGGCCCCTCGGCGGCTTCTTCTTCGGACCGCTGGGCGACCGGATCGGCCGTCAGCGGGTGCTCGCGCTGGTCATCCTGCTGATGTCGGCGTCCACCTTCGCGATCGGGCTGTTGCCGAGTTACGAGGCCATCGGCGTGGCCGCACCGCTGCTGCTGCTGGTGTGCCGGTGCGTACAAGGCTTCTCCGCCGGTGGCGAGTACGGCAGTGGCGCCTGCTATCTCGCCGAATTCGCCCCCGACCGGCATCGCGGGTTCGTCGTCAGTTTCCTGGTGTGGTCGGTGGTGGTCGGCTTCCTGCTCGGTTCGATGACGGTGACGGTGCTGGAGACGGCGCTGAGTGAATCGGCGATGAACTCCTACGGTTGGCGGATCCCGTTCCTCATCGCCGGCATGCTCGGCGGCGTCGGCCTCTACATCCGGCTGAAGCTCGGCGACACACCGGACTTCGAAGAGCTCAAGGAGTCCGGTGAGGTCTCGCACTCACCGCTCAAGGATGCGGTGACCACCTCGTGGAAGCCGATCCTGCAGATCGCCGGCCTGGTCATCATCCACAACGTCGGCTTCTACACCGTGTTCACATACCTGCCGAGCTACATGACCGAGACGCTGGACTTCACCAAGACCGACGCGTTCATCTCGATCACCGTGGCCAGCGTCGTCGGCCTCGTACTCATCCTCCCGCTGGGCGCGCTGTCGGACCGGGTCGGCCGCAAACCCCTGCTGATCGCCGGGGCGGTGGGTTTCGCGGTGCTGGCCTATCCGTTGTTCGCGCTGTTCCACACCGGTTCGCTGCTCGGTGCGATCGCCGGACACGCCGGACTGTCCGCGCTCGAGGCGCTGTTCGTGGCGGGCTCCCTGGCCGCGGGCGCGGAGTTGTTCGCCACCCGGGTGCGCTCCAGCGGCTACTCGATCGGCTACAACACCTCGGTGGCCCTGTTCGGCGGCACGGCGCCCTACGTCGCGACCTGGCTGACCGACCGCACCGGAAACGACCTCGCACCGGCCTACTACGTGATCGTCGCCGCCGTCATCTCCCTGGGAACCATCCTGACCATGCGTGAGACGGCGAATCGTCCACTGCGCATGCGGGTGTGAGGAGCGGCGCGAAAACCGCTGCCGGGCCGTCGATCGGCCGATACAGTCCACCCATGGCAGTCACCGGTGCGACCGCCGTTGTCGGCACGTCGCCACTGCGGGTCGCGTCGGCGAGTTTCATCGGCACCACGGTCGAGTACTACGACTTCCTGATCTACGGCACCGCCGCGGCGCTCGTGTTCCCCGAGCTGTTCTTCCCCGACGTGTCACCGGCCACCGGGCTGCTGCTGTCGTTCGCGACCTTCGGGGTCGGGTTCGTCGCCCGCCCTCTGGGTGGAATCGTGTTCGGGCACTTCGGTGATCGGATCGGTCGCAAGCGGATGCTGGTCTACTCGCTGCTGAGCATGGGTGTCGCCACCGTGCTGATGGGCGCGCTGCCCACCTACGCCCAGATCGGCGTGGCGGCGCCGATCCTGCTGACGTTGTTGCGGTTGGTGCAGGGTTTCGCCGTCGGCGGTGAGTGGGGCGGCGCCACCCTGATGGCGGTCGAACACGCGGCGCCGGATCGCAAGGGACGCTACGGCGCCTTCCCGCAGATGGGCGCCCCGGCCGGAACCGCGACGGCCACGCTGGCGTTCTACCTCGCCTCGCTCCTGCCCGACGAGCAGTTCCTCGCCTGGGGATGGCGAATCCCGTTTGTGGCCAGCGCCGTGCTGATCGTCATCGGTCTGGTCATCAGGCTGTCGCTGGCCGAGAGTCCGGACTTCGCGGCGGTACGGGAACGCGCCGCGGTGGTGCGCCTGCCGATCGCCGAGGCGGTGCGCAGGCACTGGCGCCAGATTCTGCTGATCGCCGGCGCCTACCTGAGCCAGGGCGTGTTCGCCTACATCTGCGTCGCGTACCTGGTCTCCTACGCCACCACGGTCGCCGGAATCGGCCGCACCCAAGCACTTCTCGGCGTCTGCGTGGCCGCCGTGGTGGCAGTGGTGATGTACCCGGTGTTCGGTGCGCTCTCCGACGTAGTGGGCCGCAAACCGGTGTTCCTGGCCGGCGTCGTCGCGATGGGCGTTTCGGTCCTTCCGGTCTTTGCGTTGATCAACACCGGTGAGCCCGCCCTCTTCCTGCTCGCGCTCGTGCTCGTCTTCGGATTGGCCATGGCACCGGCGGCCGGGGTGACCGGATCACTGTTCAGCC
This sequence comes from Mycolicibacterium litorale, assembly GCF_014218295.1. The sequence continues at coordinate 3,870,322 of NZ_AP023287.1, forward strand.
TGGCGTTCGACGCCGACGTGCGCTACAGCGGTGTGTCGCTGGGCTACACCCTGTCGGCGGTGGTCGGGTCGGCCTTCGCGCCGACCATCGCCACCGCGCTGTACACGGCGACGAAGTCCAGCGATGCGATCGCCGCCTACCTCATCGTGGTCTCGGTGATCTCCGCGGTCTCGGTCGGTCTGTTGCCCGGACCGTGGCGCTCGCGCTGAGTCAGACGTCGGCGATCGCCTCGGCTGTCTGCAGATCGGCGTAGGCCGCCGAATACCGTTGCGCGAGCGCGATGGCGATGTCCGGGCGCTGCCAGAGCTCGCCCGCGCTCGCGGTGCACAGCCACAGCGTGAGGCCGTGCGCCACCGAGGCGCGGTAGCGCAACCAGATCTCGCCGAGTGACGGCAGTTCGTCGGCGGGCAGGCCGAGCGCGTCGCGGTACTCCTCGAGGAGTTCGCGCTCATTGCGGCGTCGGTCCTCGATCGTCAACGCGCCCTGCAGGAAGTAGCCCAGGTCCAGCGACCAGTTGCCGCGGCGAGCGACCTGCCAGTCGAGGAACCCGACCTCCCCGCTGGGCAGCAGGTAGGTGTTGCCGATGTGCGGATCACCGTGCAGCAGCGTCTGTGTCGACGTGGTCAGGCTGCGGATGTAGGGCTTCCAGATGTCTTCGATGAGCTCACCTATGGTCAGCGCCATCACCACATCCGGGGCATCGTCGCCCAGCCGCTTCTGCGCCTCGGCCAGCGGTGCGGCACCCATCCCCTCCCAGGGCACGAACGGCTCCAGCCAGTCGAGCGCCGGCTCCTCGACAACCCTGCGCCCCCAGTATCTTCCGTGCATACGCGCCAGGCCGCGCACCCCTGTGGCCGCCTGCTCGACGGTCAGTGGGCGCGTCGCATCGCGCGGATCGGCGTCGCGGGCGGTGAGGTCCTCCATCACCAGGATGAAGTCCTCGGCCTCTTCGTCGATCAGCGCGCGGAACACGGTGGGGTGTTCCAGCGGCAGGTCCACCCCGCAGGTGAACAACCGCGGTTCGTGGAACAGACCGCTGGTGAGCCGGACCAGGTCCCGGTGGGCCGGGTCGACCGCCTTGACGAACACCGTCTCCGGGCCGGAGCCCGCGGAGTAGCGCAGACGCAGTCGGGCCCGCCGGTTGGTGCCGTCGTCGCGCAGGTCCACGCTGACCGAGTCGACGACGGCCTGCGGATGATGGTGCGCCAGTGCGGCGGTCATCCAGTCCGGGGTGATGTCGTCCCAATCCCTGGGCACCACGGGGGCCGTGCTGGTCATCGCACGATCGCCGGCATCGAATCCCAGCCTCGCACAGTCGATGTCGGCGACAGCGCGGCGTTCGACATGTCGACATCCCATTCCGGGAAGCGGGTGAGGATCTCCTCGAGCGCGATCCGGCCCTCCAGTCGCGCGAGCGCCGAGCCGAGACAGTAGTGGGTGCCGACACTGAACGCGAGATGCTGACGCGGTTCGCGGTGGATGTCGAAAACGTCTCCGTCGGGCGGGAATTGGCGGTGGTCGCGTACGGCCGCACCGATCAGCATCATCATCACGCTGCCCTCGGGGACCGTCTGCCCGTAAATCTCGACGTCGCGGGTCACGTAGCGGGCGACGTGTGGTGCGGGCGGTTCGAACCGCAGCAGCTCCTCGACCGCCTGCGGGATGAGGGCCGGGTTCTCGACCAGTTCCCTGCGCTGATCGGGGTGTTCGGCGAGCACCTTGGCCGCCCAGCCGATCAGCCGGGTCGTCGTCTCGTTGCCCGCGCCGGCCACCACGTTGAGGTAGACCAGCAGCTCTTCGCGACGCAACCGCCGCACGGTCCCGGTCTCGTCAGTGAACTCGACGTTGAGCAGTTCGGTCATGATGTCGTCGGACGGGTTGTCCTTGCGCCAGTCGATGTAGGCCTCGAAGATCTCGCCGGTCACCATGCCCTGTTCGGCGGCCGACATCGGTTTACCCGCCTCGGTGCGCAACTGCGCGTTGCCGTAGTCGCGGATCATCTCCTGGTCGTCCTCGGGGATGCCGAGCAGCGAACTGATCACCTTCATCGGCATCTGGGCGCCGAAGTCGGTGATGAAGTCGAAGCGGCCGGCACCGACCAGCGGATCGAGGCTCTGCGCGCAGAACTCGCGGATCTTGGGCTCGAGCGCGTTGATCTTGCGCGGGGTGAACATGCGCGCGAGCAACTTGCGGTGCACGTCGTGGATCGGCGGATCCTCGAAGATCACCGTGCCCGGCGGGATGTCGATGTTGGCCTTGATGAGCTCGACGATCGCGCCGCGCGCCGAGCTGAACGTCTCGTGGTCGACGAGCGCCTTGCACACGTCGTCGTAGCGGCTCACGGCGTAGAAGTCGTGCTGGGCGTTGTAGTACAGCGGCGCCTCTTCGCGCAGGCGCTTGAACATCGGGTAGGGATCGGCATTGAGTTCGACGTCGTAGGGATCGAAGTACGGATCGAAGTACACGTCGGGGCTGGCACTCACGGTCACGGAAATCCGCCTCTCTGTATGCGGTAAGGAGCTTACACGCGTAAGCAGGGCTGGAGGCAACAAAATCGGGTTGGGATGTAACGCTCAGGTGGACGAGCGCTGGATCAGCCGGGCGACCTTGCGGGCACTGGGTTCGTGCTCGACCGGATAGCCGAGCTCCGCCATCATCGCCGCCACCGCCACGTCGACGATCTCCTTGGCGTCGAAGCCCACGGACGTCAGCGGGGGTCCGCTCACCGCGCCGAGCGGACGGGCGTCCACACCCATGACCGCCAGGTCGGCCGGGCACCGCAGCCCGGCCTCCCGCAGCCCGTGTAGCGCCACGAACGCGGTCTCGTCGCTTTGGGCGCACACCGCCGTCACCCCCTGGCCGACCCAACCGCTCACCACCGCCGCGGCGTCACCGCCGTCGGTCGCGAGGGTGCCCACCACGAGCTCGGGCAGTCCGCGGTCACGGGCGGCCACCTGCAGGCCGGCCAGCCAGTAGTCGCCGAGCGGGCGGAGTTTGTCGACGTCGGAGTAGGCGAACGCGAGCCGGCGGTGGCCGCGCTCCACCAGATGACCGATGCGCAGCTCACCGATGGACAGGTGCAGATCGCCGAGGGCGTGCAGTTGCGCGCTGCCGACGTGGATCTGCGGGATGCCCGCCGCGTCGGCAGCCGCGAGCGCCGCGCCGGTCAGCGGAAACACGCTGGTGACGGCGATCGGGTTCAGATCGTTGATCGCGTCGACGACGTTGCGGTCGTCGTCGGTCTCGAACTGCAGCGACAACACGATGCCGTGCCGCGCCAGTGCGGTGGTCAGCCTGCTGCCCACCTCCATCGGCAGTTCCCCGAGCGCGATGCGCGGCACGATGTAGAGCACGACGCCGCTGCCCCCGACGGCGAGGTTGCGGGCGGCGAGATTCGGCCGGTAGCCCAGCGATTCGGCGGCCTTGCGCACCGCGTCGCGGGTGCGCGGCGAGATCCGCTGGCTCTCGACGTTGTTGAGGACGTAGCTGACCGTGGCCGTCGACACGTTGGCCAACCGCGCCACGTCGGCCTTGGTCGGCCTCGCCGCTCCCCTACCGCTCACCTGCTCATCGTCGCACGTCAGCGGCCGCCGTCCCGGCCAACGGCCGGCCCGCGGACTCCCGCAGCGTCACCAGGGTCACGAGCGAGACCACCGCCGCGACGATGAGGTACAGCGCGGGGGCGAGGTGGTTGTCGGTCGTCGCGGTCAACCAGGTGACGACGTAGGGCGTCGTCCCCCCGAACGCGGCCACCGAGACGTTGTAGCCGATGGAGAACCCGCTGTAGCGCACCCGGGTGGCGAACAACTCGACGCCTGCGGTGACGGCGGTCGACACGTACACCGATTCGATGGCGGCCAGCACGCAGTGCGCGGTGATCGCGGCAGCCAGCGACCCCGAGTTCAGCAGCAGGAACAGCGGATAGGCCGACACCGCGAACGCCACCGCACCGCCGATGAGCAGCGGGCGCCTGCCGATGCGGTCCGACAGCGCGGCCAGCGGCAGGATCAGCACCAGTGCGACGAGGCTGGCCAGCGACATCGAGACGAACGACGCCGTCCTGCCGAACTCCAGTGTCTTGATGAAGTAGGTCGGCAGGAACGTGAACACGACGTAGTAGCCGACGTTGAAGACGACGAACAGGCCGATCACCTGCAGGACGGGCCGCCACGCGGTGGTGGCCGCCTCCCGCAGCGGAGAGGTGGCGACACGGTCGGCCTCGGTGAGCGCGGCGAACTGCGGGGTGTCGTCGAGGCGCAACCGGATGTAGAGGCCGACCAGCCCCAGCGGTGCGGCGATCAGGAACGGTATGCGCCAGCCAAAGCTGTCCATCGCCGAGGCGGACAGCAGCGCCTGCAGCACCGTGACGGTCACCGAACCGAGCAGGAAGCCGACGACGCCGGACCAGGCGATGAACGTGACCGTCAGGCCGCGGCGCCGGTCCCGGGCGTACTCGGCGAGATAGACTGCGCCGCCGCCATATTCACCTCCGGCGGAGAATCCCTGCAGGCATCGCAGGAACAGCAGCAGCAACGGTGCGGCGACGCCGATGCTGGCGTAGGTGGGCAGCAGGCCGATCCCGAGCGTGGCCGCCGACATGAGCAGGATGACCACGGCCAGCACCCGTTGGCGGCCGATGCGGTCACCGAGCGGGCCGAAGACGAAACCGCCGAGCGGGCGCATGAAGAATGCCGCCGCGAAGATGGCGAAGGTGTTCAGCAGCGCGGCGGTGTCGTTGCCCGCCGGGAAGAACTTCGCCGCGATGTAGGTGGCGAGGAAACCGTAGATCGCGAAGTCGAACCATTCGACGGCATTGCCGATCGACGCGCCGGTGATCGCCTTGCGGATGGCCGCCTGCGGCGCCGCGGCGGGCGCGGACATCTGACTCTCCATGGCGAGAGGGAGCCTATCGCTTAACCGCGTAAGCAGGGTCAGGTTTCAGTCCGCCGGTGCGACGAGCGCGGGGCGTAACCGATCGGCCGGGATCTCGCGTCCGGCGTCCAGGTCGCCCTCCAGGCCTGCGGCGTAGTCGATCAGACCGTTCACGTCGACGCCGTGGCGCAGCGGCGCCTCGGCCAGCCGGGTGGCCGCGCGGCGCAGCAGCGCGCGGGCGCCCCCGGGATTGCCGCGCTGGATGTGGGTGATGCCGACCATCAGCTGCGCCAGGCCCTGCCACAGCGGCCGCTCGTCGTCCGGGCCGTCCTTCCATGCCGCCTCGAGGACCTCGTGGGCGTGGAACGCCCGGCCGGCGTCGACGAGCTGCTGGGCGTAGGTCAGCGATCCGGCCGGCGGCAGGTGCAGGTCGTCAGGGATGCGGTCCACACCCTCGCTGCCGGGCGGAAGCGGCCGCCCGAGCGCGTCGCGCGGGCGGCTGTTGCGGGGCCGGCCGGTCTCGTCGCGGTCACGCTGGGCCATGCGACTGTCCTACCCGGTCGCGGCGGCGCCATGCCGCCCACGCGCCCGTCGACCACAGCGCCCAGACCACGAGGACGGGCTGGAACAGCAGGCGCACGGCGCGGTCGCGGTCGGAGTCGAGGCCGAATGCGTCGGTGTGGGTGAGGAACTGGGAGATGTTGCCGGGGAACACGAGCACGAAGAACGCAGCGGTGACCCAGCCCAGCGGCACCCGCCACCGCTGCAGGACGATCAGCGCCGCGCCCAGCGCGATCTCCACGACACCCGACGCGATGACCACGAAATCGACGTTCAGCGGAAGCCACGGCGGCACCTGCGCGTAGAAGTCCGTGCGGGCGAAGGTGAGGTGAGCGACGCCCGCAAAGACGAGCGCCGCGCCGAGCAGGACCCGGGTGAACAGGCGGAGCAGTGTCACCAGGCCATCGTGCCTGCCCGGGGGACACGGAGTGCGGACGGAGGGACTCGAACCCACACGCTCTTTCGAGCACGGACACCTAAAGACCGCGCGTATACCAATTTCGCCACGTCCGCAGCGTGGTCATCGTACCGTCCGGACCGCCGGCGTCCGGGTGGTGTGTCGCGATCGCACGGGCGCTCTCAGAGAGCGCGGACGATATCGCTTTTCGTCGAGGCACACGGCTCGGGGGCAGGCTCCGGACGGTGTTCGACGCGTTCGTCGACCGCGAGGACCACGCGGTACCGTGGAACCGTGTCCACTACACGCCGTAGGAGACCGGCGCTGATCCTGCTGGTCGTCGCGGCCGCCGCCGGCTGCCTCGCGCTGGCGTGGTGGCAGTGGACCCGCTGGGAGTCGACGTCGGGTTCGTTCCAGAACCTCGGCTACGCCCTGCAGTGGCCGATGTTCGCGGGGTTCTGTTTCTACGCGTACTACAAGTTCGTCCGCTACGAGGAAGCCCCGCCCGAACCGCGCGCCACCGTCACCGAGATCCCCGCCGACCTGCTGCCGCAACGGACACAGACCGCGCCGACTCCCGACGACGACCCCGCGCTGCGCGAGTACAACGCCTACCTCGCCGAACTTGCCGAAGCCGACCTTGCCGAAGCCGACCGCGCCGAAACCGACCTTGCCGAAACCGACCGCGCCGAAGCCGACACCAAAGGCAGGACCACACCATGACCGCACCGGAGACGCCCGACACAGCGCCGGCCGGAGTGTCCACCGACACCATCGCCAAGGCGGTGCGCAACTACCGGATCCTGGCCTGGGCCACCGGCATCTGGCTCATCGTGCTGTGCGCGGAGATGGTGCTGAAGTACATCGTCAAGGTGGACTGGCCGTTCCTGTGGCTGGTCGCGCCCATCCACGGCTGGGTGTACTTCGCCTACCTGTTGTTCACCGCCAACCTCGCGGTGAAGGTGCGCTGGCCGATCGGCAAGACCATCGGGGTCCTGCTCGCCGGCACCATCCCCCTGCTCGGCATCATCGTCGAGCACTACCAGTCGAAAAACCTCAAGGAGCGCTTCGGTCTGTGACCGCAGGCGCCGTCCGCCGCGCATCGTCGATGCCGTCGCTCAGCCGCGTCACGTAACGCACCAGAGCCTCCACGTCGCCGGCCTCCCAGCCGTCGACGGCACGGCGCAGCCCTTCCACCTTGTGTGACCGCTGGCGCAGCAGCCGCTCCCGGCCGTGGCCGGTCAGCGAGAAGCGCGGCGTACGCCCCGACCAGGCGGGTGCGCTGTCGTCGGTCACCGGTTCGACGAGCCCGTCGCGCAACATCACGTACGCCTCACTGCTCACGGTCGCGGCGTCGACACCGAGCGCCCCGGCGATCTCCTCGATCGACGCCGGTCCGGCGGCCTCCAGGTGGGCCAGCAGCACGTAGGTGCGCCTGCCGAGGAAATGGGCGGGCGGCCCGTCCGCGTAGGCACCCAGCGCCGAATGCCGGTCCAGCCGCGTCAGCGCCGCCTCCAGGTCGCCGACCGGCGCCTCCGGCGCGCCTGGTCGGGGCTTCGGGATCGCCAGCGCGACCAGTCCGGCCACTGCCGCCGCGCAGGCCGCGATGACCAGCGCGGCGCGGAACCCCTCCAGCGACGGGATCGCCCGACCCGCGAACGAGGTCGTCATCCCGGCCAGCACGGCGCCCATGACGGCGCTCGACACCGAGGTCCCCAGCGACCGCGCCAGCGCGTTGATGCCGTTCGCGGCGGCGGTCTCCGACACCGGGACGGCCGCGTTGATCAGCGCGGGCAGCGACGCGAACGCGAAGCCGACGCCGACACTGACCAGAACGTTGAGCACCAGCACCTCGACGGGGCTGTCCAGCAACCGCAGCCCGATCAGATAGGACACCGCGATGACAACGCAGCCAACGACGAGGGTGAACCGCGGCCCCGTCGCGGCGGCGATGCGGGCCGCGATCGGCGCGGACACCATCATCGCCAGGCCGCCGGGCGCCATCCACAGCCCCGCGTGCAGCATCGACTGTCCGAGCCCGTAGCCGGTCTGTGCGGGCAGTTCGAGCACCTGCGGCGCGATCAGCGAGAGCGCGAACAGACCGAAACCCACCCCCACCGACGCCAGGTTCGTGGTGAGCACCGGCCGCCGGACCGTGGTGCGCAGGTCGACGATCGGTGCGGAGGTCCGCAGCTGCCACCACCCGAAGACCGCGAAGATCACCGGCGACGCGGCGAACAGGCCGAGTGTGGTGGCGCTGGACCAGCCCCACGTCTGCCCCTTGGAGATCGCGAGCAGCAGGGTGGTCAGGCCGCCGGCCAGCCCGACCGCGCCGAGCAGGTCGACCCGTTCGGCGGAGCGTGAGCCGACGGGTGGAACCAGCACGGCGAAGCAGACGAGTGCCGCCACCCCGAGGCCGGCGGCGAACCAGAACAGCACATGCCAGTTGAAATTCTGCGCGATCACCGCTGACAGCGGCAGGCCCAGGGCGCCGCCCACCCCGAGTGAGGCGCTCATGATGCCCATCGCCGAACCGACCCGGTCAGCGGGAACGGCCGCGCGCAGCACACTGATGCCAAGCGGGATGATCGGCATCCCGAAACCCTGCAGGCCGCGGCCGACGATCACCGGGATCAGCGAGGTGCTGACCGCGGCCAGCACCGACCCCGTCGTGAGCAGTGCGGCGCAGGTGATGAGCACCGGCTTGGGACCGTAGATGTCGCCGAGCCGCCCGAACAGCGGCGTCGCGACGGCCGCGGTGAGCAGCGTCGCCGTGATGGCCCACGAGGCGTTGTCCGGCCCCGTGCGCAGCAGCGTCGGCAGTTCCGGGATCAGCGGAATGATCAGCGTCTGCATCAGCGACACGCTGATGCCGGCCGCGGCCAGCACCGCGATGAGCACGTTCGGGCGGACGCGCGCAGTCTCCGCCGTCGATGCCCCGTCCCCAGCCACGACGGGGATGCTACCCATTAGCTTTTCTATCTAAAACTCGCCAGGACGTGACCGTCAGCCGGCCAGCGCGCGCAGCGCCGGAACCAACCGCGCGAGCGCCCGCCCGCGATGCGAGGCGGCGTCCTTCTCGGCCGGCGACAGCTCGGCGGCGGTGCGGTCGGAATCCTCGGGCAGGAAGACGGGGTCGTAGCCGAATCCGCCGTCACCCCGCGGAGCCCGGGTGATCGCACCCCGCCACACCCCACGCACCACGACCTCCTGTGTGCCGTCCACCAGCGCACAGGCGGACACGAACCCCGCGCCGCGGCGTTCGTCGGGTACGTCGCGCAACTGCGCGAGCAGCAGCGCGGTGTTCGCCGCGTCCTGTCCGTGGGTCCCCGCCCAGCGCGCCGACAACACCCCGGGCATCCCGTTGAGCGCGTCGACCTCGAGACCGGAGTCGTCGGCGACGGCGGCGACACCGGTCGCGCGGTAGGCGTCGCGCGCTTTGGCCAGCGCGTTCTCCTCGAACGTCGCCCCGGTTTCGGGCGCCTCGTCGAACGGCGCGACGTCGTCGAGAGAGAGCAGGGTGAGCCCCGACACCCCGGCGGCGTCGAGTACCCGGTGCAGTTCGGCCAGTTTCTTGCGGTTACGGCTGGCCACCAGCACGTCGACCGACACGGTCAGCTTCCGAACGCTTTCTTCGGCGGCGACGTCGGCTCCGGGAGCACCCCGGGATACGGCGCGTCGAGGGCTTCACGCTGGACGACGAACAGCTGCTCGCACGACGCGAGCGCGAGATCGAGCAGTTTGTCGAGGGTCGAGCGCGGGAACGTCGCCCCCTCGCCGGTGCCCTGGATCTCCACCAGCGTGCCGGTGTCGGTGGCCACGACGTTCATGTCGACCTCGGCGCGCGAATCCTCGGTGTACGGCAGGTCCACCCGCACCCGCCCGTCGACCACACCCACGCTGACCGCCGCGATCGCGCACGACAGCGGACGCGGATCCGAGAGCTTCTCGGCCGCGGCGAGGTAGGTGACGGCGTCGGCCAGCGCGACGTAGGCGCCGGTGATCGCCGCGGTGCGGGTGCCGCCGTCGGCCTGCAGCACATCACAGTCGATCGCGATCGTGTTCTCGCCCAACGCATTCAGATCGATGCACGCGCGCAGCGAACGCCCGATCAGCCGGCTGATCTCCTGGGTGCGGCCACCGATGCGGCCCTTGACCGATTCGCGGTCGGAGCGGTCGTGCGTCGCGGCGGGCAGCATCGCGTACTCGGCGGTGAGCCATCCTTGGCCCGAGCCCTTCCGCCACCGCGGCACCCCCTCGGTGACGCTGGCCGTGCACATCACCCGCGTCTCGCCGAACTCCACCAGCACCGAACCGGCCGGATGCGAGGTGAAACCCCGGGTGATCCGCACCGGACGCAGCTCGTCGTCAAGCCGACCGTCTTCTCGTCTGGACACGCGCCAACCCTAGCCGGTGGCCCCGTCAGCGACGCGTGACGTCGAACGACTCGTTGCACACCACCGCGTGCACGGGTCCGTCGAACTCGGCCTTCGCCTCGCTGATCACGTCTTCGCGCGACGTCCACGGCGGGATGTGGGTGAGCAGGAGTTCCCCGACACCGGCCAGCGCCGCCACCCGGCCGGCCTCCGTCCCGGACAGGTGCAGTTTGGGCGGCCGGTCCGGCGAATGGGTCCACGACGCCTCACACAGGAACACGTCGGCACCGCGGGCCAACTCGATCAGCGAATCGCAGAAGCCGGTGTCGCCGCTGTAGACGAAGGTGGCGCCGGACGGATCGGTCATGCGCATCCCGTAGGACTCGGTCGGGTGGCACACCAGCCGGGGCAGCACCGACAGCGCGCCGATCTGCACCGCGTGGTTGTCCGACCAGTGCCGGACCTCGAAGATGTCGGAGATGTCGTCGATCTCCCCGCCCTCGGGCGAGGACGCCGCACCGAGGCGGGCCCAGGTGTTGGCCGGTCCGTAGACGACACCGCGGTCGGTGGCGGGCGTGGGGTGGTAGCGCCGCCAGACGAACAGCCCGGGCAGGTCCAGACAGTGGTCGGCGTGCAGATGGCTCAACAGGACGTGCACCGCGTTCGGGTCGGCATGGCGCTGCAGCGCGCCCAGCACGCCACCGCCGAAATCCAGCACCAGCGGCGGGGTGTCGGGTGCCGTCACGAGATATCCGGACGCCGGCGAATCAGGCCCGACCACACTGCCGGAGCAACCGAGTACGGTGATTCGCACGCCCACTAGCTTGCCATGCCCAATCTCGCGTTGACGAAAACATGGCCGGTTTGCGGCGGACTGTCCGAGGCCGGGCGGCGGCTACGCGCCGACGCGGCGCTGCACGGGCCGTACCCCGTCCAGACTCGGCCCAAGGAAGCGCGCCGCCAGTGCGGTGAAAGCCGCTGGGTCCCCGGTGGATTCGAACACCCGGGTGGCCGGTGTCACCCCCGGATCGGCGGGATGCGGGCGTAGCAGGTCGAGTTCGGTGAGCACCCGAAGCAGGTCCTTGGCGGTCTCCTCCGCACTCGAGACCAAGGTGACGTGGTCCCCCATGGCCAGCTGGATGAGGCCCGACAGCATCGGGTAGTGCGTGCATCCGAGCACCAGGGTGTCGACGTCGGCGCGCTGCAGCGGTTCCAGATAGGCCTCGGCCAGTCCCAGAACCTGGCGGCCGCTGGTCACCCCGCGTTCGACGAAGTCGACGAACCGCGGGCACGCCACCCCGATCACCTCGGTGTCACGGGCGGCGGCGAACGCGTCCTGGTACGCACCCGAGGCGATGGTGGCCGCGGTGCCGATCACCCCGATGCGGCCGTTGCGGGTGGTCGCGACGGCGCGGCGCACCGCGGGCAGAATCACCTCCACCACCGGCACCGGCGCGTACCGCTCCCGGGCGTCGCGCAGACACGCCGCCGATGCCGTGTTGCAGGCGATCACGAGCGCCTTGACGCCGCGGCCGACCAGATCGTCGCCGATGGCGAGCGCATGGGCGCGGACCTGCGGGATGGACAGCGGGCCGTACGGCCCGTTGCCGGTGTCGCCGACGTAGACGATGTCCTCGTCGGGCAGCTGGTCGATGACGGCCCGCGCCACCGTGAGGCCACCGACACCGGAGTCGAAGATCCCGACCGGGCCCAGCCGGTCGCTCACGGGGCCGGTCACGAGGTCAGGTAGGGCGGCGTGGTCCGCGAGCGGCGCAGTTCCCGCGCCTTGCGTTCCGGGCTGGACAGGATGTAGGCGGCGATGACACCCGCGACGGCGCCGCAGAGATGCCCCTGCCAGGACACCCCGAAGGTGCCGGGCAGCACGCCGAGCAGGATGCCGCCGTAGACGAACAGCACGATGACCCCGACCACGATCTCCCACACCTTGCGGGTGAAGAACCCGAAGACGAGCAGGAACGTCAGCCAGCCGAAGATGAGGCCCGACGCACCGATGTGGTTGGTCTCGCACTGCACCCCCACGTAGGGACAGTGCGCACCGACGTTGCCGATCAGCCAGGTGCCGAGCCCCCCGAGGATCCACACGATCGCGGTCGCGTAGATGAACCGGGACAGGCCGGCCAGCGTCATCAGGAAGCCGAGCACCAGCGCCGGGCCGGTGTTGGCGATGAGGTGTTGCCAGTCGGCGTGCAGCAGCGGCGCGAAGACGATGCCCACCAGGCCGTCGGTCTCCAGCGGCCGGATGCCGTTCTCGTCGAGGCGGTGCCCGGTCAGCGAATCGAACAGTTCGACGACGTAGAGCAGGACGACGAAGCTGACGATCGTGACGCCGCCGACCACCCAGGCGGGCCGCTTCTGCTGCGGCGCAGGGGGGTTGGCGGGATAGCCCGGGCTCATGCCCATAGTTGCCCTTCCAACGCGTCTTCGGCGTCGTCAAGGCTACCGGCGTACGCGCCGGTCGACAGATACTTCCAGCCGGCGTCGCACACGGTGAACGCGATGTCGGCGCGCTCCCCCGCCTTGACGGCCTTGGCGGCCATCCCGAGGGCGGCATGCAGGATCGCGCCGGTCGAGACGCCGGCGAAGATGCCCTCCCGGGTGACCAGTTCGCGGGTTCTCTTGATCGCGTCGAACGATCCCACCGAGAACCGCGTGGTCAGCACGTCGGGGTCGTACAGCTCGGGGATGAAGCCCTCGTCGATGTTGCGCAGGGCGTAGACGCCTTCGCCGTAGCGCGGTTCGGCGGCCACGATCTGCACACCCGGTACGTGCTCGCGCAGAAACCGTCCGGTGCCCATCAGCGTCCCGGTGGTGCCGAGGCCTCCGACGAAATGGGTGATCTCGGGAAGGTCCGCGAGCAGTTCCGGACCGGTGCCGTAGTAGTGCGCATCGGCGTTCGCGGGGTTGCCGTACTGGTACAGCATGACCCACTCGGGGTTGGCCGCTGCGAGCTCCTTGGCGTGCGCGACCGCGGTGTTGGATCCGCCCTCGGCGGGCGAGAAGATGATGCGCGCTCCGTAGAGCTCGAGCAGCTGCCTGCGCTCGATCGAGGTGTTCTCCGGCATCACGCAGATCATCTGGTAGCCCTTGAGCAGTGCGGCCATCGCCAGCGAGATGCCGGTGTTGCCGCTCGTGGGTTCCAGGATCGTCGAACCCGGCTTCAGCAGCCCGTCGCGCTCGGCCTGTTCGATCATCCGCAGGGCGGGCCGGTCCTTGATCGAGCCGGTCGGATTGCGGTCCTCGAGTTTCGCCCACAGCCGTACGTGCGGTCCGTGGTCGTCGTCATCCCACCGCGGGGACAGCCGGGGGCAGCCGACCAGCGGCGTGTTGCCGAGGGCCTGCAGGATCGAGTCGTGGCGGGCCAAGTCACCCACCAGCCACGGCGGGCAGGATCGTCACGGAGTCGCCGTCGGAGATCGCGGTCTCCAGACCGCCGGAGAAGCGGACGTCCTCATCGTTGACGTAGATGTTGACGAACCGCTGCAGCTTGCCCGGATTGTCCTTGTCGACGAGCCGCTCCGAGATGCCGGAGTAATTCGCCTCGAGGTCGCTGATGACGTCGGCCAGCGTTGCGCCGGACGCGGTGACGCGCTTCTCGCCGCCGGTGTGGGTGCGCAGGATGGTGGGGATGGACACGGAAACGGCCATGTGACGGACTCCTTCGGTTGTCAGTAGGTGTCGACGATCGTGACGGGCTCTTCGGTGACCACGCCGTCGACGATGCGGTAGCTGCGCAGTTCGTGCTGGTCGGGGACGCGGGTGGACACCAGCACGTAATGCGCATCGGGTTCGGAGGCGTACGAGATGTCGGTGCGGCTGGGGTAGGCCTCGGTGGCGGTGTGCGAGTGGTAGATCACCACGGGCACCTCGTCGGCGTCGTCCATCTCGCGCCACACCTTGAGCTGCTCACCGGAGTCGAACCGGTAGAACGTCGGTGAGCGTTCGGCGTTGAGCATGGCGATGTGGCGCTCCGGCCGGTCCGACCCTTCCGGCCCCGCGATGATGCCGCAGGCCTCGTCGGGATGGTCGGCCCGGGCATGGGCGACCATGGCGTCGACCAGGTCGGCGCGGATCGTCAACACGCGACCCTCCTCACGGCAGTGATGTCCTCTCGTCCGATCGTTGGAACGCTCCGGGCAACAGGTCCCGGTACGTCGGTATTCCGGCAGCCGGCCGCGCGGCGAGCACCCCGACCATCACGGCGCGGGCCAGACAGTCCGCCGCGGCCGCGCCGACCGCGGTCAGCAGCGGCACCTCGGGGGTCATCGACGCCGGGGTCGCCGGGTCCGGCGGGACCTCGACGGCACCGGTGGCCAGCGCGAACACCGTATCGCCGTCGAGGGGGGTGTGACACGGGCGCAGGGTGCGGGCCAGTCCGTCGTGTGCGGCGACCGCGACCCGACGACAGCCGGCGGGGCTCAGCGCGGCGTCGGTGGCGACGACGGCGATCGTGGTGTTGAGCGGGCCGAGCTCCTGATGGCGCGCCGCGTAGGCCGCGATCTGCTCGGCCGGCGGCGCGACGAGCCCGAACTCGCGTTGGTACTCGGTCATCCACGGCAGCCCGGTCGCGGTGTCGAACGCCTCACCCGCGGCGTTGACGACGACCAGCGCACCCACCGTGACACCGGAGTCGAGGACCGTCGAGGCCGTCCCGACACCGCCTTTGAGCACACCGGCGCGCGCCCCGACCCCGGCCCCGGCGGTGCCCACCGCGACCTCGAGGCCGGCGCGCTCGGCGGCGGCGTACCCGAACTCCGCGGTCGGCCGGCACGCCCAGCCGCCGACCGGCAGGTCGAAGATCACCGCGGCGGGCACGATCGGCACCACACCGCCGTCCATCGCGACACCGCGGCCCTGCTGTTCCAGCCAGGTCATCACCCCGTCGGCGGCGGCAAGTCCGTAGGCGCTGCCCCCGGTGAGCACGACGGCGTCGACGTGGCGCACCGAGTTGCTCGGGTCGAGCAGGTCGGTCTCGCGGGTGCCGGGGGCGCCGCCTCGGCCGTCGACCGCGCCGACGGTGCCGGGCGGGGTGAGCACGACGGTGGTGCCGGTGGCCCACCCGCTGCCGAGGTCGGCGTCGTCGTCGAGCCGGTGGTGGTGGCCGACGCGGATGCCGCCGACGTCGGTGATGGATCCGGCGGTCATCGCACGGATTTCCCGACCAGGCTCAGCACCAGGTACTCCTGCAGCACCGTCAGCCACTGGTAGACGTCGACGTGCCCGGCCATCGGGTGGTCCGGGGGCACCCCGTCCGGTCCGGTCGACTCGATGTCGAGCATCGCGCCCAGCGCCAACCGCACGTCGTTGACGGCCGCCACCCAGGCGTGCGCATCGTCCTCGGTCAGCTCGAACCGCCCGCCACCTTCCGGCACGGTATCCAGCATCCGTTGCGCTGCTTGCCTTTTGGCGGCGATGATCTCCGGTTCGTGCAGGCTGCGCAAGGCGCTGTTGAGGCTCTCGGCGGTACCCGAACCCGCCGGATGGTCGGTGGCGGATCGGAAGAAGTCCGGCAGCAGCCGCTTCATCGTGGCGTCCGGCGGCGGTGCGGAGTGCCCCGTCCTCATCCCGGTGATCTCTTCGAGTTCGTCTGCGGGAGCGGATGATTCGCGTTCCTCGAGCATCCCGTTGACCGAGCTCACCAGGCTCAGCAGCAGCGCGGCCTCATGCGGTTCCAGCGCGGACCGGAACCTGGCTCCGTCGGCGGTCTGCACACGCTTCCATCTGCGCACGTCCAGTGGCCCCGGTCAGCGATCCTGCTGCATGGTCGCCCACAGCCCGGCCGCGTGCAGCTTCGACACATCGGCCTCCATGGACTCCCTGCTGCCGGCCGAGACGACGGCCTTGCCTTCGTTGTGCACCTGGAGCATGAGCTTGGTCGCGTGCGGTTCGCTGTAGCCGAACAGCTTCTGCAGGACGTAGGTCACGTAGGTCATGAGGTTCACCGGATCGTCCCAGACGATGGTCACCCAGGGGGTGTCGGTGGCCTCGTCCACATGCGGCACCGTGGCCACATCGCGCTGCTCGCGGGTCCCCGGGGCTTTCGCCGGTGTAACCATGTCGTCAGGATACCGGGGCCGCCCGCCCGACCGGTTACGGTGGCAGCTGTGACAGCCGCGTTGCTGACCGACAAATACGAACTGACGATGCTGGCGGCCGCGCTGCGGGACGGGACCGCGCACCGGCGCGCGACGTTCGAGATCTTCGCCCGCCGGCTGCCCGACGGCCGCC
Organism: Mycolicibacterium litorale; assembly: GCF_014218295.1. The sequence continues at coordinate 3,886,774 of NZ_AP023287.1, forward strand.
GCTACGGTGTGGTCGCCGGGACGGCGCGGTTCGTCGAGGCGTTGCGGGAGTTCACCTTCGACGATGCCGCACTCGCCGTGGTCGCCGACTTCCTCGACGACGACACGCTGCGCTACCTCGCCGGATACCGCTTCTGCGGTGACATCGACGGCTACCCGGAAGGCGAGCTCTACTTCCCCGGCTCTCCCGTGCTGTCGGTGCACGGCACGTTCGCCGAGTGTGTGGTCCTCGAAACGCTGGCCCTGTCGGTCTTCAACCACGACTGCGCCATCGCCGCGGCCGCCGCCCGGATGGCCGGTGCGGCCCAGGGCCGGCCGCTGATCGAGATGGGCTCGCGCCGCACCCACGAACAGGCCGCGGTCGCCGCCGCCCGGGCCGCCTATCTGGCCGGATTCGCCGGCACGTCGAATCTCGAGGCGCAACGCCGCTACGGCGTGCCCGCGCTCGGGACCAGCGCACACGCCTTCACACTGCTGCACACCACGGCCGACGGACCCGACGAGGTGGCCGCGTTCCGCGCCCAGGTCGACGCGCTCGGCGCGGACACCACCCTGCTGGTCGACACCTACGACATCACCACCGGCGTCGCCAACGCCGTCGAGGTGGCTGGTCCGGAGCTGGGCGCGGTGCGGATCGACTCCGGTGACCTCGGCGTGCTGGCCCGCCAGGTGCGGGCCCAGCTCGACGGCCTCGGTGCGACCCGGACCCGCATCGTCGTCTCCGGCGATCTCGACGAGTTCGCGATCGCCGCGCTGCGCGCCGAACCGGTCGACATCTACGGCGTCGGCACGTCACTGGTCACCGGCTCCGGCGCACCGACCGCGGGCATGGTCTACAAACTCGTCGAAGTCGACGGCCTGCCGGTGGAGAAACGCAGCAGCCACAAGGAGTCCCACGGCGGACGCAAGCAGGCCGGACGGCTGGTCAAACCGTCCGGGACCATCGTCGAGGAGGTCGTGCACCCCTACGGCGCACCGCCCGCCGGCGGCGTCGAGGCGGGCGGCTACGAGTTCCGCGCACTGACGGTGCCCCTGGTCCGCGGCGGCGAACCCGTCGGCGACCACACCCTCGACGCGGCGCGTGAGCGGGTCGCCGCGGGGCTGCACAGCCTGCCGTGGGACGGGCTGAAGCTCTCCCGCGGCGAGCCGGCGATCCCCACCCGCATGATCGCCCCCGCAGGCAGCGGACGACGGTAGCGGTGGCCACCCGCACCGAGGATTCCGCGGAGCGCGTCACCGACCTGCTGGCCGCGGCGGTGGCCGCGGTGGGCGGCGCCGAACGCTCCGGACAGGTCGAGATGGCCCGTGCGGTGGCCCGCGCGTTCGACACCGGTCAGCACCTGGCGGTGCAGGCCGGCACCGGCACCGGGAAATCGCTGGGCTACCTGGTGCCCGCAATCGCACACGCGGTGGCGGCCGAGCAACCGGTGGTGGTGTCGACGGCCACGATCGCCCTGCAGCGCCAGCTCGTCGACCGCGACCTGCCCCGGCTGGCGGACGCCCTGACCGGCGAACTGCCGCGCCGCCCGCGGTTCGCCCTGCTCAAGGGACGCGGAAATTACCTGTGCCTCAACAAGATCCACAACGGGACCGCCGGAACCCCGGAGGACCGGCCGCAGGAGGAACTGTTCGACGCGGTGGCGGCCACCGCGCTGGGCCGTGACGTGCAGCGGCTGACCGCGTGGGCGTCGGACACCGAGACCGGCGACCGCGACGAGCTGCGGCCCGGTGTCCCCGACCGGTCGTGGCGCCAGGTCAGCGTGTCGGCCCGGGAGTGCATCGGCGTCAGCCGCTGCCCGTACGGCACCGACTGCTTCGCCGAGAAGGCCCGCGCTAAGGCCGCCGACGTCGATGTCGTGGTGACCAACCACGCGCTGCTCGCGATCGACGCGATGTCGGATGCCGCGGTGTTGCCCGAACACAGCGCGGTGGTGATCGACGAGGCCCACGAGCTGGCCGACCGGGTCACCTCGGTGGCCACCGGTGAACTGTCGGCCACCTCGCTCGGTGCCGCCCACCGCCGGGTGGCGCGCCTGGTGGACGGCGAACTCGCCGACCGGCTGGAGGCGGCGGTCGCCAACGTGTCGTCGGCCATCCACGACGCGACGCCCGGCCGTATCGACCGGCTCGACGACGAGCTGGCCACCTACCTGACGGCGCTGCGCGACGCCGCCGACCGGGTGCGGACCGCGATCGACACCACACCGAGCGATCCGAAGGCCGCGGCCGCGCGCACCGAGGCGATGACGGCGCTGACCGACGTGCGCGACACCGCCGAACGGATCCTTGACTCCTTCGTCCCCGCCATCCCCGACCGCTACGACGTGGTGTGGCTGGACCACGAGGGCGGCAACTCCGGATCGGTCAGCGCGATCCTGCGGGTGGCGCCGCTGTCGGTGGCCGGCCTGCTGCGGACCCGGCTGTTCGAACACGCGACCACGGTGCTCACCTCAGCCACCCTGACGCTGGGCGGCACGTTCGACGCGATGGCCCGCGCGTGGGGGTTGACCGAGACGACGTGGCACGGGATCGACGTCGGGTCGCCGTTCGAGCACGCCAAGTCGGGCATCCTCTACATCGCCGCCCATCTTCCGCCGCCGGGGCGCGACGGAACCGGTTCTGCAGAACAGCTGGCCGAGATCGAGGCGCTGATCACCGCCGCCGGCGGGCGCACGCTCGGGTTGTTCTCCTCGATGCGCGCGGCCAGGGCGGCCGCGGAGGTGATGCGGGAGCGCCTGGCCACCCCGGTGCTGTGCCAGGGCGAGGACACCACGTCGGCGCTGGTGGAACGGTTCGCCGACGATCCGCAGACCTCGTTGTTCGGCACGCTGTCGCTGTGGCAGGGCGTGGACGTGCCGGGTCCGTCGCTGTCGCTGGTGCTGATCGACCGGATCCCGTTCCCGCGCCCCGACGACCCTCTGCTGACCGCACGGCAGCGGGCCGTCACCGCCCACGGCGGCAACGGGTTCATGGCGGTGGCGGCCTCACACGCCGCGCTGCTGCTGGCCCAGGGCGCCGGCCGGTTGTTGCGCCGCACCGACGACCGCGGAGTCGTCGCGGTGCTGGACTCACGGATGGCCACCGCCCGCTACAGCGGCTTCCTGCGGGCATCGCTTCCGCCGTTCTGGGCCACCACCGACCCGGTCCGGGTGCGCGCCGCGCTCGAACGCCTCCGCGCGAGCGCCTGAGCTCACTATCCTGAAAACGAAGTGAGGCGGGAGGCGCCAGCATGAGCCGACGGCAGATGTCCGGTGCCGCGAAGACCCCGCTGCTCGTGGTGGCCGCGGCGCTCCTGGTCGGGGCCTGCTCGACCACCGTGTCGGGCCGTCCCGTGTCGGTCTTCGACGATCCGTTCCGGGTGGCCGGGATGGTCGCCACCGACGGCCCGACCGGTCTGCGACCCGATGCCGAGGACCCCACCCGGGAGGTCACCGACACCGACGGCGGCGACACCGACGAACTGGCCGCCGCGGCGATCAGCGACATCGAGGAGTTCTGGGCGCAGGCCTTCCCGGAGACCTTCGACGGCGCGGAGTTCACCCCGGTCGACGCGCTGGTGTCCTGGGATTCCCGGGACTACGACGGCATGTTCTGCGGCACCGACACCATCGGCCTGGTGAACGCCGGGTACTGCCTCGACGACAACACGATCGGATGGGACCGCGGCGAACTGCTGCCCGCGCTGCGCGCCGCCAACGGTGACATGGGCGTCGCGCTGGTGCTCGCCCACGAGTACGGGCACGCCATCGAACACCAGGCGCGGCTCAACAAGCCCGGCACCCCGGTACTGGTCGCCGAACAGCAGGCCGACTGCTTCGCCGGGGCGTACATGCGCTGGGTCGCCGAAGGGTCGTCACGGCGGTTCTCGCTGAGCACCGGCGACGGTCTCAACAGCGTGCTGTCGGCGGTCGTGGCCTTCCGCGACCCGTTGTTCAGCGAGGCCGACCAGCTCGCCGGCATCGACGAGCACGGCTCGGCGTTCGAACGTGTCTCGGCCTTCCAGTTCGGCTTCACCGACGGGCCCGGCTCGTGCGCGGCGATCGACCTGCGTGAGATCGGCCAGCGCCGCGGCGATCTGCCGGTGCTGCTGCCCGAGGACCAGACCGGGGAACTGCCGGTGACCGCGGACTCCGTGCGCGCCATCGTCGACGCGATGACCATCTCCTTCGAACCGGCCCAGCCGCCGCGGCTGGACTTCACACCCGACGCCGCCGAGAACTGCCCCGACGCGCGGCCGAGTCCGCCGGTGTCGTACTGCCCGGCCACCAACACGCTCGTCGTCGACCTGCCCGAACTGCAGGCGCTGGGCGCACCGCAGGCGGACGTCGACTCCAACGGTCTGGCGACCGGAGACAACACGGCCTACTCGGTGCTGATGTCGCGCTACCTGCAGGCCGTTCAGCACGAACAGGGCCTGGTGCTCGACACCGCCGAGGCCGCGTTGCGCACCGCATGCCTGACGGGTGTGGCCACGACCGCACTGACCCGCGACGTCACCACCCCCGACGGCAGCACCATCGCGCTGACCGCCGGCGACCTCGACGAGGCGGTGTCGGGCATCCTCACCAACGGACTGGCCGCCGGCGACGTCAACGGTGATTCGGTGCCGTCGGGTTTCGCCCGCATCGACGCGTTCCGCATCGGCGTGCTGGGTGACGAGCAGCGCTGCCTGACCCGTTTTCCGTGAGCGGATCAGCCGGGCATGCGCACGACGTAGCCGGCTTCCAGCGCCACCCACAGCACACCGTCGGGATCGATCGCCATGCCGTGCGGTTCGCTGCCTGCGGGCAGGTCCATCGTCACCACCTCACCGTCACCGCTGACTCGGGCCAACTGGTCGGTGCCCCACAGGCTCACCCACACACCGTCCTGGGGGTCGGCGACGACCGCGTGCGGTTTACCTGGCAGGTCGATCTCCTGCAGCGCCCCGTCGAGTGGGATCCGGCCCAACTTGTCGGCGAGGATCTCGGTGAACCAGATCGCGTCGTCGTGGGTGGCGGTGATCCCGACGGGACCGGCCCCGCGGGTGGGGAGTTCGCGCACCGTCAGCCCGGCGGCCGGGTCGAGCCTCCCGATGGCGTTGCCCTCGTTGAGGGTGAACCACAGCGCGTCGTCAGGGCCGCGCGTGATCATCGACGGCGTTCCACGGACCGGCCACTCGCTGATCCGGCCGTCGACGGTGATCCGCCCGACAGCGCCCGCGCCCATCTCGGTGAACCAGAGGGCGCCGTCGGCGCCGACGCAGATACCGAACGGCGCACTGCCCTGGCCGAGGAAGAACTCGGTCAGCTCACCGCTGGTGGTGATGCGGCCGATCCGGTCGTCGCCGTTGCGGGTGAACCACAGCGCCCCGTCGGGTCCGGACGTGATGACCGACGGGCGCGCCCCGGCGGCGACCGAAAAGCGGTCGACCGTACCGTCGGCGCCGACCCGCGCGACGGCCCCGTCGTGGACGAGCGTCACCCACATCGCCCCGTCCGGACCGGCGGCCAGCGCGTAGGGCCCGCCCTCGATCGCGCGGACCGCGCTCACGCCAGTGCGACCAGGCCGAGCTCGTCGTCGGCGGCCAGCAGCGGATGGTGCGGCAGCACCCGCACCGTGTAGCCGACCGGCCCGGCCACCGGCAACGGCGTAGTGGTCGAGAAGATCTCGCTGCCGCCGTCGGCGGTGCCGGTGTGCGTCATCGGCACCGTCACCGGGTCGAGCAGGGTGTCGCTCGCATCAACCCGGCCGAGCACCGCCTGCACCGACACCTCGTCGGGGCGCAGACCGGCCAGCGCCACCGTGGCGGTCAACGTCAGCTCCGAGTTGATCAGCGGGGTGTCGGGCAGCCCCGAGCTGTCGACCTCGGTGACCGCCACATCGGGCCAGGCGTCCTGCACCCGGCGCCGGTAGTCGGCCAGCGCACTGGCCGCGCCGAACGCGACACCGTCGACGTCCTCGACGGTGCGCCGCAGTGAGCGGGCAGCCGGCGCGTAGTACTTCTCGGTGTAGTCGCGCACCATTCGCGAAGCCAGCACCTTCGGGCCGAGCACCCGCAGCGTGTGGCGCACCATCTCCACCCAGCGCAGCGGAATGCCGTGCTCGTCGCGCTCGTAGAACCGCGGCGCCACCGACTTCTCGACCAGGTCGTAGAGGGCGGCGGCCTCCAGGTCGTCGCGGCGGGCCTCGTCGGCCAGACCGTCGGCGGTCGGGATCTCCCACCCGTTCTCGCCGTCGAACCACTCGTCCCACCACCCGTCGCGGATCGACAGGTTCAGCCCGCCGTTGAGCGCGCTCTTCATCCCGGAGGTGCCGCATGCCTCGAGCGGCCGCAGCGGATTGTTCAGCCACACGTCGCAGCCGTAGTACAGCTGGCGCGCCATCGACATGTCATAGTCCGGGAGGAACGCGATGCGGTGGCGCACCTCGGGCCGGTCGGCGAACCGCACGACCTGCTGGATCAGCGCCTTACCGCCGTCGTCGGCGGGGTGCGACTTGCCGGCGACGATCAGCTGCACCGGCCGGTCCTTGTCGAGCAGCAGCTTCTCCAGCCGGGCGGGGTCGCGCAGCATGAGCGTCAGCCGCTTGTAGGTGGGTACCCGCCGGGCGAAGCCGATGGTCAGCACGTCGGGATCGAAAGCGTTTGCGATCCAACCCAATTCGGCGTCGGCCGCACCGCGCTCCAACCACGACCGGCGCAACCGCGCCCGGACGTCCTCGACCAGGGCCCGGCGCAGCTGCGAGCGGATCCACCACAGGTGACCCGGGTCGACCTCCTTGAGGCGCTCCCAGGTATCGGATTCCCGCAGCAGGCCCAGGTCCTGGCTGCCCAGCAGTTCACGGCCGAGTTCGAGCCACTGCGGCGCCGCCCACGTCGGCGCGTGGACGCCGTTGGTGATCGAGCCGATCGGCACCTCCCCGGGGTCGAAGCCCGGCCACAGGTCGTTGAACATCTCCCGGCTGACCCGGCCATGCAGCAGCGACACTCCGTTGGCGCGCTGCGCCAACCGCAAACCCATGTGGGCCATGTTGAACTTCGACGGGTCGTCCTCGGCGCCGAAGCCGATGATCCGCTCCAGCGGCACCCCGGGAAGAAGCTGCGCGGTCGGCTCCGACGCGCTGCCCGCTGGCGCACCGAAGTAGCGCTGGATCATCTCGACCGGGAACCGGTCGATCCCGGCGGGCACCGGCGTGTGCGTGGTGAACACGGTCGAGGCCCGCACGACGGTGAGGGCGGTGTCGAAATCCACTCCGGTATCGATCAATTCACGGATGCGCTCGACGCCGAGGAATCCGGCGTGGCCCTCGTTCATGTGGAACACCTCGGGCGCGGGCAGACCTTCGATCTCGGTGAACGCCCGGATCGCCCGGACGCCGCCGATCCCGGCGAGGATCTCCTGTTTGATCCGGTGCTCCTGGTCGCCGCCGTAGAGGCGGTCGGTGACGCCGCGCAGTTCGTGGTCGTTCTCGGGGATGTCGGAGTCGAGCAGCAGCAAAGGGATCCGCCCCACCTGGGCGATCCAGATCCGGGCGCGCAGCGAGGCGCCGTCGGGCATCGCGAGTTCGACGAGGACCTGGTTGTCGTCGGCGTCGGTCAGCAGCCGCAACGGCAACCCCTGCGGATCCAGCGACGGATAGTTCTCGTGCTGCCAGCCGTCGCTCGTCAGCGACTGGCGAAAGTACCCGGAGCGGTAGTACAGGCCGACCGCGATCAGCGGCAGGCCCAGGTCGGATGCGGATTTCAGATGATCGCCGGCGAGGATGCCGAGACCGCCGGAGTAGTTCGGCAGCACCTCGGCCACGCCGAACTCCATCGAGAAGTACGCGATGCCGTTGGGCAGCACCTCACCCTGTTCGAGCCGCTGCTGATACCACAGCGGCCGGCTCAGGTAGTCGTCGAGATCGGCGGCCAGTTCGTCGAGACGGCGCACGAACGACTCGTCGTGGGCGAGCTCGTCGAGGCGCGCGGGTTTGACGCCGCCGAGCAGCGCCACCGGATCGCAGCCGATCTGCTGCCACAGTTTCGGGTCGATGTCGGCGAACAGGTCCTGGGTCGGTTTGTCCCACGACCAGCGCAGGTTGATCGACAGCCGCTCGAGCGCGGCAAGCCGATCGGGAAGGTGGGCTCGGACGGTGAACCTACGCAGCGCTTTCACGTGGCTTTACCTTACTGACTTCTGCGCGCGCCGCAGCGTCTCCCCGATTCCGTGACCTGCTTCGGGTTGGGTCGCGCACTACGGTGGGTATAGGGCCGCGGAGAAGGTCTATCGAGAACCAACCGACACATAACCGACACAGTGGCCACACCGACGATGCTGGTGGTCGCGCCGATTTTGGTAAGGAGTGGTGGTGGCCGGCCGTATCGGAATCGATGACGTCGCGCCCGTGGTGTCCGGCGGTAGGTACCCGGCCAAAGCGGTGGTGGGTGAGGTGGTGCCGGTGCGCGCCACGGTGTGGCGGGAGGGCCACGACGCCGTCTCCGCGACGCTGGTGGTGCGCTATCACGGCACGACGTATCCCGAACTCGGGGAGGCCCCGGTGGGCCGGGTGACCGCCACCCGTCAGCCGCCGGAGGCCGTGCCGATCGAGGAGGTCGTCGCGCCGTCGCCGCGCATCAAACCGCAGGCGCTGCCGATGAGCCAGGGCCGCACGCCGGACGTCTTCCACGGTCAGTTCGTTCCCGACGCGGTCGGGTTGTGGACCTACCGCGTCGACGGCTGGGGTGACCCGATCGCGACGTGGCGCCACAACGTGACCGCCAAACTCGACGCCGGGCAGAGCGAATCGGAGCTGAACAACGATCTGCTGGTCGGTGCCCGCCTGCTGGAGCGGGCCGCCACCGGGGTCCCCCGTCAGGACCGCTATCCGCTGATCGAGGCGGCCGAGCGGCTGCGCGAGCCGGGTGACCCGTTCTACCGGGCGGGTGCGGCGCTGGCCGCCGACGTCTCGGCCCTGCTCGAGCAGTACCCGTTGCGCGAATTGGTCACGCGCGGTGAGCAATACGGGGTCTGGGTGGACCGTCCGCTGGCCCGCTTCGGCTCGTGGTACGAGTTCTTCCCGCGGTCCACCGGCGGCTGGGACAGCCACGGCAACCCGGTGCACGGCACGTTCGCCACCGCCACCAAGGCGCTGCCCCGCATCGCCCGCATGGGGTTCGACGTGGTGTACCTGCCGCCGATCCATCCGATCGGCAAGGTGCACCGCAAGGGTCCCAACAACAGCGTGACCGCCGGACCCAACGACGTCGGCTCCCCGTGGGCGATCGGCAGCGACGAGGGCGGGCACGACGCCGTGCACCCCGAACTCGGCACGATCGACGACTTCGACGAGTTCGTCGCGGCGGCACGCGACGAAGGCCTCGAGGTGGCGCTCGACCTGGCGCTGCAGTGCGCACCGGACCATCCGTGGGCGCGCGAGCACCCGGAGTGGTTCACCGTGCTGCCCGACGGCACCATCGCCTACGCGGAGAACCCGCCCAAGAAGTACCAGGACATCTATCCGCTGAACTTCGACAACGACCCGGCCGGGCTGTACATGGAAGTGCTGCGGGTGGTGCGGTTCTGGATCTCGCACGGGGTCAAGGTCTTTCGCGTCGACAATCCGCACACCAAACCGCCCAACTTCTGGGCGTGGCTGATCGGCGAGATCAAGAACACCGATCCCGACGTGCTGTTCCTCGCCGAGGCGTTCACCCGGCCGGCGCGGCTGTACGGATTGGCCAAACTCGGCTACACGCAGTCGTACACGTACTTCACCTGGCGCACCTCGAAGCAGGAGCTGACCGAATTCGGGCAGCAGATCGCCGAACACGCCGACTACGCGCGTCCCAACCTGTTCGTCAACACGCCCGACATCCTCCACGAGAGCCTGCAGCACGGCGGACCGGGCATGTTCGCGATCCGCGCGGTGCTGGCGTCGACGATGAGCTCGATCTGGGGTGTGTACTCCGGCTACGAACTCTTCGAGCACCGGCCGGTGCGCGAAGGCAGCGAGGAGTACCTGAACTCGGAGAAGTACGAGCTGCGGCCGCGCGACTTCGACGCCGCCCTCGCCGACGGGGAATCGCTGGAGCCGTTCATCACGCGGCTCAACGAGATCCGCCGGGTGCATCCGGCGCTGCACGAGCTGCGCACCATCACGTTCCACTACCCCGACAACGACGCGATCCTGGCCTACAGCAAGTTCGACCCGACCACCGGTGACCAGGTGCTCGTCGTCGTGACGCTCAACCCATTCGGGCCCGAGGAGGCCACATTGTGGTTGGACATGGGCGCATTGGGAATGGAGCCTTACGACAGGTTCTGGGTGCGCGACGAGATCACCGGGGAGGAATACCAGTGGGGTCAGTCGAACTACGTGCGCATCGAACCCGCCCGCGCGGTGGCGCACGTGTTGAACATGCCCCAGGTGCCCGCCGACCAACGACTCAACCTACTGCGTAGGGAGTGATTACACGCATGGCCAAGACGACCAACGACACCACGCACATCACCGACATCACCAGCCCGCACCTGCGGCCGCACACCGCCGACCTGAACCGGTTGCTCGCCGGTGAGCACCACGACCCGCATTCGATCCTCGGTGCCCACGAGTACGACGACCACACCGTGATCCGCGCCTACCGGCCGCACGCGACGGAGGTGGCCGCGGTCGTCGGCGGCGAGCGTCACGTCTTCACCCATCTGGAGGCCGGCCTGTTCGCGGTGACGCTGCCGTTCACCGGGCTGATCGACTACCGGCTCGAGGTGAGCTACGACCACGGCGGCGACCAGCCGTACGTGCACCGCACCGCCGACGCCTACCGGTTCCTGCCCACCCTCGGTGAGATGGACCTGCACCTGTTCGCCGAGGGCCGCCACGAGCGACTGTGGGAGGTACTGGGTGCACATCCGCGCAGCTTCACCACCCCCGACGGGGTGGTCGAGGGCGTGTCGTTCGCGGTGTGGGCGCCGAACGCCAAGGGCGTCCAGCTGATCGGCGACTTCAACCACTGGGAGGGCAACGAGGCGCAGCTGCGCGTACTCGGCTCGACCGGTGTGTGGGAGCTGTTCTGGCCGGGCTTCCCGGTCGACGGACTGTACAAGTTCCGCATCCACGGTGCCGACGGGGTGGTGAGCGAGCGGGCCGACCCGATGGCGTTCGCCACCGAGGTGCCGCCGCAGACCGCGTCGCGGGTGACCAAGAGCGAGTACACCTGGGCCGACGACGAGTGGATGGCCCGCCGCGCCGCGCAGAATCCGGTCTTCGAGCCGATGAGCACCCTCGAGGTGCACCTGATGTCGTGGCGGCCGGGGCTGTCCTACCGCGAACTGGCCGACCAGTTGACCGAGTACGTGCTCGAACACGGGTTCACCCACGTGGAGATGCTGCCGGTGGCCGAGCACCCGTTCGGCGGGTCGTGGGGCTACCAGGTCACGTCGTACTACGCGCCGACCTCCCGCTTGGGCACGCCCGACGATTTCCGCTACCTCGTCGACCGGCTGCACCAGGCCGGCATCGGCGTGATCGTGGACTGGGTGCCCGCGCACTTCCCGAAGGACGCCTGGGCGCTGGGCCGGTTCGACGGCACCCCGCTCTACGAACACGCCGACCCCCGCCGTGGCGAGCAATTGGACTGGGGCACCTACGTTTTCGACTTCGGCCGCTCCGAGGTGCGCAACTTCCTGGTCGCCAACGCGCTGTACTGGTTGCAGGAGTTCCACGTCGACGGCCTGCGTGTCGACGCCGTCGCCTCGATGCTCTACCTCGACTACTCGCGCCCCGAAGGCGGCTGGACGCCGAACATCTACGGTGGCCGGGAGAACCTCGAGGCGGTGCAGTTCCTGCAGGAGATGAACGCCACGGTGCACAAGGCGAGCCCGGGCATCGTCACGATCGCCGAGGAGTCGACATCGTGGCCGGGCGTCACCCGTCCCACGAATCTGGGCGGGCTGGGCTTCTCGATGAAGTGGAACATGGGCTGGATGAACGACACGCTGGCGTTCATCAGCCGCGACCCGATCCACCGCAGCTACCACCACCACGAGATGACGTTCTCGATGCTCTACGCGTTCAGCGAGAACTACGTGCTGCCCATCAGCCACGACGAGGTGGTGCACGGCAAGGGCACGCTGTGGGGCCGGATGCCCGGCGACGACCACCGCAAGGCCGCCGGCGTCCGTCAGCTGCTCGCCTACCAGTGGGCGCACCCCGGCAAACAGCTTTTGTTCCAGGGCCAGGAGTTCGGCCAGCGCGCGGAGTGGTCCGAGGAGCGCGGCGTCGACTGGTACCAGCTCGACGAACACAGCTACTCGAGCGGCATCCTGCGGATGGTCTCGGACATGAACCGCATCTACGCCGGTCACCGGGCGCTGTGGTCACGCGACACGAGTCCCGAGGGGTATTCGTGGATCGACGCCAACGATTCGTCCAACAACGTGCTGAGCTTCCTGCGCTACGGCGACGACGGGTCGGTGCTGGCGTGCGTGTTCAACTTCTCCGGCGCCGAGCACAGCCAGTACCGGCTCGGCTTGCCGCACGCCGGAACGTGGCGTGAGGTGCTCAACACCGACGCCACCGACTACAACGGTGCGGGCATCGGCAACTACGGGGCGGTGCAGGCCACCGACGAGCCATGGCACGGTAGGCCCGCCTCGGCGGTGATGGTGTTGCCGCCGCTGTCGGCGCTGTGGTTCGAATACGTGCCCGCCGACGCGCCGGTCGAGCAGGAGCCGGCCACCGACCCGCCGCTGTCCTAGGACCCGCGACTCTGCGCACAGGGCGGAGCGCACTCGCACTCCGTGCCCGGTGCGCAGGGTCAACGGCGTCAGTACAGGGCGTTGGCCAGCTTGCGCCGGCCGGCGATGACCTCGGGGTCGGCCGGATCGAAGAGGTCGAACAGCTCGATCAGACGTGTGCGCGCCTTCGTGCGATCGTCGCCGGCGGTGCGCTTGACCAGCGCGATGAGCCGGTCGAAGGCGGCCTCGACCTGCTGCTGCAGGATCTCGACGTCGGCGGCGGCGAACGCGGCCTCGACGTCGTCGGGGGCGGCGTCGGCGACGCTCACCGCGTCCGGACGCTGCGTCGTCGCGCGCTGCAGGAACACGATCTGCCGCACCGCACCCTTGGCCTCGGCGTGATTGGGCTGGGCGTCGAGGATCGCCTGGTAGGCGTTCAGCGCGGCGTCGAAGTCACCGGCGTCCAGCGCTGCGCGCGCCTGCGCGACCTCGGGGTCGACCTGTTCGGGCTGTTCCGGATCGCCCGAACCGGAGAGCTTGCCCGCGGTCGCGTCGAGCAGGGAGTCGACCCAGCGCCGCAGCTGGTCGGCGGGCTGGGGGCCCTGGAAACTCGAGATCGGTTGGCCCGCAGCCAGTGCGACGACCGTCGGCACCGCCTGCACGCCGAACATCTGCGCCACCCGCGGGGTGGTGTCGACGTTGACGGTCGCCAACGACCACTTGCCCGCGTCGGCGTTCGCCAAGTCGGCGAGGACCTGCCCCAGGGCGACGCTGGAGTCGCTGCGCGGCGACCACAGCAGCACGACGACGGGAATCTGACTGGACCGGATCAGCACCTCGGCTTCGAGGTTGGCCTCGGTGATCTCGACACCGCCGGGGCCGCCGGTTCCGGACGCCGACGACTCGGCGGCGGGGCGTTGCTTGAGCGCGGACAGATCAACCGCACCGGCCAGTGCCGGCCCGATGGAAGGTCGTGGACGTGTCACGCCTGCAAGTCTGTCACGTCGTTTCGGGTGCCGGGCGGCCCGGCCGACCGGCGGTCGAGACCGCCGCGGTGCCGCCCATCCGACCGGTGCGCTCCGCCCATATGAGGAAGATCACAGTGCCCAGCGGCACGATGCTGGCCAACAACGCCAGCAAGCACGTGACCGCACCCCACTTCAGGGCGAGGCCGGCCACGAGGGCCGCCACGAGGAAGGCGACGAACACGCCTCCGTGCACGGGCCCGAACACCTTGACCCCGATCTCGGTGCGGGGGCTGCCGAGGTACTTGAAGTACATCCCCAGCAACAGGCCCACCCAGCTGACGGCCTCGAGCAGGCCGACGAGCCGGAGCCACCCGACAGAGCTACGCAGATCGAAAGCGCCAGACATGGCCGCCATTGTGCCCTAACCGCGGCTCGATTACTACAAGCCGTCGTAGAAGGCTCAGGGGCGCCGCAGGATCAACGCATCGCCCTGGCCGCCGGCACCGCACAGCGCGGCGACCGCGTAGCCGGAGCCCTTGCGTGCCAGTTCGAGCGCCGCGTGCAGCGTGATCCGGGCGCCGGACATGCCGATCGGATGGCCGATCGCGATGGCCCCGCCGTTGGGGTTCACCTTGTCGGGGTCGACGCCGAGCTCCTGGGTGGACGCCAACGCGACCGCGGCGAACGCCTCGTTGAGTTCGATCACGTCGAGCTGGTCTACGGTGATGCCCTCCCTGGCGATCGCCTTCTTGACGGCGTTCGCCGGCTGGCTCTGCAACGTCGAATCGGGGCCGGCGACCACGCCGTGGGCGCCGATCTCGGCCAGCCAGGTCAACCCGAGTTCCTCGGCCTTGGCCTTGTTCATGACCACGACCGCGCAGGCGCCGTCGGAGATCTGGCTGGCCGAACCGGCGGTGATCGTGCCGTCCTTGCGGAACGCCGGCTTCAGACCAGCCAGCGACTCGGCGGTGGTGTTGGCGCGGATGCCCTCGTCCTCGGCGAACTCCAGCGGATCACCCTTGCGCTGCGGGATCGACACCGGCACCACCTCGTCGGCGAACACCCCGTCCTTCCACGCCGCGGCGGCCCGCTGATGCGACTGCGCGGCGTACTCGTCCTGCTGGGCGCGGGTGAACTGGTCGACGTCGTTGCGCTGTTCGGTCAGCGCGCCCATCGGCTGATCGGTGAAGACGTCGTGCAGGCCGTCGTAGGCCATGTGGTCGACCGCGGTCACATCGCCGTACTTGTAGCCCGAGCGGCTGTTCATCAGCAGGTGCGGCGCCTGACTCATCGACTCCTGGCCGCCGGCCACCACCACGTCGAACTCACCCGCACGGATCAACTGATCCGCCAGCGCGATCGCATCGATACCCGAAAGGCACATCTTGTTGATGGTCAGCGCGGGCACGTCCCACGGGATGCCCGCGGCGACGGCCGACTGGCGGGCCGGCATCTGCCCGGCCCCGGCGGTCAGCACCTGGCCCATGATCACGTATTCGACCGCCGACGGCGCCACACCGGCCTTCTCGAGGGCGGCCTTGATCGCGATGGCGCCCAGATCGCTGCCGGAGAAGTCCTTCAGCGAACCCATCAGCTTGCCCACCGGCGTACGGGCTCCAGCAACGATCACCGACGTCGTCATCACTACCTCCAAGGGGGTTTCGGGCGGCTCCGATGAGGCTATACACGTGACCTGAGGTGTTCGGAACCGATGCCGTTAGGTTACCTTTGCGATATGACTGCCGAGCAAATTGACGCCCGTCCAGTACTGGCCACCGCCCTGGTGACCGCGATCGATCACGTCGGGATCGCGGTCCCGGATCTGGACGAAGCAATCAGGTGGTACCACGACCACCTCGGCATGATCGTGCTGCACGAAGAGGTCAACGAGGAGCAGGGCATCCGTGAGGCCATGCTCTCGGTGCGGGGCGCCCCGGTCGGCAGCTCCCAGGTGCAGTTGATGGCGCCGATCGACGACTCCTCGACCATCGCGAAATTCCTCGACAAGCGCGGCCCCGGCCTGCAGCAGCTGGCCTACCGCACCAGCGACATCGACGCGCTCAGCGAGCGATTGCGCGAACAGGGAGTCCGGCTGCTCTACGACGCGCCCCGTCGCGGCACCTCCAACTCGCGCATCAACTTCATCCATCCCAAGGACGGCGGCGGCGTGCTCATCGAACTCGTCGAGCCGGCGGCCGACGCCGAACACTGACTCCGGCTCCGTCAGGACCATCTGCGCGTCGGGCCCCGCGTGGCCCGGTGCGTCCAGCACGGTGTGTGCCAATGCCGGCGGTCGTCGACCGCCGCCTCCCCCGCACCGGCCGGCCAGACCAGGAGATGTGCAGTGCCGGGTCGGATCTCGTGATCGCAACCCGGGCAGCGGTAGGTCTTGGTGGCGCGGGATCCGGCGACCGGTCGCACCTCGTAGTCGTATCCGTCGGGACCCGGCTCGACGCGCCTGTGGTCGAACACCGGCGGCAGCGGACGCGTCCGCCGCGGCGGGGGACGGCGTCTGGGCATAGCGGCAGTCTAGGGCGTCAGAACAGCCGGTACTCGTCGCTGTCCATACCGCGCATCCGGTCGTAATCGAGTATCAGGCAACGAATCCCGCGGTCGGTGGCCAGCGTGCGCGCCTGCGGTTTGATCTGCTGGGCGGCGAACACCCCGGTCACGGGCGCCAGCAGCGTGTCGCGGTTGAGCAGTTCGAGGTAGCGGGTGAGCTGTTCGACGCCGTCGATCTCCCCGCGGCGCTTGATCTCGACCGCCACCGAGCGTCCGGCCTCGTCGCGGCAGAGCAGGTCCACCGGCCCGATCGCGGTCATGTACTCGCGGCGCACCAGCGTGTACCCGGCGCCCAGCAGCTCGACGTGCTCGGCCAGCAGTTTCTGCAGATGGGCCTCGACGCCGTCCTTCACCAGCCCGGGATCGATCCCCAGGTCGTGGCTGGAGTCGTGCTCCACCTCCTCGACCGTGATCCGCAGCTGTTCTCCGGCCTTGTTCTCCACCACCCACACCGGGTGCGGGTCACCGGCCTCCTCGGTGAGACGACACGGCGGGCTCATCCAGTTCAGTGGTTTGTAGGCCCGGTCGTCGGCGTGCACGCTGACCGAACCGTCGGCTTTGATCAGCAGCAGTCGGCGCGCGGAGGGCAGGTGGGCGGTCAATCGGCCGATGTAGTCGACCGTGCACTGGGCGATGACGAGACGCACCCGCACAACATTAGGGTCTGCGGACGCGCGCAAATTAGGCTGGCGACACAATGGACGCGTCGACAACCGCCAAGAAGAGCGTTCCACAGCGACTGGGCCTACTCCTGGAGAAGGTGACCAGGCAGAGCGGGCGGCTGCCGGACACTCCCGAGTACGGCTCCTGGCTGCTGGGCAAACCCGAGGAGAATCAGCGGCGTCGGCGAATTCGCATCCAGGTCATCCTCACGTTCTTCATCCTGTTCACCAATGTGCTGGGGATCGGGGTGTCGCTGCTCCTCAACGCCGTGGCCATCCCCGTGCCCAGCGTCTTCTCCGACGCACCCGCGTGGTTGACCTGGGGTGTGGTCCCCGCCTACATGCTGGTGGCGCTGCTCTTCGGGACGGCGTGGATCACCTCGCACACCGTCCGCACGCTGCGGTGGGCCATCGAGGAGCGCACCCCGACCCGCACCGATCAGTACAACGTCTTCCGGGCGCCGTGGCAGGTGGCCAAGATGCTGCTGTTGTTCTGGGGCGTCGGCACCGCCCTCCTGACCGTCCTCTACGGCCTGCAGAACTCCGCCTTCATCCCCCGCTTCCTGTTCGCCGTGGGTTTTCCCGGCATCGTGGTCGCCACCGCCTGCTACCTCATCACCGAGTTCTCGCTGCGGCCGATCGCCGCCCAGGCGCTCGAAGCCGGCCGCCCACCGCGCCGGTTCGCTCACGGCGTCATGGGCCGCACCATGACGGTCTGGCTGCTCAGCTCGGGTGTGCCCGTACTGGGGATCCTGCTGCTCGCCCTGTTCTCGCTGTCGATGCAGAACCTGAGCGCCACGCAGTTCGGCGTCGCCGTGATGATCATCGCGGTGGTGGCCCTGATGTTCGGGCTGATCCTGATGTGGCTGTTGTCCTGGCTGACCGCGACGCCGGTGCGGGTGGTGCGGGCCGCACTGAAGAACGTCGAGCGCGGCGACTTCGATTGTCAGCTGGTTGTTTTCGACGGCACCGAGCTCGGCGAGCTGCAGCGCGGTTTCAACAAGATGGTCGAGGGGCTGCGCGAACGGGAACGGGTGCGCGACCTGTTCGGCCGCCACGTCGGCCGGGAAGTCGCGCTGGCGGCCGAGAAGCAGCAGATCGAGCTGGGCGGCGAGGAACGCCACGCCGCGGTGGTGTTCGTCGACATCATCGGATCGACGCAGATGGTCACCAGCCGCCCCGCCGCCGAGATCGTCGAGCTGCTGAATCGGTTCTTCGCGGTCATCGTCGACGAGGTGGACCGTCACCACGGCCTGGTGAACAAATTCGAAGGCGATGCCGTGCTGGCCGTGTTCGGCGCGCCGGTGGCCCTCGACAACGCCGAGGACGAGGCGCTGTCGGCGGCCAGGGCGATCCAGGCGCGACTGGCCGACGAGGTGCCCGAGTGCCAGGCGGGCATCGGGGTGGCCGCAGGCACGGTGGTGGCGGGCAACGTCGGGGCCAAGGAACGGTTCGAGTACACCGTCATCGGTGAACCGGTCAACGAGGCCGCCCGGCTGTGCGAGCTCGCCAAGTCGGTGCCCAACCGGCTGGTCGCCTCGTCCGACGCCGTCGACAACGCGACCGACGCCGAACGCGCGCACTGGACACTGGGCGACGAGGTGACGCTGCGCGGCCACGACGAGCCGACGCGGCTGGCCCTGCTGGCCTGACCCCTTACATCCCGCGCAGGGTTCGGTCGAGGTACTCGGCACGGCACGCCTGGCGCGCCAGCTTGCCGCTGGTGGTGCGCGGGATCGCGCCGGCGGGCACGAACCGCACGTCGGAGACGTCCACACCGTGCCGGTCGGACACCGCGGTCCGGATCGCGTCGATCGCCGGTGCGGGATCGGCGCGGCGGGTCCCCGACGCCCGCTCGGCGATGATCACCACCTGCTGGTCGGGCACGGTGAACGCGACGGCGTGGCCACGCCGCACCAGCGGTGAGGCCGCGGCCACCGTCGATTCGATGTCCTGCGGGTAGTGCCGGCGGCCGTCGACGACGATCAGGTCGGCCAGCCGGCCCGTGACGTACAGCTCGCCGTCGAGGTAGGTGCCGAGGTCGCCGGTCCGCAACCAGTGCGCGTCCGCGGGCACCCCGTCGGCGTGCCCGGCAGAGCCGAGCCGTGAGCGCAGCGCGGCGCCGAACGTCACGCGGCTGTCGTCGGGCCGGCCCCAGTAGCCACGGCCGACGTTGTCGCCGTGCAGCCAGATCTCACCGACGAACCCGTCGGGCAGTTCCTCGGCGGTGTCGGGGTCGACGATCACGGCCCATTGGCTCCGGGCGACCTGACCGCACGACACCTGCGCCACAGCACCTTTCGCATCCGCGCCGATCGGCACCGCCCGCCCGGCCGCCAGCCCTTCCCGGTCGAGGTACAGCACCGAGGCCCGCGCGTCGGGGGCGATGGTCGAGACGAACAGCGTGGCCTCGGCGATCCCGTAGGACGGTTTGAACGCCGTGGCAGGCAGCCCGTACGGGGCGAACGCGGTGGTGAACGTGTCGATGGCCTCGATGCTCACCGGTTCCGAGCCGATGATGAGGACCACGTTGGCCAGGTCGACATCCTCCCCCGGATCGGGCAGCCCCCGCTGGGCGGTCCATTCATAGGCGAAGTTGGGTGCGGCGGTCACGACACGGCCCTCGCGGGACCCTTCGGCGAGCGCGCGGATCCAGCGCTGCGGGCGGCGCAGGAACGCCGTCGGCGACATCAGCGTGGAGTGCCCGCCGTAGACGGCGGGGAAGCCGATCATCGAAAGGCCCATGTCGTGGAAGAGCGGTAACCAGCTGACGCCGTGGGTGTTTCGGTCCAGCAGGTCGATCGACAGGATCATCTGCAGCAGGTTGGTGCCGACCGCGCGGTGGGTGATCTCGACGCCGACCGGTTGCCGGGTCGCCCCGGAGGTGTACTGCAGGTGGGAGACGTCGTCGACGTGAATGGGCCTGTCTTCGAAGGACTCTCCCTCGGCATCGGGGATCTCCTCGACGAGCAGGACCTGCGGCCTCGGCAGGTCGACGAGTTCGTCGAGGAAGTCCTCGACCGCGCCCGCGGCCGCGGCGGTGGTCAGCACCACCGCCGGCCGGGAGTCGTCGAGTGCGGTGTGCAGCCGCTCGGCGTGGCCCTGCAGTTCCGGCGCGAACAGCGGCACCGCGATGGCGCCCGCCTTGATCGCGGCGAAGAAACCCGTGACGTACTCGAGGCCTTGCGGGGCGAGGATCGCGACGCGATCACCCGGCGAGGTGAGCTGCTGCAGCCGCGCGGCGACGGCCCGCAACCGCACACCGAGTTCGGTCCAGGTCAGTTCGACGGCGTGCACCGCGTCGTCACCGGTGTGATCGAGGTAGCGGTAGGCCACGGTGTCGCCGACGTTGGCGATGTTGCGGTCGATCAGCGAGATCAGCGTCACACCGTGCGGCAGGACGATGTTGCCGTCGGCGTCGAGGCAGTCCTCGATCTTCAGCAGGCCTTCCGAAACCGCCTGTCCGCTACCGCCACTCATGACGACGAGTCTAGGGAACTCCCCGTCAGACCAGCAGGTCGTCGATCTGGTTGATCGCCGACGATGCGCCTTCGACCACACCCATGTCCAGCACCTGCTGCAACGCTTCGGCGGAGGCGTAGGTGCTCACGTAGGTCGCGCGGGTGCCGCCGTCGTGTTCGGTGAACGTGAAGACGTTCTTGGAGACCGGCAGGTCCGGATTCGGGGTGAAGTCCTCGTCGGCGAAGCCGTCGTCGAACGAGAAGCTCCTGGGCTCGTCGACGGCCGTGATGTGCCAGTATCCGGCGTGCTTGTCGCCCTGCGGGCCGGTCATGAAGTACGTGACGCGCCCGCCGGGGGTGAGGTCGTGATCGACCACGGTCGCGGGATAGGTGGGCGGCCCCCAGATCTTCTCCAGCTGACGGGGGTCGGCGTAGATCTCCCAGATCCGCTCCACCGGTGCGGCGAAGTCCGCCGTGATGGTCAGCGTGAGGTTGTCGATGTCGTGCTGGACGTCGGTCACGGGCATGGTCGGTCCTCCTTGGGCGAATCGGTTGCGATGAGGTCGTCGATACGGGCGACACGCCCGCGCCAGATCCGTTCGAGGTCCGACAGCATCGCCGCCACCGAGCGCACCGCCGCCACGTCGCCGCTGGCCAACTGCTCACGGCCGTGGCGCCGCTTTGTCACCAGGCCGGCCCTCTCCAGCACGGCGACGTGCTTCTGGACGGCGGCGAAACTCACGTCGTACTTCAGCGCGAGCGCGGTGACCGAGTGCTCCCCGGCCAGGACGCGGCGCAGGATGTCACGCCGGGTGCGGTCGGCGAGCGCATGGAACAGGGCGTCGGCCCGCTCCTCGTCGAGCACGGTCACACCGACAACCTACAACCAAATGGTTGTAGGTTGTCAAGAGGCGGCCCGCGTCAGGTACCGGGCGGTGTTGCAGCGAGCTGGCGGATCGCGCGGATCTCTTCGTCGTCATGCGCCCGCCCGTCCGGGTGGATCAGATCGCTGAACCACGTCTCGGGAAGCTCCGTGGCGGGTTCCTTCCACGAATCCCACGGCAGGTACGTCTGGGTCCGCCCGGCGACGAAGCCCCAGTTGTAGGCGCCGACGTTGCGTCGTTTGGCGACGGGGAGGATCCCCTGGACGGTGCTGCCCAGATTGCGTGCCAGGTACTCGGTGCACAGAATCGGTCGACCGAGCGGCGTGAGTTCGTCGATGCGGGCCTCGAACTCGTCGGGATCTCCGTAGCTGTGGAAGCTGATGACGTCGGAGTGCTCGAGCTGCAGGCTGCATATCGTGCTGCGGCTTTCGGGATCTCGCCAGTGTCCCTGCCAGACGCCACTGGTCAACGGCTGAATGGGACCGACGGCACGCGCCCACTGGAACACGTGCGGGAGGAAGGCGGCGACCAGCTTCTGTTTGTCCGCGTGTTCGACCTTGCGGTAGTCCTTCGCGGGGTTGTCCGGCTCGTTCCACACGTCCCACCCGAGGACGCGCGGATCGTTGCGGAACAGGCCGACCACGCCGGTGACGTAGCTCTGCAGCACGCGGGTGTAGGCCGGATCCTGCAGACGATGTGCACCCGGGCTCTGCACCCAACCGGAGTTGTGCACACCCGGTACCGGCGCACGCTGACGGCCGGCACGCGGCAGCGGGTCCCAGCACGAGTCGAACAGAACGAACAGCGGCCTGATGCGATGGCTCGCCGCGATGGCGACGAACTGTGAGAGCCGACGGCTGAAGCCGGCC
Source organism: Mycolicibacterium litorale (assembly GCF_014218295.1). The sequence goes on from NZ_AP023287.1 coordinate 3,908,877, forward strand.
CGGTCGGCCGCCCACAACTGATCGTGGAGGAACACCCGCATGGTGTTCATCCCGATGCGTTTGGCCACGCTGAGCTCACCGTCGATGCGACGTGGATCGAATGTCTCCGCCTGGAACATCTCCAACTGGTTCACGGCGTTGGAGGTCACGTAGTTGGCGCCGAGCAGCCATCCCTGTTGGGCATACCAGGCATTGGCACGGTCGGCCGACCAGCGGGCCGCCTGCGCCGAGGCGAGAGGCACCTTGGTCAGTGCCGCGGCTGCTGCCAGGTACAGCGGTATCTTGAGGGCCTCTCGCCGATGCACGTCGTGACCATAGTGGCGGTGGCAGGACGGGACCGGCCGGCGGGCGGGCCCGCAACACAACAGGATTCGAATCGTTATCGGACCGTGCGCGACACCCCGTCCACGACCATGTCGGATTTCCGCCAGTGATGTCGGTGGCCGCGTGTAAGTCTCTAAGCGTGTACGACGATTTCGACCGCTGCTACCGGGCCGTGCAGTCCAAGGACGCCCGGTTCGACGGCTGGTTCGTCACGGCCGTGCTGACCACCGGGATCTATTGCCGTCCCAGCTGTCCGGTCCGCCCGCCGTTCGCGCGCAACGTACGCTTCTATCCGACAGCGGCCGCCGCGCAGGCGGCCGGGTTCCGCGCCTGTAAGCGGTGCCGACCCGACGCCTCACCCGGCTCCCCCGAGTGGAACGTCCGGGGCGATGTGGCCGCCAGGGCGATGCGTCTGATCGCCGACGGCACGGTCGATCGTGACGGGGTCACGGGCCTCGCCGAGCGCCTCGGCTACACGACGCGACAGGTGCAGCGCATCCTGCAGGCGGAGGTCGGCGCCAACCCGTTGGCCCTGGCGCGGGCGCAGCGGGCCCAGACGGCGCGGGTGCTCATCGAGACCACCGACCTGTCGTTCTCCGATGTCGCGTTCGCCGCGGGGTTCGCGAGCATCCGGCAGTTCAACGACACGGTGCGCGCCACGTGCGACTCGACGCCGACCGCCCTGCGCGAGCGGGCGCGCCGCCGGTTCGGACCGTCCACCGCGGGCGCGGGCACGCTCGCACTGCGGTTGCCGTTGCGCCGGCCGTTCGCTCCGGAGGGCGTGTTCGGACACCTGGCGGCCAGCGCGGTGCCGGGCGTCGAAGAAGTCCGCGACGGCGCCTTCCGGCGCACGCTGCGACTGTCGAGGGGGTACGGCATCGTCAGCCTCACCCCGCGTGACGACCATGTCGCCTGCGTTCTGCGCCTCGACGACCTCCGTGATCTTGCCAGCGCCATCGCCCGATGCCGGCGGCTGCTCGACCTGGACGCCGACCCCGAAGCCGTCGTGGACGCGCTCGGCGCCGACCAGGACCTCTCGGCGCTGGTGACCAAAGCGCCGGGCCAGCGGATCCCCCGCACCGTCGACGAGGCCGAGCTGGCCGTGCGGGTGGTCCTCGGCCAGCAGGTGTCGCTCAAAGCGGCCAGGACGCACGCGGCGCGGCTGGCGGTTCACTACGGCCGGCCGATCACCGATCCGCACGGCGGTCTGACGCACGTGTTCCCCTCCATCGACGAGCTCGCCGACATCGACCCCGGCCATCTGGCGGTCCCGCGCACCAGGCAGCGGACCGTGACCGGCCTGATCGATGCGTTGGCCTCGGGTGCCGTCGTCCTCGATCCGGGGGCGGACTGGGACGAGGCACGCCGCCAGCTGACCGAACTGCCGGGAATCGGCCCCTGGACCGCGGAGGTCATCGCCATGCGCGGGCTCGGCGACCCGGACGCGTTTCCCGTCACCGATCTCGGCGTGGTGACCGCCGCCCGCCATCTCGGCCTGCCCGACGGTCCTCGAGAACTCACCACACGCAGCGAACGATGGCGGCCGTGGCGGGCCTATGCGACCCAGCATCTGTGGACCGCACTCGACCATCCCGTCAACGATTGGCCCCCGAAGGAGGTAGGGCAGTGACGATCCGATTCCGCACGATCGACAGCCCGGTCGGACCCTTGACGCTCGCCGGCCGCGACGGTCGCCTCATGCATCTGCGCATGGTCGATCAGACCTACGAGCCGGACCGGCACGGCTGGGAAGCCGACGAGGCGGCATTCCCGGAGGCCGTCGACCAACTGGGCGCGTATTTCGCCGGAGAACTCACGACGTTCGACCTCGATATCGATCTGGTCGGAACCGCGTTCCAGCGGCGCGTCTGGGAGGCGTTGTTGACCATTCCCTACGGAGAGACGCGGTCCTACGGTGAGATCGCGCGCCAGATCGGCGCCGGCGGCGCATCCCGTGCCGTCGGACTGGCCAATGGCCACAATCCGATCGGGATCATCGTGCCCTGCCATCGGGTGATCGGGGCGAACGGCAGCCTCACCGGGTACGGCGGCGGTATCGACAGAAAACGCCTGCTGTTGGGAATGGAGAAGCAATTCCACAAAGCGGTGCCGACGCTGTTCGACTGAACGCAGAAATGGCGTGGAAATGGAAATGCCTCGGCCCTCCGATTGTGGTCGGAGGGCCGAGGGCTTAAAGGGTGTTCGGCGGTGTCCTACTTTTCCACCCGTGTTGGGTAGTATCATCGGCGCTGGCAGGCTTAGCTTCCGGGTTCGGGATGGGACCGGGCGTTTCCCTGCCGCTATGGACCGCCGTAACTTTATTCACTTTATCAGTGGTGTGTTTTGGTGGTGGGGTGGGTATCTTTCGCGCGGGGCGCGGTGAAGATTCCACGTGTTGTGTTTTGTGGTGTGTGGTTGCGAGGCATACACAATGTGTTGGTTGTGTGTAAGTTTTCGGCCGGTTAGTGCCAGTTCCCTGCACCTATTACTAGGCTTCTAGGTCTGGTCTATCGATCCCGTGGTCTGCGGGGGGCCTTATCCCACTTAATGGGTGAGAAGCCTGGTCTTGGAGGGGGTTTCCCGCTTAGATGCTTTCAGCGGTTATCCTGTCCGAACGTGGCTATCCAGCGGTGCCCCTGGTGGGACAACTGGTGTACCAGAGGTTCGTCCGTCCCGGTCCTCTCGTACTAGGGACAGATTTCCTCAAGCTTCTGACGCGCGCGGCGGATAGAGACCGAACTGTCTCACGACGTTCTAAACCCAGCTCGCGTGCCGCTTTAATGGGCGAACAGCCCAACCCTTGGGACCTGCTCCAGCCCCAGGATGCGACGAGCCGACATCGAGGTGCCAAACCATCCCGTCGATATGGACTCTTGGGGAAGATCAGCCTGTTATCCCCGGGGTACCTTTTATCCGTTGAGCGACACCCCTTCCACTCAGAGGTGCCGGATCACTAGTCCCGACTTTCGTCCCTGCTCGACATGTACGTCTCGCAGTCAAGCTCCCTTGTGCACTTACACTCAACACCTGATTGCCGTCCAGGTTGAGGGAACCTTTGGGCGCCTCCGTTACATTTTAGGAGGCAACCGCCCCAGTTAAACTACCCGCCAGGCACTGTCCCTGAACCGGATATACGGTTCGAAGTTAGAAGCCCAATACGATCAGAGTGGTATTTCAACAACGACTCCACCCAAACTGGCGTCTGGGTTTCACAGTCTCCCACCTATCCTACACAAACCGAACCGAACTCCAATACCAAGTTGTAGTGAAGGTCCCGGGGTCTTTTCGTCCTGCCGCGCGTAACGAGCATCTTTACTCGTAATGCAATTTCGCCGAGTCTATGGTTGAGACAGTTGAGAAGTCGTTACGCCATTCGTGCAGGTCGGAACTTACCCGACAAGGAATTTCGCTACCTTAGGATGGTTATAGTTACCACCGCCGTTTACTGGGGCTTAAATTCTCAGCTTCACCCCGAAGGGTTAACCGGTCCTCTTAACCTTCCAGCACCGGGCAGGCGTCAGTCCGTATACATCGTCTTGCGACTTCGCACGGACCTGTGTTTTTAGTAAACAGTCGCTTCTCACTGGTTTGTGCCACCCACTCACGCTCAAGACCGCGAAGGCCTATCACGCCATGTGGGTCCCCCTTCTCCCGAAGTTACGGGGGCATTTTGCCGAGTTCCTTAACCATAGTTCACTCGTACGCCTTGGTATTCTCTACCTGACCACCTGTGTCGGTTTGGGGTACGGGCCGTGTGCGCACTCGCTAGAGGCTTTTCTTGGCAGCATAGGATCACCGAATTCGCCTCAATCGGCTATGCATCACCTCTCAGACTATGTGACATCCGGATTTGCCTAGATGTCGTCCTACAGGCTTACCCCAGTACAACCACTGACTGGTACGGCTACCTTCCTGCGTCACCCCATCGCTTGACTACTACCACCGAAGGTCCCGCGCAGCCCCAGAAACCCTCACCCCGAAGGGATCGGTGAACCTGGTTTTGGGCGGTTAGTACCGGTGATTCATCAGGGACGCTCACACACGGGTACGGGAATATCAACCCGTTGTCCATCGACTACGCCTGTCGGCCTCGCCTTAGGTCCCGACTCACCCTGGGCGGACTGGCCTGGCCCAGGAACCCTTGGTCTTTCGGCGGGCAAGGTTCTCACTTGCCTTATCGCTACTCATGCCTGCATTCTCACTCCCACACCCTCCACAACTCGTTCACACGGCTGCTTCACCGGATGCAGGACGCTCCCCTACCCAACCAGACGAAACGTCTGATTGCCGCGGCTTCGGCGGTGTGCTTGAGCCCCGCTACATTATCGGCGCACAATCACTTGACCAGTGAGCTATTACGCACTCTTTCAAGGGTGGCTGCTTCTAAGCCAACCTCCTGGTTGTCTTCGCGACTGCACATCCTTTTCCACTTAGCACACGCTTAGGGGCCTTAGCCGGCGATCTGGGCTGTTTCCCTCTCGACGCACGGAGCTTATCCCCCGCCGTCTCACTGCCACACTCTCACTTGTCGGCATTCGGAGTTTGGCTGACGTCAGTAACCTTGTGAGGCCCATCGGCCATCCAGTAGCTCTACCTCCAACAAGAAGCATGCAACGCTGCACCTAAATGCATTTCGGGGAGAACCAGCTATCACGGAGTTTGATTGGCCTTTCACCCCTACCCACAGCTCATCCCCTCAGTCTTCAACCTAAGTGGGTTCGGGCCTCCACGACGTCTTACCGTCGCTTCACCCTGGCCATGGGTAGATCACTCCGCTTCGGGTCCAGAACACACCACTACACCACACACAACTGCATGGATACGCCCTATTCAGACTCGCTTTCGCTACGGCTACCCCACCCGGGTTAACCTCGCGACATGTCCCTGACTCGCAGGCTCATTCTTCAAAAGGCACGCCATCACCCCACGCACAAAACGAAGGCTCTGACGGATTGTAGGCACACGGTTTCAGGTACTCTTTCACTCCCCTCCCGGGGTACTTTTCACCATTCCCTCACGGTACTAATCCGCTATCGGTCACTGGGAAGTATTCAGGCTTACCGGGTGGTCCCGGCAGATTCACAGCAGATTCCACGGGCCCGCTGCTACTCGGGGACACATCACTACAGAGCACATGTTTTCACCTACGGGACTCTCACCCTCTACGGTCGGCCATCCCAAACCAGTTCGACTAACACGAGCTTTTCTCACTGCAGCCCAGACCGGCAGATCTGGAAACAATGAACCCCACAACACCACACACACAACCCCTGCCGGGTATCACATGTGCACGGTTTAGCCATCCTCCGCTTTCGCTCGCCACTACTCACGGAATCACTTTTGTTTTCTCTTCCTACGGGTACTGAGATGTTTCACTTCCCCGCGTTCCCCCCTGCACCCTATGTATTCAGATACAGGTGACACGACATCACTCGTGCCGGGTTTCCCCATTCGGACATCCTCGGATCCACGCTCGGTTGGCAGCTCCCCGAGGCATATCGCAGCCTCCCACGTCCTTCATCGGCTCCCAGTGCCAAGGCATCCACCATGCGCCCTTAAACACTTACAACACAAAACCAAAAAAATGAGTCAATACAGAAAAATTGCATTAACAAACGAACACTCAAGCCACCACACACAAACCCCCAAAAAGAGGCCCGCGCACAGCACCCCAAGCGTTCAGATGCTCGCAACCACTATCCACAAATCAAACACCACACCCCACCACCAAAGCAGGGCAGCAACAAAACCCCCGAACACCAGCCAGCCAACGCTGACCACCTCGAGAGCCGGCACCCACCCCCACTCCGGGATGAGCCCGCAGGCCTGTTGCCTCAGGACCCAACAGTGTGTCTGGCAATCCCCACGCCGCCCCGATTCCCGCCGGAACGACGAACGTTTGTTGTGCACCCGAACCCCACCCACTACAGGCAGAGCCCATCTTCACGAATCGCTCACAACACCGAACCCCCACACGATGTGGGCGGGCATGAGTCTCGTGGTGCTCCTTAGAAAGGAGGTGATCCAGCCGCACCTTCCGGTACGGCTACCTTGTTACGACTTCGTCCCAATCGCCGATCCCACCTTCGACGGCTCCCTCCCACAAGGGGTTAGGCCACCGGCTTCGGGTGTTACCGACTTTCATGACGTGACGGGCGGTGTGTACAAGGCCCGGGAACGTATTCACCGCAGCGTTGCTGATCTGCGATTACTAGCGACTCCGACTTCACGGGGTCGAGTTGCAGACCCCGATCCGAACTGAGACCGGCTTTGAAAGGATTCGCTCCACCTCACGGCATCGCAGCCCTTTGTACCGGCCATTGTAGCATGTGTGAAGCCCTGGACATAAGGGGCATGATGACTTGACGTCATCCCCACCTTCCTCCGAGTTGACCCCGGCAGTCTCTCACGAGTCCCCACCATAACGTGCTGGCAACATGAGACAAGGGTTGCGCTCGTTGCGGGACTTAACCCAACATCTCACGACACGAGCTGACGACAGCCATGCACCACCTGCACACAGGCCACAAGGGAACCAATATCTCTACTGGCGTCCTGTGCATGTCAAACCCAGGTAAGGTTCTTCGCGTTGCATCGAATTAATCCACATGCTCCGCCGCTTGTGCGGGCCCCCGTCAATTCCTTTGAGTTTTAGCCTTGCGGCCGTACTCCCCAGGCGGGGTACTTAATGCGTTAGCTACGGCACGGATCCCAAGGAAGGAAACCCACACCTAGTACCCACCGTTTACGGCGTGGACTACCAGGGTATCTAATCCTGTTCGCTCCCCACGCTTTCGCTCCTCAGCGTCAGTTACTGCCCAGAGACCCGCCTTCGCCACCGGTGTTCCTCCTGATATCTGCGCATTCCACCGCTACACCAGGAATTCCAGTCTCCCCTGCAGTACTCCAGTCTGCCCGTATCGCCCGCACGCCCAAGGTTAAGCCTTAGGTTTTCACGAACAACGCGACAAACCACCTACGAGCTCTTTACGCCCAGTAATTCCGGACAACGCTCGGACCCTACGTATTACCGCGGCTGCTGGCACGTAGTTGGCCGGTCCTTCTTCTGTAGGTACCGTCACTTGCGCTTCGTCCCTACTGAAAGAGGTTTACAACCCGAAGGCCGTCATCCCCCACGCGGCGTCGCTGCATCAGGCTTGCGCCCATTGTGCAATATTCCCCACTGCTGCCTCCCGTAGGAGTCTGGGCCGTATCTCAGTCCCAGTGTGGCCGGTCACCCTCTCAGGCCGGCTACCCGTCGTCGCCTTGGTAGGCCATCACCCCACCAACAAGCTGATAGGCCGCGGGCCCATCCCACACCGCAAAAGCTTTCCCCCACCAGGTCATGCAACCAGCGAGGTATATTCGGTATTAGACCCAGTTTCCCAGGCTTATCCCAAAGTGCAGGGCAGATCACCCACGTGTTACTCACCCGTTCGCCACTCGAGTACCCCGAAGGGCCTTTCCGTTCGACTTGCATGTGTTAAGCACGCCGCCAGCGTTCGTCCTGAGCCAGGATCAAACTCTCCAAACAAAACCCAAAAAAGGCAATCAGGAAAATCCGATCACAACCAGAAACATCTGGCAAAAAACAACCACACCCCTAAACGGGAAAAAGAAGCATGGCCAAAACAAAAAACAACAAACAAAAACCACCAAACACACTATTGAGTTCTCAAACAACACACCCGCTTCGCAGGCAACCCCAGTACTGTACTGCATCTTACCGGGGAGGTCAACCTCGTCCTCCGGGCCTTTCGGCCGGGGCCTTCGGTCGGTGTGTCACTAGCTTACGCACAGGTTCCGTCTGGTTCAAAATCGCCTGGCCAGAGGCCTATTTGCCGGTGTTCCAACGGCATTGAGGCCCGCCGCGAGCTAGGCGACGCGCTCGATCTCGGCCCCCAGGCTCTTGAGGTTCTCGACGAACAGCGGATACCCGCGGTCGATGTGGAACACGTCGTGCACCTCGGTGTCGCCGTCGGCGACGAGTCCCGCGAGCACCAGGCCGGCGCCGGCCCGGATGTCCGACGACCACACCGGCGCACTCGACAGCTGCGGAATCCCCCGCACCACGGCGTGGTGACCGTCGGTGCGGGCATCGGCACCGAGCCGGATCATCTCCTCGACGAACCGGAACCGAGCCTCGAAGACGTTCTCCGTGATCATCGACGTGCCGTCGGCCACCGCGGCGAGCCCGATCGCCATCGGCTGCAGATCCGTGGGAAAGCCCGGGAACGGCAGCGTCGCGACGTTGACCGCCTTGGGCCGTTCGTACTGCACCACGCGGAAGCCGTTGTCGTTCTGGGTGACCGTCGCACCCGCATCGTGAAGTTTGTGCAGCACCAGCTGCAGATGTTGCGGGTCCACCCCGGTCACCGAGATGTCGCCCCGCGTCATCGCCGCGGCGATCCCCCACGTCGCGGCGACGATCCGGTCCCCGATGACCCGGTGCTCGGTCGGATAGAGCCGATCGACGCCGGTGATCGTCATGGTCGACGACCCGGCGCCCGTGATCTGGGCGCCCATCTGGTTGAGCATCGCGCACAGGTCGACGACGTCCGGCTCACGAGCCGCGTTGTGGATCGTCGTCACGCCGTTGGCCAGCACAGCCGCCATCAGGATGTTCTCGGTCGCGCCGACCGACGGGAACTCCAGCTGGATCTCCGCGCCGTGCAGCTCGTCGGCCTCGGCGACCACGCACCCGTGCTCGATGTTGCAGCGCGCACCCAGCTGGCGCAGTCCCGCCTGGTGCATGTCCAGGGGACGCGATCCGATCGCGTCTCCCCCGGGAAGCGCCACCTTGGCTCGTTTGCACCGGCCGACCAACGGACCGAGCACGCACACCGACGCGCGGAACTGGCGCACCGCGGCGAAGTCGGCGTCGTACTTGGGCTCGTCGGGCGAGGTGATGCGCACGACGTCGCCGTCGAGTTCCACCGTCGCGCCGAGGCCGCGCAACACCTCGGCCATCAACGGCACGTCGAGGATGTCGGGACAGTTCGTGATCGTGCTCGTGCCCTCGGCCAGCAGCGATGCGGCCATCAGTTTCAGCACGCTGTTCTTCGCCCCACCGACGGCGACTTCGCCCGATAACCGGTTGCCGCCGGTCACCACGAATCGCTCGCTCACGCCGGTCAGTGTAAACAGCGGCTCCGGCCGTGTCAGTTTCCTGAAGGCGTTCGGACCGCCCGCGCCGAGTACGGTTTGACCATGGCCGTGCACCTCACCCGCATCTACACGCGCACCGGCGACGACGGGACCACCGGTCTCAGCGATTTCAGCCGCGTCAGCAAGAACGATCCGCGCCTGATCGCGTACGCGGACTGTGACGAGACGAACGCCGCCATCGGCGTGGCGATCGCACTGGGCGGTCCGTCCGAGCAGGTGGCCGAGGTGCTGCGCCAGATCCAGAACGACCTGTTCGACGCGGGTGCCGACCTGTCCACCCCGGTCGTGGAGAACCCCGCGTACCCGCCGCTGCGGATCGCCCAGAGCTACATCGACCGACTGGAGTCCTGGTGTGACGAGTTCAACGAACCGTTGCCGGCGCTGAACTCGTTCGTGCTGCCGGGCGGGACGCCGCTCTCGGCACTGCTGCATGTGGCGCGCACGGTGGCCAGGCGCGCCGAGCGCTCGGCATGGGAAGCGGTGGCCGCGCACGGCGACACGATCAGCGTGCTACCCGCGAAATACCTCAACCGACTGTCGGACCTGCTGTTCATCCTGTCGCGCGTCGCCAACCCCGACGGCGACGTGCTGTGGAAGCCCGGCGGATGAGCGCTTGCGCGAAGACCGTCGGCCCAGGACGCCGCACCGACTAGAGACTGCGGCGACGGGCGCGCGGCGACGGACGGGACTCCAGCCAGGACAGGAATGCGGTCAACGCACCGCGATCGAGCGCGATCTCGTACCCGCGCCGGCGTTCGGGACTGGTGTCGCGCAGTTCGAGCACGACGATCTCGTGCGTCATGATGTCGAATTCGTCGCCCCGAGGGCTGCGGCGGGACACGATCTCCAGACCTCGCCGGCTCAACCGGCGATCCGGCCACCACCGCAGACTGGACAACCGGTAGAAACCGGCCTCACCGCCGCGGTAGCGCATGACCCCGTGCCGCCAACCGTGGCCGCCGATCGCGGGGACGTCACGAAGAATCGCCGCGGTACCGCCGACCTGCCGGAGCTTCCACAGGCGGTAGCACAGCACGACGACGACGAGCAGCAGCACACCGATGAGCGCGGCCATGCTCCACATGGACGCGCTCATCCGGTGCCGTTAGTCGATCTGGCCCAGCGCGCGAAGACGCGCGCGACCCCGGGCCGCCGTCGCCGGATCGTCGGACTCCGAGTCGCGGCGGGCCTCGTCGGCGTTGATCTCCGACTCCAGCTCAGCAGTCTCCGCGAGGATGATCACGCCGGACTCGGTGACCGACATGAAGCCGCCGCCGACGGCCACCCGCAGGTCGTCCTCACCCTCGCGTTCGACCCGCACCATGGCGTCGTCGACGAGTTGAGCCACCAGCGGGATGTGCCGAGGCAGGATGCCGATCTCACCGGCGGTGGTGCGGGTGAAGACGAAATTCGCCTTCCCCGACCAGATCTCGCGTTCGACGGCGACGATGTCAACGTCAAGGTCGGCCATCGTCAGGCGTCCTTGTCGGTGTCGTCACCCTTGCCGTCGCTCTTGCTGTCGCTGGGCAGCGGGGCGCCGTCGCTGCCGCCGTCCTCCATCTTGGCGCCGAGGCTCTCGGCCTTGCGCTGCAGGTCCTCGAGACCGCCGATCAGGAAGAACGCCTGCTCGGGCAGGTGATCGAAATCGCCCTTGCTCAGCTTGTCGAACGCCTCGATGGTCTCCTTGAGCGGAACCGTCGAGCCGGGCTGACCGGTGAACTGCTCGGCCGCCATCATGTTCTGGCTCAGGAAGCGCTCGATACGACGGGCGCGCTGCACCAGCTGCTTGTCCTCTTCGGCGAGCTCGTCGATACCGAGGATAGCGATGATGTCCTGCAGGTCCTTGTAGCGCTGCAGGATTCGGATGACCTCCTGCGCGACGCGGTAGTGCTCGTCGCCCACGACCGACGGGTCGAGGATGGTCGAGCTCGACGCCAGCGGGTCCACCGCCGGGAAGATGCCCTTCGAGAACACCGAACGGCTCAGCTCCGTGGTCGCGTCGAGGTGCGCGAACGTGGTGGCCGGGGCCGGGTCGGTGTAGTCGTCGGCGGGCACGTACACGGCCTGCATCGAGGTGATCGAGCGGCCGCGCGTCGAGGTGATGCGCTCCTGCAGCTCGCCCATCTCATCGGCCAGGGTCGGCTGGTAACCCACGGCGGACGGCATACGGCCGAGCAGCGTGGACACCTCCGAACCGGCCTGGGTGAACCGGAAGATGTTGTCGATGAACAGCAGCACGTCCTGCTGCTGCTCGTCGCGGAAGAACTCCGCCATCGTCAGCGCCGACAGGGCGACACGCATACGCGTACCCGGCGGCTCGTCCATCTGACCGAACACCAGGGCGGTGTCCTTGAGCACGTTCGCGTCACCGAGCTCGACCCAAAGGTCGTTGCCCTCACGGGTGCGCTCCCCCACACCGGCGAACACCGAGGTGCCACCGAAGTTGCGGGCGATGCGGTTGATCATCTCCTGGATGAGCACGGTCTTGCCCACGCCGGCACCACCGAACAGGGCGATCTTGCCGCCGCGGACGTACGGGGTGAGCAGGTCGACGACCTTCAGGCCGGTCTCGAGCATCTCGGTGCGCGGCTCGAGCTCGTCGAAGGCCGGGGGCTTGCGGTGGATGGACCACTTCTCGAAGTCCTTGCCGTAGCCCGGGTCGTCGAGGCAGTCGCCGAGGGCGTTGAACACGTGGCCCTTGACGCCGTCTCCGACGGGCACCGAGATCGAGGCGCCGGTGTCGCTGACCTCGACACCACGGACCAGACCGTCGGTGGGCTGCAGCGAGATGCAGCGAACCAGGCTGTCACCGAGGTGCTGGGCGACCTCGAGGGTCAGCGTCTTGGCGAGGTCCTTGTAGGTGATCTCCGCGTGCAGCGCGTTGAACAGCTCCGGGACGGAGCCGCGCGGGAACTCGACGTCGACCACGGGGCCGGTGACGCGGACGACGCGCCCCGCGGTGTCGGAGCCGGTCTTTTCTCGTTGTTCGGTAGCAGCAGTCATGTCTTCTCTTCGCTTCCTGGGGCGTTACTACTTCTTGGCGGCGTCCGCGAGCGCGTTCGCGCCACCGACGATTTCGCTGATTTCCTGCGTGATCTGGGACTGCCGTTCACGGTTGGCCATCAGCGTCAGATCCGTGATCAAGTCGTCGGCGTTGTCCGACGCCGACTTCATGGCGCGCCGGCGCGAAGCCGACTCCGATGCCGCCGCCTCCAGCAGCGCGGCGAAGATGCGGGTCGACACGTATCGCGGAAGCAGCGCGTCGAACAGCGTTTCGGCGCTGGGCTCGAACGAGAACAACGTGTGCGGGGTGTTCTCGTCCTCTTCGCTGTACTCCACCACCATGGGAGCGATGCGGCGGGCGACCGCCGACTGCGAGAGCATGGATCGGAACTCGGTGAACACGATGTGCAGCTCGTCGAGGCCCAGGACGCCGTCGGCGCCGGCGTCATCGCCCTCATCGTCGACGCCCGCCATGAACGCGGTCACCAGCGTCTCGGCGATCTCCTGGGCGTTGGTGTAATCAGGCCGCTCGGAGAAGCCCGACCACGATTCGACGATGTCCCAGTTGCGGAAGCTGTAGTAGCCGAGCGCCTTTCGCCCGACCGTGTACAGCACCGGCTCCTTGCCCTCCTCGCGCAGCAGCGAGAACAGCTCCTCGGAGCGACGGAACACGTTGGCGTTGTACGCACCGGCCAGACCACGGTCCGACGACACCACGAGCACACCGGCACGCCGCGGCCGCTCGCGCTCGACGAGCAACGGGTGGTCCAGCGCGCTGGCGCTCGCGAGTTCGGTCAGCATGTTGGTGATCTCGCGGTCGTACGGCCGGGCCGCCTCGACGCGAGCCTGGGCCTTGGCGATGCGCGACGTCGCGATCAGCTCCTGGGCCTTGGTGATCTTCTTGATCGACCCGGCGGAGCGGATGCGGCCGCGCAGTTCGCGCAGTGTGGCAGCCATGGATTCCTCGTGCCTTACTTCTTCTTCGGGGCGGGCTTGCGGACCTTCACCGATTCCTTCTCGAGGTCCTCCTCCGACATGGCGTCGACGTTCTCGTCGGGCACGACGGATTCCCCGGTGGAGCTGGAGAAGCCCTTCTTGAACTCGTTGACGACGTCGGCCAGCTTGTTCTCGAGTTCCTCGGAGAGCTTCTTGCTCTCGCGGATCTCCTTGAGGATCTCGCCCTTGGACGACCGCACATGCTCGAGCAGTTCCTGCTCGAAGCGCTGCACATCCTCCACCGGCACGGAGTCGAGGTGACCGCGGGTGCCGAGGAAGATCGCGACGACCTGGTCCTCAACCGGCATCGGGCTGTTCTGCGGCTGCTTGAGCAGCTCGACCAGCCGGGCACCGCGATCGAGCTGCTTCTTGGACGCCTCGTCGAGGTCGGAGGCGAACGCCGCGAAGGACTCCAGCTCGCGGTACTGCGACAGGTCGAGGCGCAGCGAACCGGCAACCTCTTTCATCGCCTTGATCTGCGCGGCGCCACCGACTCGGGACACCGACACACCGACGTTGATGGCCGGGCGCACACCCTGGTTGAACAGGTCGGTCTCGAGGAAGCACTGGCCGTCGGTGATCGAGATGACGTTGGTCGGGATGTAGGCCGAGATGTCGTTGGCCTTGGTCTCGATGATCGGCAGGCCGGTCAGCGAACCGCCGCCCAGCTCGTCGGAGAGCTTCGCGCAGCGCTCCAGCAGACGCGAGTGCAGGTAGAAGACGTCACCCGGGTAGGCCTCACGACCCGGCGGGCGGCGCAGCAGCAGCGAGATGGCGCGGTAGGCCTCGGCCTGCTTGGTCAGGTCGTCGAAGACGATCAGGACGTGCTTGCCGTCGTACATCCAGTGCTGGGCGATCGCCGAACCGGTGTAGGGCGCGAGCCATTTGAAGCCGGCCGAGTCCGACGCGGGCGCCGCGACGATGGTGGTGTACTCCATCGCGCCACCCTCTTCGAGGGTGCGCCGCACGCTGGCGATCGTGGTGCCCTTCTGGCCGATCGCGACGTACACGCAGCGCACCTGCTGCTTCGGGTCGCCGGTCTCCCAGGCCTCGCGCTGGTTGAGGATGGTGTCGACGGCCACAGCGGTCTTACCGGTCTTGCGGTCGCCGATGATCAGCTGGCGCTGGCCGCGGCCGATCGGGGTCTGCGAGTCGATGGCCTTGATGCCGGTCTGCAGCGGCTCGCTCACGCTCTGGCGCTGCACCACCGACGGCGCCTGCAGCTCGAGGGCGCGGCGTTCGGTGGTCTCGATGTCGCCGCGGCCGTCGATCGGCTGGCCGAGCGGGTTGACCACGCGACCGAGGAAGCCGTCGCCGACCGGGACCGACAGCACGTCGCCGGTGCGCTTGACCTGCTGGCCCTCTTCGATCTTCTCGAAGTCACCGAGGACCACCGCGCCGATGCTGTGCTCGTCGAGGTTCATCGCGACACCCTGGACACCGCCGGGGAACTCGAGGAGCTCCTGCGTCATCACCGAGGGCAGGCCCTCGATGTGCGCGATACCGTCCCCGGCGTCGATGACGGTGCCGATCTCTTCGCGCTCGGTGTCGGTGGCGAAGTTGGCGACGTAGTCCTCGATCGCCCCTTGGATGTCAGCAGCCGAGATAGTCAACTCTGCCATGGGTTTTCCTGCCTTTGTGTTGAGTCTGGTGGGGTTCTTCAGTTAGTCGGGCAGCTGAGTCTCAGCCGATGCCAGCCGCGATGCCAGTGACCCGTCGATCACCTCGTCGCCCACGGCGATGGTGAGTCCGCCGAGGATCTCGGGCTCGACGTGCAGCTGCACGGAAGCCGGGCGTCCGTAGATCCGGCCGAGCACCTCGGTGAGCCGGGTGCGTTGCGCGTCGCTGAGTTCGGCCGCGGCGGTCACGTGCGCGACGACCTCGCCGCGCCGGGCCACCGCGAGCTCGGCCAGTTCGCGGACCGCTTCGTCGGCACGCTCGCCGCGTAGCAGTTCGACGGTCTGCGCGAGCAGCGCCCTGGTGGTCGCCCCGGCCTGGTTCTCGAGCAGCCGGTCGAGCAGTCCGAGCCGGCCGTCGATCGGCGTGGTGTAGTCGCTGAGCAGCGCACTCAGCCGCGACTCGGAGTCCAGGATCCGGCTGAACCGGAACAGCTGATCTTCGACCTCGTTGGTCTCGTCATTGCGCTCCGCCCGCACCAGCAGTGCCAGCCGCGCCACATGGCGCACGGCGAACTCGAGGTCGGACTCCTCCGACCACCGCTGCGCCACAGCGGTTTTCACGATCTCGAGCGCGGTGTCGGAGATCTTGCCCGACAGCACGGCCTCGGCCAGGTTCGCCTTCGGAGCGCCGTCCTCACTGGGTTCGGCGAAGTGCTTGCTCAACACCGGCTCGGACTTGAGCAACTTCGCCACGGCGGCCAGGTCGTCGGCCAGTGACGTCAACCCGTCCGCGTCGACGTCGCCGGTCAGCTCGTTGAACCGCGACACCAGCACCTTGAGCGAATCCCGGCTGGTCGACCGCAGCCGCGTACCCACGCCGTCGTCGAGCACGGAGTCCGACGGCGCCATGGCATCGAGTTCGTCGAGGAAGCGGTCGACGGTGGCGGACCGGTTGTCGTCGTCGGAGACGTAGTCGCCGACCAGTTGCCGCGCTCGGGCTACCGATTCGGTGCCGAGGTGCTGACGCAGTTCGCGGATCAATTGCTGACGCAGCAGCTGCACCTGTGCCGCGCCCTGCACCTTGATGCGCTCCACCTCGGCGTCGGCCTGGGCCCGCATCTGCTGGGCGATCTTCTCCGCGTCCGCCCGGGCCTCTTCGACCACCCGGGCGGCATCCGCCTTGGCCTCTTCGACGGCCTTGGCGTGCTGCTGGTCCGCCTGCGCCACCTTGTTCGCCGCGGTGGCGCTCTCCTCGAGCTGGCGGCGCACCGTCTCCTGCTGTGCCGTCATCATGCGCCGCACCGGCGGCACCACGAAACGCACGACCAGGAACACGATGACCGCGAACCCGATGAGCTGACCGATGAATGTCGACATGCGGCTACCGTCCCTGGCTCGTCGCGGCGGCGCTGGTGATGTCGACGCCGAGGACGCGGCTGGCCAGGGTGGCCGACAACGTCTCGATCGACGACTGCAGTTCGGCCGCGGTCTGCTGCCCCTGGCGGGACAGCTCTTCGTTGGTCTTCTGCAGGGTGGACGCCGCTTCCGCGCTCGCGCGCGACCGCATGTCGTCCAGGATCTTGCGTCCCTCGCCGCGGGCCTCGTCCCGAATGGCCGAGGCCTCACGGCGCGCCTTGGTCATCACCTGCTGGGAGTCGGCCTGTGCGGCGGCGAACAGCTCGGCCGACTTGCGGTTGTCCTCAACCGTCTTGGTGACCATTGCTTCCCGCTCCTGCAGCACCTTGCTGATCGGGGGCACCACCCATTTGGCGATGACACCCAACACGATCAGGAAGATGAGCAGCACGAAGAAGAAGGTGCCGTTGGGGATGAGGAAGTTACCGCCTCCACCTTCCTCCGCGGCCAAGATGGTCGTGCTCAGGTCACCCATGACTGAAGATTCCAAACCGACTAAGCGACCGGGGTGGCGAAGACGAACAGCGCCATGAAGGCCAGGTTGATGAAGTACGCGGCCTCGACCAGACCGACCGTGATGAAGAACGGCGTGAACAGTCGACCCTGGGCCTCCGGCTGGCGGGCGATACCGGCGATCAGCGCGTTACCGGCGATACCGTCACCGATACCGGCACCGATCGCGCCACCGGCCATGATGAGTCCACCACCGATGAGTGCGCCGGCAGCGATTGTGGGATCCATTCCTTATCCTCCTTGATATCTGGTAGTCGCCTACCAGGACGTGGGTCGAGCGTTGTTTTCGAGCGGGTCGTGCAGGTCGGACGTCGGTCAGTCGTGGTGCTCGTCGAGCTCCATCGACTGGCTGAAGTACAGGATCGTCAGCAGGGCGAAGATGAACGCCTGGATGGCGCCGACGAACAAGTCGAAGCTCTTCCAGATCGCGTTGGGCGCCCACATGATCCACGGCGGGAACAGCGCGATCAGCGCGACGAGGATGCCGCCGGCGAAGATGTTGCCGAAGAGTCGCAGAGACAGCGAGATCGGCTTGGCGAGCTCCTCGACCAGGTTGATCGGCGCCAGCAGGGCCACGTGACCCTTCAGCAGCTTCTTGGGGTGGCCGAGGATGCCGCGCCGCCAGAACCCGGCGGCGTGATAGGCGATGAACACGAACAGGGCCAGCGCCAGCACGAAGTTGATGTCGGACGCCGCGGGCTTGAGCAGCTCGTGGATGCCGGTCTCGTCGGAGTACTGCACCGGCAGCACCGAGAGCCAGTTCGCGATCAGGATGAAGGCGAAGAGCGTGACGGCCAGCGGGAGGACGAAGCCGGCGACCTTCATACCGATGGCGCTCTCGATCTGGTTGCGCATCTGCACCGTGAGCGCTTCCCAGAACAGCTGCACACCGCTGGGCACACCGGTCGAGGTGACCTTGGCCCGAAGGAAGAACGCCAGCCCGAGCACGATCGCGGCGGCGATCGCCGTCGACAGGATCGTGTCGGTGTTGACCGTCAGCCCGAACCAGTTGGCCTCCGTGTGGTGGCCGACCTGAATGCCGCTTTCGGCGGCGAGGAACGTCTGCGTCATTGCTGTGGAGTCTCTCCTTCGAGTCCGTCAGCGGCTTGGGCTTTGAGTTTCTTGACCACTGGCAGGGTCGTCGACGCCACCAGGATCACCTGGAACAGCGCCATACCGAACACGACGCCCAGGCCCTGCGGTTTGAAGACGTAGGCGATGGTCAAGCCGATCACGGTCATGATCAGCAGTCGGGTGGCCGAGTTCATGGCCATGTTGCGTTTGAGCGGGTGGTCCTTGGCGGTGATCGACTGCACCGAGCGCTGGATCATCACGGCGTTGCCGAGTCCGAGTGCCAGGCCGATCGCGAAGAACAGGCCCACCATCGGATATCCGAGCAACGCCGCGGCCAGCGTGGCGAGCGCCGCCAGAACCGCGCAGATGACGAGCAGGCGGACAGGCCGGAACGCGACTGCCGGCAACACCAACGGCGCGTCCTGCGCTGGCGTCGTCACTGCTTCACCTCAATCCGCGGTTGGTTGGAGGAGTGTCCCCGATTCCTGTGAGTGACCTGCCGAGCGTATCGGAGGGCTGCGGGCTCGCTGGAATCACCCAAGGGGTACTCCCTTTTGTCGGTCTGAAACGGCTCCGAATCGGTGGCGAACCGACGAGCCGGTGGCCGGCAACCCGCGAGGTTTCTTCGGGTTCTAGCAGCACGGTACCACATGGTAGGCGGCCCTAAACGGGCCCTACTACTTTTTGTCGTACACGCCGTCCGCTGCGGGTTCCCGCCGCCGGATCAGCGGAACCAGAGTCACCACGGTCGCCACCACGATGGCGGCGAGCATCGCGACGCCGGTGTGGCCGGGATCGAAGAAGATCGTGCTGGCCGCACCCAGGGCGACGATGCCGACCCACATGTAGATCAGCAGCACCACCCTGCGGTGCGAGTGGCCGATCTCCAGCAACCGGTGGTGCAGATGCATCTTGTCGGGGCTGAACGGGCTCAGACCCGCGCGGGTGCGCCGGATGATCGCCAGCAGCATGTCCAGCGCGGGCACGAACATGACGGCGACGACCAGCAGGAACGGCGAGAGCAGCGCGAAGACGTCCCGCGCGCCGTACGCGGTCTGCGAGATGGGACCCGCGGCGGTGGTCGACGCGGCGGCCAGCATCAGGCCGATGAGCATCGACCCCGAATCCCCCATGAAGATCCTGGCCTTGTGGAAGTTGTGCGGCAGGAAGCCCAGACAGGCGCCGGCGAGCACGACCGAGATCACCGCGGGTGGGTAGAACAACACGTCGCCGCCGTGGTCACGCAGCAGTCCGACGGAGAAGATGCAGATCGCCAGCGCGGTGATCAGACCCAGCCCGGCGGCCAGCCCGTCGAGTCCGTCGACGAAGTTCATCGCGTTGACGATCGCCACGGTGAGTGCGAGCGTCAGCAGGATCGACGCCACCTGGTCGAGCACGATCGTGCCGACACCGCCGATCGGGATGTACAGAACGCTCCAGGCCACGCCCATCGTGACCATCACGCTGGCCGCGGTGAGCTGGCCGGCGAATTTCGTCAGCGCATCGAGTCCCCACCGGTCGTCGATCAGCCCGATCGCCATGATCAGGCCACCGGCGACCACGACCGCGGGCATCCCGGTGGAGTAGACGAAGCCGCGGGTCAGGGCGGGCAGCTGGGAGGCGAGCAGCACGGCCGCGGCCACCCCGATGTACATCGCCAGCCCGCCCATGCGCGGGGTGGGCTGGACGTGCACGTCGCGCTCGCGGGGATAGGCCACCGCCCCCAGTCGGGTCGCGAGCACCCGCACCCAGCCGGTGGCGAGGTAGGTGATGATCGCCGCCGTCAGGCCGACGAGGACGAGCTCCCGCAGCGGCACGCCCGCGCCGCGGTCGGAGATCGCCAGGTACTCCACCATCACCGCGAAACGCTACTGCACGCAGCTGTGCTCACTCGGTGAGCAGGCTTTCGGTGTTGACGCCGAGCACCTCGGCGACGGCTTCCGCGCTGACGGGCCCGGTGCGCAGGATGCGCGGGTGCGCCCCGCTGAGGTCGACGATCGTCGACGCCGCCTGCTGCGCGGCCGGGCCGGCTTCCAGGTAGACGTCCACCAGGTCGCCGAGCTGTTCGCGGGCGTCCGCCGCCGACACGGCGGCCGGCCGGCCGGAGATGTTGGCGCTGGAGACCGCCATCGGGCCCACTTCGCGCAGCAGCTCGATCGCCACCGGATGCAGCGGCATCCGCAGCATCACGGTGCCGTGCGCGTCGCCGAGGTCCCACGGCAGCGACGGCGCCTGCCGGACCACGAGGCTCAGCGCGCCCGGCCAGAAGGCCCGGATGAGCTCGCGGGCGGTGTGCGGGACGGTGTACACGAGGCCTTCGATGGTGTGCCAGGACCCGACCAGCACCGGGACCGGCATGTCGCGGCCGCGGCCCTTGGCGGCCAGCAGCGCGGCGACGGCCGCGTTGTCGAAGGCGTCCGCGCCGATGCCGTACACGGTGTCGGTGGGCAGCACGACCAGCCGGCCGTCCTTGAGCGCGGCGACGGCCGCGGCGATCCCGGCCGCGCGGGCCTCCGGGTCGGTGCAGTCGAAGGTCTCGGTCATCGCGCCTCCTCCGTGGTGGCCGGTCGCCGACGCGCGGTGACGAACCGCGGCCGCCCGTTCAGGTCGGTGCGGGCGGTCACGGCGTCGAACGCGCCGGTGCGGCGGAATGCCGCCGCGGTGAGTTCCGAAGTGGTGTCGTCGTGCTCGACCGCACAGCGGCCGCCGGGGCGCAGCCAGCGCTGCGCGAGGGTGACGATCGCGTCGATGACCGCCATGCCGTCGGCACCGCCGAACAGCGCCTGGGCCGGATCGTGTTCGGCGACCTCGGGATCGAGGGCGGCGCCGTCTGGGATGTAGGGCGGGTTGGCGACGATCAGGTCGACGGTCCCGTCGAGATCCGGGCGCAGGCCACTTGCGGTGACGTCGGCGTCGACCAGCTCCACACCGGTGCCCTCGAGGTTGCGACGGGCGTACTCCAGTGCCGTGGCGGAGTTCTCGACGGCGATCACGCGGGCGCGCGGGCGGGTGGTGGCCAACGCCAGCGCCAACGCCCCCGAGCCGGTGCACAGGTCGACGATCACCGGCTCATCTGGAAGGTCTTGTCGCAGAACCCATTCCAGCATCGACTCGGTCTCCGGCCGCGGGATGAACACCCCGGGGCCGACGTGCAGCTGCACGGGACCGAACGCCGCGGTTCCGGTGAGATGCTGCAGCGGGATCCGCTTGGCGCGTTCGGTCACGAGGGCGCGGAACCGGTCCTCGAAGCCCGACGGCAGGTCGGCGAACATGAGCCGTCCACGCTCCGTGCCGGCCGCGTGCGCGGCCAGCAGTTCCGCGTCGACTCTGGCCGAATCGACGCCCGCGGCCGCCAGCCTCGCCGCGGCGTCGTCGATGGCCTGGCGCAGACTCATGCGCTCTGCAGTCTCGCCTGTTTCTCGGCGGCCGCCAACGCGTCGAAGAGGGCATCGAGCTCACCGTCGAGCACCTGGTCGAGGTTGTGGGCCTTGAAGTTGATGCGGTGGTCGGCGATCCGGTTCTCCGGGAAGTTGTAGGTCCGGATCCGCTCGCTGCGGTCGACGGTGCGGATCTGGCTGGCGCGGTCCGCGGACGCGTCGGCCTGCGCCTGCTCCTCGGCCAGGGACTGCAGCCGGGCCGCGAGCACCTGCATGGCCCGCGCCTTGTTCTGCAGCTGGGAGCGTTCGTTCTGGCAGGTGACGACGATGCCGGTGGGCAGGTGGGTGATGCGCACCGCCGAGTCGGTGGTGTTGACGCCCTGTCCGCCCTTGCCGGAGGACCGGTACACGTCGATGCGCAGGTCGGATTCGTCGATCTGGACCTGTTCGACCTCTTCGGGCTCGGGGTAGACCAGGACGCCGGCCGCCGAGGTGTGCACGCGGCCCTGCGATTCGGTGACCGGGACGCGCTGAACACGGTGGACGCCGCCCTCGAACTTCAGCCGCGACCACACGCCGTCGGCGGAGTCGCCCTTGCTCCGGATCGACAGGGTGGCGTCCTTGTAGCCGCCCAGATCGGACTGGGTCTCGTCGAGCACGGTCACCGTCCAGCCGTGCCGTTCGGCATAGCGGATGTACATCCGGGCCAGGTCGGCGGCGAACAGCGCCGACTCCTCGCCGCCCTCCCCCGACTTGACCTCGAGGACGACGTCGTCGGCATCGTGGGGGTCTCGGGGGGCGAGCAGGTCCGACAGCTGCGTCTCGAGTGCGTCGACGGCGGCTTCGAGTTCGGGCACCTCGGCGGCGAACGATGCGTCGTCGGCGGCCAGTTCGCGGGCGGTCTCGAGGTCACCGCGGGCGGCCTCGAGCTTGCGGTAGGTGCTGACGATCGGCGCGAGCTGGGCGAACCGGCGGCCGGCCTTGCGCGCCCTGGCCGCGTCGGCGTGCAGCGCAGGGTCGGCGAGCTGACGCTCAAGGTCGGCGTGCTCGGCGAGCAGCGCGTCGATCGCAGTGGGAGCACTCATCGCAACCTCCTTCCCCGAAGACTTCCCCGAACGCAAACCGACGCCCGGCCTGCGCGCGTGGCGACAGAACGGGCGTCGGGTCGGTAGCTACTTGGCGCGCTTGCCGTAGCGCTTCTCGAAGCGCGCGACGCGGCCGCCGCTGTCGAGGATCTTCTGCTTGCCGGTGTAGAACGGGTGGCACTGCGAGCAGACCTCGACGACGATGTTGCCGGTCTTCTTGGTGCTGCGGGTGGTGAAGCTGTTGCCACAGCCGCACTGCACCGTGGTCTCGACATAGTCAGGGTGAATACCCGTCTTCATTGTTGTCCTCTTCGATCGTGGCCGCCGGGTCGCCGCTCATGACCTGCGCTGAGTGTGGGCGTGAACCGGAACCGAGGGTGTGACTAGCGGTCAATTATGCCAGGTCAACCGCTGACAGCCTAAACGCGCGGAAGCACGGCGCTATTCCGGCCGGACAGGGCCAGCACGATGTCGCGGATCGGGGCCGTGACGAGACGGCCGTCACCCACGGCGAAGTCGGCGTCGGTGGCCTGCAAGGCGACCCCGGCGAAGCGGCGTCGGGCGTGGTACGGGAACCCCATCGTCCACAGCCGATGCGCCGCCACCACGGCCGCGGCGACCGGCATCGGACGGTCGACGCCGAGCGGGATCGCGATGTCCTGGCCGTGTACCAGCACGTCGGTGAGCGGATCGGCGACCGTGGTGCCGGGCGGCCGGCGCCGCACTCCGGCCATCGCGCGCAGGGCCGCGACGAGCTCGTCGGGGCCGCGCCGATCCTCGGTGGCCGTCCGCGCCACCATCGCGTTGAAGCGGAACCCGGACCGCATCAGCTCGAGGCTCAGCCGCGCCCAGTGCGTCGTCGACTGCGTCAGATGCGCCGCCACGTCACGCACGGTCCAGCCGGCGCACGCCGAGGGTGTCGCCCACTGCCGGTCGTTCAGCGTCGCCAGGAAGTCCGCGAGATCGGCGCGTTCGGCGTCGATGTGGGACCAGATCTCGTCGGTGTGCACGGCGCCTCCCCGGTGTAGTCAGGTTCCCTGACCAAATTAGTCAGGGCTCCGTACTAATGTCAACAGGGTGTCCGACACCCCTTCCACCGCCGCGTTGATGTTCATCGCGCACCGAGCCGCGGAGAGCCGGATCTTCGAGGCGCTGCGTGCGGCCGGATACGACGACCTCACGATGGCGCAGTGCCGGATCGCCCAGCGGCTCCGGCCGGACGGCATCCGGCTCACCGAGCTCGCCGAGCAGGCCGGTGTCACGAAACAGACCACCGGCGCGCTGGTCGACGAGCTGGAACGGGCCGGTTACGTGGCCCGCAGACCCGATCCGGCCGACGCGCGCGCGAGGCTGGTCACGCTGAGCGCACGCGGCCGGCGGCTCTGCGCGGCCGCGGCGGCCGAGCTCGCCGACGTGGAGGCCGAATGGCGTGACCACCTCGGCGCGGACGCGTTCGACGCGATGCGCGACGGCCTGGTCGCGCTGCGCGAGATCACCGATCCGTACCGCTGACCGCCGATTCCGCGCGTACTCGGTACCCGCCCCGATCGCGCGTCCAGATCGTGCGGCCCCGCGGTTCGGCACCCATCGCGACGAGTTCGCGTTTGAGGATCTTGTTGGTGGCGGTGCTCGGCAGATCGTCGGCGACCCACACGTGACGCGGCCACGCCTTCGGGGACAGGTCGCGCTGGGCGGCGAGGAACTCCTCGAACTCCCCGGGCGTGAGCTTCGCGTCGTCCTGCAGGACGACGGCCGCCATCACCTGATCGCCGACGAACTCGTCGGGCACCGGGTACACCGCCACCCGGTTGATCGCGGGCAGCCGCAGCAGGATCCGCTCGATCGGCGCGGCGGTGAGGTTCTCGCCGTCGACCCGCATCCAATCGCCCGTGCGGCCCGCCAGGTAGATCCACCCGTCGGCGTCGCGGTAGGCGAGGTCGCCCGACCAGTACATGCCGTGCCGCATCCGCTCGTCGGTGGCGCCGGGATCGTTGTAGTACCCGCGGAACAGTCCGCCACCTGCGGTGTTGACCAGCTCCCCCACCGCTGTGTCGGCGTTGATCAGCGCGCCGTTGTCGTCGAAGCGCGCGACCTCGCATTCGCGCACCGTGTCGGGGTCGTAAATCGCGACGCCGGGGAAACCCTTGCCGATGGAGCCGTGCGGGCAGTCGTCGGGCCGGGTGATGATGACGGCGGTCTCCGTCGATCCGAAGCCGTCCCACACCGTGCAGCCGAAGCGCTGGCCGAACGCCTCGATGTCGCGGTCGGCGGCTTCGTTGCCGAACGCGATACGCAGCGGATTGTCATGGTCGTCGGGTTTCTCGGTGGTCGCGAGGATGTAGGCCAGCGGTTTACCGACGTAGTTCATGTAGGTGGCGCCGTAGTGGCGGATGTCGGACAGGAAACGCGAGGCCGAGAACGTCGCGGGCGCCATCGTGGCACCGGCCCCCACGGCGACACTCCAGCCGGCGTAGACGGCGTTGGAGTGGAACAGCGGCATGGCCAGGTAGCACACGTCGGACTCGGTGAGGCCGTAGCGGTCGACGAGTGCGGTTCCGGCGAACAGCACCATCGCATGCGGAACCTGCACGGCCTTGGGCTCGCCGCTGGTGCCCGAGGTGAAGATCATCATGAAGGTGTCGTCGGCGCGGACCTCGCGGTGCGGGGTCAACGGCGGAGCGTCGGCCAGCCGCTGCGCCCACGCTGCGCTCGAGGTGTCGAACACCGTGACGCCCGGCAGTTCCAGACCGTCGATCAGGTCGCGGTTGTCGGCGTTGACCAGCAGGATCTGACAGTCCACCCGCGCGATGTCACGGGCCAGCGCATCGCCCCGCCGGGTGGTGTTGATCCCGCAGAGCACGTAGCCGCCGAGCGCGGCGGCCGCCAGCGCGGTGAGCATGTCCGGGGTGTTGCCGAGCAGTACGCCGACGTGCAGGGGCCGCGCCGGGTCGGCGGCGGCGATGACGGCGGCGGCCTGCCGCGACGCATCGGCGATGTGCTCGCGCCACGTCCACGTACGGTCGCCGTAGCGGACCGCCACGGAGTCGGAATCGGCGCGCTCGCGCAGTAACCCCTGGAGGGTGTCCGGCACAGCATCCCCCTCGTTCTGAGTGAACAGATTTCCGAATGTGTCTAGCATGTTCTCCTGGCGTACCGGGCCGGAATGCCTGTAGCAGAATGCATTCGTCGCGGTTGTCCGCGCGGCGAAATGCTCGAAGGAGGAGCCAAGCTTCGTGACGGCTACCACGCCCACGCAGTCGGTGCGCGATCGCTTGATCGATGCGGCCGAATCGTGCCTGCGGGTCAAGGGAATTCGGGCCACGACCGTTTCCGAGGTCGCCGAGGTGGCCGGGGTGTCCCGCGGCTGGCTGTACCGGCACTTCCCCGACAAGGTGTCGCTGCTGGGTGCGGCGATCGTGCGGCTCAACGAGGCCTACTGGTCCGAGGCCCATGCACTGCTCGAACGCATCGACGGGTTGGCCGAGCAGATCGCGGCCGGCATCCGGCACGGCAGGATGGCCTACGACGATCCGGGGGCCCTGCTGATGAAGCTGCGCCTGGAGGAGCCCGAGGAGTTCGCGGCCTGCGCCGGCGCCGGTGTGCAGGGCCTGGTGCCCGACCTCGCGGCCTTCTGGACCCGCTACCTGGAGGTCGCCCGAGAGCGCGCGGAGATCCATCCCGCCACCGACATCGCCGAGGCGTCCGAATGGGTGGCCCGGTCACTCATCTCGCTCGCGACGGTGCCGGGTAACACCCTCGATCCCAACGACCCGGTCGCCGTGTTGACCCATGTCCGGCGGTACGTGATGCCCGGGCTCAAGGCCGACCCGGCGGTCTAGCCCGGCGGCACGGATCGGCGATACGAGAAAGGCCCCCGCCATGCGGCGAGGGCCTTCCCCGAGGACGGATCAGTCGTTGTCGGACCCGGGTGCGGTCTTGGAGACCTGCACCAGGAACTCGTAGTTCGTCTTGGTCTTGCGCAGCTGGCTCATCAGCAGGTCGATGGCCTGGTGACTGTCGAGTCCGGACAGGACGCGACGCAGCTTGTGCACGATGGCGAACTCGTCGGGCGAGAGCAGCAGCTCGTCCTTGCGGGTGCCGGACGGGTTCACGTCGACCGCCGGGAACACCCGGCGCTCGGCGATCTTGCGGTCCAGCTTGAGCTCGGCGTTACCGGTGCCCTTGAACTCCTCGAAGATGACGGTGTCACCGGTCGAGCCGGTCTCCACCATCGCGGTCGCGACGATCGTCAGCGAGCCACCCTCTTCGATGTTGCGCGCGGCACCCAGAAAGCGCTTCGGCGGGTACAGCGCGGTGGAGTCCACACCACCGGACAGGATGCGGCCGGATGCCGGCGAGGCGTTGTTGTAGGCACGGCCGAGGCGGGTGATCGAGTCGAGGAGCACCACGACGTCCTTACCCTGTTCCACCAGGCGCTTGGCGCGCTCGATGGCCAGTTCGGCGACCGTGGTGTGGTCTGACGGCGGGCGGTCGAAGGTCGAGGCGATGACCTCACCCTTGACCGAGCGCTGCATGTCGGTGACCTCTTCCGGACGCTCGTCGACGAGCACCACCATCAGGTGGCATTCCGGGTTGTTGCGGGTGATCGCGTTGGCGATGTCCTGCATGATCGTGGTCTTACCGGCCTTCGGCGGCGACACGATCAGGGCGCGCTGCCCCTTGCCGATCGGCATGATCAGGTCGATGACGCGGGTGGTCAGCTTGTCCGGAGTGGTCTCCAGGCGCAGCCGCTGGTTCGGGTACAGCGGGGTCAGCTTGCCGAACTCGGGACGCTTCCTGGCGTCCTCGACGGGTCCGCCGTTGACGCTGTCCAGCCGGACCAGCGGGTTGAACTTCTGGCGCTGATTCGGCTGCTCCCCGTCCTTGGGCACCTTGACGGCGCCGGTGACGGCGTCGCCGCGACGCAGCCCGTTCTTGCGGACCATGTTCATCGACACGTACACGTCGTTCGGGCCGGGCAGGTAGCCCGAGGTGCGGACGAACGCGTAGTTGTCGAGGACGTCGAGGATGCCCGCGACGGGCTGCACGACGTCGTCGTCGCGGATCTCGGTGTCGCCACCGCCGCTCTCGCTGCCACGCTCGCCACGGCGGCGGCGGTCGCGGAACCGGCGTCCGCGGCGGCCACCGCGGCCGTCACCGTCGTCGTCGGCGTCGGCGTTGCCGCCGGTGTTGCCGCCGTTGCGGTTGCCGCGGTCCTGCTGATCGCCGTCCGACCGCTCGTCGGACTGGTCGGGCCGCTGCCGGTCCGCCCTGCGCTGCTCGGAACGCTGGTCGGACTTGGGCTGATCGGACTTGGGCTGATCGGACTTGGTGTCCGCCCTGGCCTCGGCCTTCGGCTGCTCGGCCTGGGGTTGCTCGGCGGCCGGCTGGTCCGCCGGCTTGTCGGCCTTGGTCCGGTTGGGGCGATCGGCCTTCGGCTGCTCGGCAGGCTGCTCGGCGGGCGCCGCGGCGGTCTCGACCGCCTGGTCGACGGTCTTGACCTCGGCCTTGTCGGCGTTGTCGGCCTTGTCAGCCTTGGCCTCGGCGGCCCCGGCCTGACGGGATGCGCCACGACGCTCCCGGCGCGGCGGGGTCGCGGCGGCTTTGTCTGCGCCGTCGGCCTTCACGCCGTTGCCGTCGCCGCGCCGCTCGCGGATCGCGGCGATCAGTTCGCTCTTGCGCATGCCGGAGGCGCCTTCGACGCCGATCTGTCGCGCCAGGGCGCGCAGCTCAGGCAGCACCATCGAGGTCAGCGAGGCGCGGTTGCCCGACGCGACGTCCGCGGTCGGGGCGGTTTCGGCGGTGGTCGTGGTGACCGCCGCCGGAGAAGATTCGGTGGTCACGATGCTCGGCAACTCTGTGTGCTCAGCGCTGTCGGCCGTGAAGAGGTCCGTATCGGTCACGGATTTCCTTTCTTTCCCCCGCTGATTGCATTGTGCGAGGGCTCAAATGTCCTCGGCGTTCAGCCGATACGCCGAACGCGGAGGTCCCACCGTCGCCTGTGCGACGGTGATCGCCGGGATTCGCCGTCACAGGGCGAACCGCCGGTCCACGAGTGAAACACGGGAAAGATGAGGGTCGTCCTAGTGTCGGCGCAGGCAGAGACGCTGCAATTGCTGGACGAGAGCGAGAATAACTCGCTTACGTGCCGGAAGCAAGAAACCCGCGCAACTCGCGTGACGCGTGTCAAGCTTCAGCTGCGGGCGGCGACGCCGGTTGACCAGCGCACACCGTCGCCCACCGCCATCTCGGCAATGGTGAACCCATGCGCGGCCCCGAACTCGACTGCCTCGGCGGGCAGCTCCGGTTCGGAACTGAGCGCGATCACCGCAGGTCCAGCACCTGACAGCACCGCTGCTACTCCACAACCACGGAGCACCCGCAGATATTCCGCCGACGCCGGCATGGCGGCCGCCCGCTGCGGCTGGTGCAGGACATCCTCGGTCGCGGGCATCAGCAGGTCCGGCCGTTCGGTGAGCGCCACCACCAGCAGCGCCGCCCGGCTCAGGTTGAACCGCGCGTCGGTGTGGCTCACCTGCTCGGGAAGCAGCACCCGGGTCTCGGCCGTCGACGACCGCTGCTGCGGGATGGCCGGGAACAGGTGGATGTCGGGGTGCAGCCGCACCGGCGCCGCCGCGTAGCGTGCGTGCGCGCCCTCGCCCTCGGTCCAGGTGACCACGGCGCCGCCCAGCACGGCGGCGGCGGCGTTGTCGGGGTGACCCTCGAACGCCGAGGAGAGCTGGACCAGTTGCTCCACGGTGAGCGGGGTCGAATCAGTCTGGGCGACAAGGCCGTTGGCGGCAGCCAAGCCACCGACGACGGCGGCCGCCGACGACCCCAGGCCGCGGGAGTGCGGAATGTCGTTGCGGCAGCGCACCACAAGCCCCGGCGCTTCGCAGCCGGCGGACCGCAAACCCGCCTCGATCGCCCGGACCACCAGATGCGAAGAGTCCAGCGGAACCTGACCGGCACCCTCGCCCTCGACGGTGACGGTGAGCCCGGATTCGACTGTCTCCACGATGATCTCGTCGTAGAGGCTGAGCGCAAGGCCGAGGCTGTCGAAGCCGGGTCCGAGGTTGGCGCTCGAGGCCGAGACGACGGCGGTCGCCGTCAACCCGCTGGGGAGAGTCTGCGTCACCGGCACGTCCTGTCAGACCAGACCGAGCTCGGCCGCCACGGCCACCGGGTCCACCGCCAGCGGCGTGACCGCGGGCATCCCCTTCAGCGCGGTGTCGGGGTCCTTGAGGCCGTTGCCGGTGACGGTGCACACCACGGTCGATCCCTTGGCCACCCAGCCGTCCTCGATCGACTTGAGCAGACCGGCGACGCTGGCCGCCGACGCCGGTTCGACGAAGACGCCCTCGGTGCGTGCCACCAGGTGGTACGCGGCGAGGATCTCCTCGTCGGTGGCGGCCAGGAAGCGGCCACCGGACTGCTGCTGCGCCTCCACCGCCGAGCTCCACGACGCGGGCGCGCCGATGCGGATCGCCGTGGCGATCGTCTCCGGGTTCTTCACCGGCTCACCGGTGACCAGCGGTGCGGCGCCCGCCGCCTGGGTGCCCAGCATCCGCGGCAGGCGGTCGGACAGCCCGTCGCGGTGGTATTCGGTGTAGCCCTTCCAGTACGCGGTGATGTTGCCCGCGTTGCCGACCGGCAGGGCGTGCACGTCCGGTGCCGTGCCCAGCGCGTCGACGATCTCGAACGCCGCGGTCTTCTGCCCCTCGATGCGGTACGGGTTGACCGAGTTCACCAGCGCGACGGCCGGGAAGTCCGCGGTCAGCTTGCGGGCGAGTTCCAGGCAGTCGTCGAAGTTGCCGTCGACCTGGATGATCTTGGCGCCGTGCATGACGGCCTGGGCGAGCTTGCCCATCGCGATCTTGCCCTGCGGGATCAGCACCGCGCACGTGATGCCCGCGCGCGCCGCGTACGCCGCGGCCGAGGCCGACGTGTTGCCGGTGGACGCGCACAGCACGGCCTGCTTACCGCTGGCGGCGGACTCGGTGACGGCGACGGTCATCCCGCGGTCCTTGAACGAACCCGTGGGATTGAGCCCCTCGACCTTGAGATGCACTGTGCAGCCCGTGAATTCGCTCAACCGCTTGGCATGGATCAGCGGGGTGCCGCCCTCGAGCAGGGTGACCGGCGTCCAGTCGTCACCGACCGGCAACCGGTCGCGGTAGGCCTCGATCAGGCCCGGCCACGGCCGGTGCACCGCATTGACAGGCGTGCTCATTCGCTTGTTCCTTCCATGCGCAGCACGCTGTTGACGCTCTGCACGACATCGAGATCGGCCAGCGCCGAGACGGTTTCAGACAGTGCGGCGTCGGTCGCACGGTGGGTGACGACGACGATGCGGGCACCGCAGGGCTGCCCGCCCTCGTCGACCACGCCTTCCTGGCGCACCTCGGCGATGCTGACCTCGCGCTTGGCGAATTCCGCTGCGACCGAGGACAACACACCTGGGCGGTCGGCGACGTTCATGTTGACGTAGTAGCGGGTCGCGATGTTGCCGATCGGCGACACCGGCAGCTTGGCGTACTTGGACTCCCGTGGCCCCCGGCCGCCCTGGACGCGGTTGCGCGCGGCCATCACCAGGTCACCCATCACCGCCGATGCGGTCGGCGCCCCGCCTGCGCCCTGGCCGTAGAACATCAGCCGGCCCGCGGCCTCCGCCTCGACGACGACGGCGTTGAACGCACCGTTGACCGAGGCGAGCGGATGGGTCAGCGGCACCAGCGCCGGATACACCCGGGCCGAGACCCGCTGCTGACCGTCGTCGGTGGTCAGTCGCTCGCAGATCGCCAGCAGCTTGATGGTGCACCCCAGCGCGCGGGCGGATTCGAAGTCCTCGGCCGTCACCCCGGTGATGCCTTCGCGGTACACGTCGTCGGCGGTCACGCGGGTGTGGAACGCGATGGACGCCAGGATCGCGGCCTTGGCCGCGGCGTCGTAGC
The DNA here is from genome assembly GCF_014218295.1 of Mycolicibacterium litorale. The sequence goes on from NZ_AP023287.1 coordinate 3,940,406, forward strand.
CCTCGACGTCGGCGGTCGGGTCCGCCTCGGCGTAACCGAGCGCGCTGGCGTCGGCGAGCGCGCTGCCGTAGTCGGCACCGGTGTCGTTCATCGCCGACAGGATGTAATTCGTTGTGCCGTTGACGATTCCGGCCACCCGCAGCACACTGTCACCGGCCAGCGACTGGGTCAGTGGGCGAATCACCGGAATGGCGCCGGCCACCGCGGCCTCGAAGTAGAGGTCCACCCGGGCGGCCTCGGCGGCCTGGGCCAGCTCCCCCGTGGACTGCGCCATCAGCGCCTTGTTGGCGGTCACCACCGACTTGCCCTGCTCGAGCGCGGACAGGATCGCCTTGCGGGCCGGTTCCACCGGGCCCATCACCTCGACGACGATGTCGACGTCCTCACGCGACACCAGTTCCTCGATGTTGTCGGTGAGCAGGTCGGCGGGCACCCCGCGGTCGTCGGCCACCCGGCGCACGCCGACACCGCGCAGCACGAGCGGGGCGCCGACGCGCGCGGCCAGATCGGGTGCGCTCTGCTCGATGATGCGGACCACTTCGCCGCCCACGTTGCCGAGACCCAGAACTGCTACGCCTACCGGCTTTTCGTTACTCATTGACCACTCACTTCCAGACTCAACAGATCGTCGACCGTTTCGCGGCGCAGGATCAGGCGCGCGTTCCCGTCGCGCACCGCCACCACCGCGGGGCGGCCGATCAGGTTGTAACGGCTCGACATCGAATAGCAGTAGGCGCCGGTGGCGGCCACCCCGAGCAGATCACCCGGTGCCACGTCGTCGGAGATCCACGCATCACGCACGACGATGTCGCCACTCTCACAGTGCTTTCCGACGACCCGGCCCAGCGTCGGGTCGGCGTCGCTACCCCGTGACAGCAGCCGCACATCGTATTCGGCGCCGTAGAGCGAGGTGCGGATGTTGTCGCTCATCCCGCCGTCGACGCTGACGTAGCGCCGATGACGGTCCGACGCGACGGCCACATCCTTGACGGTGCCGACCTCGTACAGCGTGATCGTGCCCGGTCCGGCGATCGCCCGGCCCGGCTCGACGACGAGTTTCGGCGTGGGCAGGCCGACGGCCGCGGACTCCTCGCGGACGATCGCGGTCAGCTTGGCGGCGAGGTCGGCGACCGGCGGCGGATCGTCCTGCGGCAGGTAGGAGATGCCGAGGCCGCCGCCGAGGTCGACGGTGGACATCTGTGCGGTCTTGTCGACGCCGAACTCGGCGACGACGTCGCGCAGCAGACCGATCACCCGGTGCGCGGCGATCTCGAAGCCCGCCACGTCGAAGATCTGGGACCCGATGTGGCTGTGGAGTCCGACCAGCCGCAGGTGGTCGGTCTCGAACACGCGGCGCACCGCGGCCATCGCGGCGCCGCTGGCCAGCGACAGCCCGAACTTCTGGTCCTCGTGTGCGGTGGAGATGAACTCGTGCGTATGGGCCTCCACACCCACGGTGACCCGGATCAGCACGTCCTGGACCACGCCGGCGGCGGCGGCGATCTCGTCGAGTCGCTCGATCTCGATCATCGAGTCGACCACCACGTGCCCCACCCCGGACTTCACCGCCAGTGTGAGCTCGTCGATCGACTTGTTGTTGCCGTGCAGGGCGATCCGCTCCGCGGGGAAGCCGGCGTGCAGGGCTACGGCGAGCTCTCCGCCGCTGGCGACGTCGAGGGCCAGCCCCTCTTCGTCGATCCACCGCGCCACCTCGGTGCACAGGAACGCCTTGGCGGCGTAACGCACGTACTCGCCACCCCCGAACGCCGCCGACATCTCGCGGCACCGCGAGCGGAAGTCGTCCTCGTCGATGACGAACACCGGGGTTCCGAACCGGGCGGCGATGTCGGTCACCGCGACACCGGCGACGGACACCACACCGTCGTCGCCGCGAACGGCGTTGCGGGGCCACACGTTCGGCGCGATCCGCAGCACCTCGGCGGCGGACGCGGGGCGCTGCGGCGCGCTGCCGTGGTGGATCTCTTCGGCGTGCCGGGGACCGGCGGGATGCGCGTTCACATCCGCTCCGGGGCGCTCACGCCGAGGATCGCCAGACCGTTGGCGATGACCTGGCGGGTGGCCTGGCACAAGGCGAGCCGGGCGGCGTGCAGATCGCCCGGTTCCTCGTCACCCTGCGGCAGAACCCGGCAGGAGTCGTAGAACCGGTGGTAGTCGCCGGCGACGTCCTCGAGGTAGCGGCACACCCGGTGCGGTTCCCGCAGCGCGGCCGCCGCCTGCAGCACCCGCGGGAACTCGCCGAGGTTGCGGATCAGCGTGCCCTCTTTGTCGTGGGTGAGCAGATCGAGGTGCGCGGTGTCGGCGGTCACGCCGAGGTCGGCCGCGTTGCGCGCCAGCGCCGACAGCCGCGCGTGGGCGTACTGCACGTAGTAGACCGGGTTCTCGTTGGACGCCGACGACCACAGCGCCAGGTCGATGTCGATCGGGGTGTCCACCGACGAGCGGATCAGCACGTAGCGGGCGGCGTCCACGCCGATCGCCTCGACGAGATCGTCGAGGGTGATGACGGTCCCGGCGCGCTTGCTCATCCGCACCGGCTGACCGTCGCGGACCAGGTTGACCATCTGGCCGATCATCACCTCGACGGTGTCGGGGTCGTCGCCGAGCGCCGCGGCGGCGGCCTTGAGCCGGGCGATGTAGCCGTGGTGGTCGGCGCCGAGCATGTAGATGCACAGGTCGAATCCGCGCTGCCGCTTGTCCAGGAAGTAGGCGAGGTCACCGGCGATGTAGGCCGGGTTGCCGTCGCTCTTGATGACGACGCGGTCCTTGTCGTCCCCGAAATCGGTGGTGCGCAGCCAGGTGGCGCCGTCCTTCTCGTAGATCGCGCCGTTCTCGCGCAGCTTGGCGATCGCCTGCTCGACCCGGCCGCTGGTGTGCATCGAGTCCTCGTGGGTGAAGACGTCGAAGTCGGTGCCGAACTCGTGCAGGGAGGTCTTGATGTGGTCGAACATCAAGTCCACGCCGATCGCCCGGAACACCTCGCGCATCTGGTCCTCGGGCAGGTCGAGCGCGCCCGGATCCTTGGCGAGCACCTGGGCGGCGATGTCGCCGATGTAGTTGCCGGCGTAGCCGTCCTCGGGCGTCGGCTCACCCTTGGCCGCGGCGATCAGCGAGCTGACGAAACGGTCGATCTGCGCGCCGTGGTCGTTGAAGTAGTACTCCCGCACCACCTCGGCGCCCTGTGTGGCCAGCAGCCGGCCCAGGGCGTCACCGACGGCGGCCCAGCGGGTGCCGCCGATGTGGATCGGGCCGGTCGGGTTGGCCGAGACGAATTCGAGGTTGATGCTGCGCCCGGCCAGGTCGGCGGAATGTCCGTAGCCCTGGCCACCGGAGATGACGTTGGCGACGATCGCGTTCTGGGCGGACGCCTCGAGGCGCAGGTTGACGAAGCCCGGCCCCGCCACCTCGGCGGAGGCGATGCCGTCGGCGGCGGTCAGCGCCTCGGTCAGCCACCCGGCCAGTTCACGGGGGTTCGCACCGACCTTCTTGCCGAGCTGCAGCGCCAGGTTGGTGGCGTAGTCGCCGTGCTCGGGGTTGCGGGGCCGCTCGACCGTGACCGTCGCGGGCAGTGCGGCGGTGTCGAGGCCGCGCTCGGTCAACACAGCGGTGGCAGTGGTCCTGAGCAGCTCGGCGAGGTCGGCGGGTGTCACGGGGGTCCATCCTATGGTCTGGGGTGGTCAGAGCCCGAATCCGTTCCTGCCCGCCGCATGCGTTACGCTGTGCACGCCCAATGGCGCAGTTCCGAAAGAACGCGCCCCCGTAGCTCAGGGGATAGAGCGTCTGCCTCCGGAGCAGAAGGCCGCAGGTTCGAATCCTGCCGGGGGCACTCACATCGAGGTCTGCCTGCGGTTAGCTGGCGGGCGGCAGCGAAATGGGTCGCCGACTCGCGCGCATTCCCGTTGATCAGCGTGTAAAAGTGAGCTGGTGAATCCTGATCAGGGGGCGCTGGGAGATCAGCGGGTTCGCTCGAGAACGCCTGTCGCCGTATTCGTCGTCGTCTGCCTGCTCGCCGTCGCCGTCGTCGGATGGTTGTCACTGGTGACCCAGCCGACCGCGCTGGCGTCCACGGCGTGGTGGCCCGTCGCCGGTATCGCACTCGGACTGGGTATCCGTTTCCCGCGCAGGCACATCTGGGTTCTGGCCGCCGCGGTGGCCGCGATCACGCTTCCGCTGCTGCTGTGGGCCGGGCGGCCCGTACTGCTGGCCGTGGCGCTGGCGCTCACCGTCGGTCTCGAGATGATCGTCGGCACCATGATCCTGCGCGGCCGCGACGACTGCCTGCCGACGCTGTCCGCCCCGCGCGACCTCGGCCGACTCCTGGTGGCCGTCGTCTCGGCGGCCGTCGTCTACGACCTGGTCGGCGCGAGCGCCACCTACCTGGTCGCCGATTCCGCGGAGGCGTGGTCGCGGCTGGTGACGTCGGCGCCCAAACACGCCGCCGGGATGCTGCTGCTGGTCCCGCTGTTCATGCACCTGCCGAAACGTCCCCGCCAGGCCGGCCGGTGGGAGACGGTCGCGCAGGTCGTGGTCACGCTCGGGCTCGTCACGTTCGTCTTCGCGTTCAACCCGGGGATGCCGCTGTCCTTCCTGCCGTTCATGCCGCTGGTCTGGGTGGCGATGCGCCTGACGACCCGCCAGCTGATCTTCCTGATGCTGGCGATCGCCGCCATCGCCTCCGCCGGCTCGGCCAGCAACACCGGGCCGTTCGCGTTCAACCTCCTCGCACCGGACACCGGCAACGTCGTCCTGCAGGTCTTCGAACTGTCGATGGTGGTGGTCTTCTTGTCGCTGTCCCTCGCCGTGGGACAGGAGCGGGCGACGGCCCAGCGCCTCAACGAGAGCGAGGAACTGTTCCGCAGGATCTTCGACACGTCCGTCGCCGGGATGCTGATCGCCGCCCGGGACGCCGACGGGTGGAAGGTGCTGCGCGCCAACGACTCCGCGGTGGCCATCATCCCCGGGCTCGCCGATCCGTCGGCGGGGCTGGCCACTCTGCTGGGCGAGGAGGCCACGGCCGCCCTGTCCGCCGCGGCCGACGCGCTGACCGAGGGCAACGCGCGCCTGACACTGACGACCAGGTCGGAGCGGATCCTCAACGTCAGCATCTCCCCCATCAGCGACGACGGCGACAGCCGAACTCTCGCCCTGCAGTTCTACGACATCACCGAAGCGATGCGGGTGCGCCGCCTGGAACAGGAGGAGCTCGAGCGCGCCGCTGAAGTGCAGCGCGCCCTGCTGCCCGGTGCGCTGCCCCATACGCCCGGTTGGAGTTCCGGTGCGGCCTCCGTGCCGGCCAGGCAAGTGGGCGGCGACTTCTACGACATCCGGGTCCAGGCGCCGCACGCCGTCCTGAGCCTCGGCGACGTCATGGGCAAGGGCATGGGCGCCGGCATGCTCGCCGCGGCCACCCGCGCGGCGTTGCGCGCCAACGATCCGGAGCTCAGCCCGTCGGCCGCGGTCAGTCGCGCGGCCGACGTCATCGACCACGACCTGCAGCGCACCAGCGCCTTCATCACCCTGACGTATTTCCTCGTCGACCTCGTCACCGGCGACTTCCGCTTCACCGACGCCGGCCACGGTCTGCACTTCATCGTCCGGACCGGGTCGGGGCGGGTCGAGCGCGCCGCGTCCAGCGATCTGCCGGTGGGCCTGGACAGCGGCTGGGCCGAGAAGCGAGGCGTGTTGCAGCCCGGCGACGCGATCCTGCTGGTGAGCGACGGGGTCATGGACCTGTGGGGCGGTTCGGTGGAGAAGCTCTCGGACGCCGTCGCCCAGTGCGCGCAGCAGCACGGCACCAGTGCGCAGGCGCTGGTCGACGCGCTGTGTGCGCGGGCGAACGGCGACCTGGACCGCGACGACGTGACGGCCGTCGTCCTGCGGCGTGAGCCCGTGGACGCCGCGGCGCACTGACTCGCCGCGCTTTGAACGCCGGGTGCGCCGGATGCGCAGAAGATGTGGCGAACTTTGCGGACGCACTCATCCTGGTTTGCTGGACCGCCCGGATGTCACGCTTGTGGGGGACCTATGCCCGACACCCGAAAGGGTGCCCTTTGCGGTATTGCCACACGGGTGCCGATCCGGGCGCGCGAGCACATATGCGCTGCTCGCCAGGTGTTTCGCAAAGGTAATCAAATCAGGCGTATCGCGTCTGGAAGGAAGTAACACGGCGACACGATTTGCGGAATGAGCATATGATCTAAGGGATTTCCTATCCGAGGGGTTGATCGTGGATATCAAACGAGTACTGGCCGGGGCATCGATCGTCGGTGTCGTCGGCCTTCCGGCGTGGTTCCTGGGGGCGGGCGTCGCCGCCGCCGACCCGGCCGCCGGTCCTGAGTGCGCCGATCCGGCCACCTGCCAGCAGGCGCCCGAGGAACAGCCGCGGGAGGAGAAGCGCAACGCGAGCCAGGCGCCCATCCAGATCCCCGAGTCGTGGTCTCGTGAGGTCGCCAAGAACGTCGCCAACCTCCCGTCGCCGGTCGAGGCGAACGGCAGCGTCCCGATCTCGGTCGGTCTGCCCGACGTGGTCCCGGACATCGGGCTCAGCGTGCCGTTCCACCTGCACCCGCCGGCTCTGCCCGGGGTCGGACTGCCCGCTGTCGGCATGCCGAGCGTGAACCTGCCGGCGCCGAAGCTCGGCCCGCCCAACAACCCGCTGAACCTCGGCCCGCCGAACAATCCGTTCAAGCTGCCGAAGATCGGGTTCTGATCCGGCACTGACAGACGATCGTGGCCGCCTCGCCGATGCGAGGCGGCCACTGTCGTCTGTGGCGACCGTCAGTACTCGTCATGCCGCCGGATCCACTCGTAGGGCGGCTGTTGCGGCCAGCCCGGCGGCGAATCCTCCCACGTCTCCTGGCGGCCAAAAGGCGTGAGATCGAGCAGGTCGAACACCACCATGAACGGCTCCTCGCCGCGGTTGTACGTCGACCAGGTGTGGAACACCCGCTCGGCGTCCCGCAGGAAGACGCTGATTCCGTGCCGCTCCTGCCCGTCGACGATGACCCGGTAGTCCTCGTTGAACGTCGACGCACCCGAGGACACCCACGGCAGGTCCCAGCCCATCCGGTCCCGGTACGCCAGCAGCTTGCCCACCGGGGCGCGGGACACCAGCACGAACGACGTGTCCTTGGCGTACAGGTGCGACAGCGGACCGATGTGATCGGCCATCATCGAGCAGCCTTCGCAGCCCTGCTCCCAGTCGGCGCCGAACATGAAGTGCTGCACGATGAGCTGGCGTCGCCCGTCGAACAGGTCGGCCAGACTCAGCGGCCCGGTCTCGGTGTCGAAGACATACGGCTCGGTCACCTCCACCATCGGCAGCCTGCGACGCGCCGCGCTCACCGCGTCCTTGAGCCGCGTCAGTTCCTTCTCCCGGACCAACAGGTCCGCGCGGGCCCGTTCCCACTCCGGGCGGGACACGATCGGCGGGAGGGCTTCTCCGGTCATGGGTCACCCGTACCGCTTCACCGCATCGGCGACGCGGGTCAGCTGATCGATGTCGGAACTGGTGGGAATCAGATGCACCTCGTCGGTGCCGATCTGCTCGAACCTCTCCAAGAGCTCGAGCAGATCGTCCTCCGATCCGGCGAACCCCGTGGCCGGCGCCATGGCGTCGACGTACTCGCCCGGAATCCAGTTCATGTAGCGGCGCAGGTGGCGGTGCACCTGGGCCCGCGCCTCGTCACGCTCACCGATCGCGAACCAGAACGACGTGGCCAGGTGCGGAGCGGGTCTGCCGTCCTGCGCCCACGCGGTCCTGGCGATGTCGAACAATTCGCTCTGCTTGGCGGTGTCGAGGTCGAGGATGGTGCCCGCCATCCCGTCGGCCCAGGACGCGGCACTGCGCACGGTCTTGGGTCCGATCGTGCCGACGAGCAACTGCGGGCCACCGGCCTGCACCGGCGCCGGGCCCACCGGCAGCACGGACTCGGTCAGCTTCTCCCCCGCCCAGACCCGCTTCATCAGCCCTACCCGCTCGGCCATCTCCCGCATGGTCTGCGTGGCCGGGTCGGCGCCCACCGCGCGGTAGTCCTCGTGCCTGCCGCCGACCCCGATACCCACCGTCAGCCGGCCACCGCTGATCAGGTCACCGGTCGCGAGCGCCTTGGCGAGCATGACCGGATCGTGCAACTGCGGCACGATGACGGTCGTCACCAGCCGCACCCGCTCGGTCCATGCGGCCACCGCGCCGAGCAGCGTGAGGCTGTCGGGGTTGTCGAACGCGATCCGCTCACCCCAGCACAGCGCGGAGAACGGCCCTTCGTCGACGGCCCTTGCCCAGGCCCGCAGCGTCGCCGAATCGAGATCGGGTTCCATCACCGGCAGCGTCATTCCGATTCGCACACGCCGATTCTGGCACTGCGGGGGTTATCCCCCACGCACCTCGGCGGAAAACGCCGTATCGCCGCCGTCGGGCACTCCCTAGGTTGGAGGCATGGTCGCAGTCACCACCAGCCCCCCACCCGCGCCGGTCGCGGCCGCTGACAGCACGCCCGCGCCGCGCACCCTCGGCGTCGTCGCGACGGCCTCGATGGTGGTCGCGGCCGCGATCGGCGTGGTGTGGTTCTGGATCCCGCTCGGGCTCCTCGTGATCGGCGTGTCCTCGATACCGTCGGTCATCGGATTCTGCCTGGCCGCAGTCGTTTTCGTTTACCTCGTCCGCGGTATCGACCGGGTGGAACGGGTGCGCAGCGAAGCGGTCTTCGGGATGCGCATCGGCCGGCCCGTACGCCGGGTGTCGCCGTACACGGGGTTCCAGGCCTGGCTGCACCAGCTGTGGCTCGACGTCAGCAGCGCCTGGTTCTGGAAGGCGTTCGGGCACCACTATCTGCGCCTGGTCTACGACATCCTGGCCACCGCACTGGCTCTCGCGCTGCTGGCGTTCGCGTTCCTGGCACCCGCGGCGGCGCTCGCGGTCGACCACAGCGACGACGGGGCGGGGTTGGCGTTCCTGCCGCCGGCACTGGCCTGGCCGCTGGCCGCGGTGGCCCTGGTGGCCTCGGTGGCGATCCTGGTCTTCGCCCCGGCACTCGACGCGGTGATCGACCGCCGGCTGCTCACCCCGTCGCCCACGGCGGCGCTGAAGTACCAGGTCAGCGCGCTCAGCGATGCCCGTGCCGGTGCGGTCTCGTCCGCACAGACCGAACGGCACCGCATCGAACGCGATCTGCACGACAGCGTCCAGCCGCGGCTGGTGTCGCTGGCCATGGCGATCGGGCTGGCCCAGACGAAACTCGACACGGATCTGCCCGCCGCCACACAGCTGATCGCCGAGGCGCACGACGAGGCGAAGAACGCCCTGGTCGAATTGCGCAACGTGGTGCGCGGTATCGCGCCGACGATCCTCGCCGACCGCGGGCTCGACGCGGCGCTTTCGGCGGTGGTGCAGCGGGCGGAGAACTCCGGGGTGCCCACGACGCTGAACCTGCACCTGCCGCGGCGGCTGCCCGATGAGATCGAATCCGTCGCGTATTTCGTTGTCGCCGAGGCCCTGACGAACGTCGCCAAACACGCCGGCGCCAGTCAGGCCGTGGTCACGGTCCGCTTCGACGAACCGTCGCAGTCGCTGTACGTCTCGGTGTTCGACGACGGCCGCGGCGGAGCGGCGATCGCCGACGACGACAACGCCACCGGGCTGCGCGGTCTCGACGAGCGGGTGCGTGCGGCACGCGGCACGTTCACCGTCTCCAGCCCGTCGACCGGGCCGACCATCGTCACCGCGGTGTTGCCATGCGCATCGTGATCGCCGAGGATTCGGCGCTGCTGCGCGCCGGGATCGAACGGATCCTGGCCGATGCCGGCCACCAGGTCGTCGCCGGAGTGCCCGACGCCACCAACCTGCTGCGCCTGGTCAACGAGACGCGGCCCGACCTGGCGATCCTCGACGTGCGAATGCCGCCGACCTTCACCGACGAGGGCATCCGCGCGGCCGCACTGCTGCGCAGCCAGAACCCGGAGTCGCCGGTGCTGGTGCTGTCGCACTACGTCGAGCAGCGCTACGCCGCCGAGCTGATCGCTTCGGACACAAAAGGGTTCGGCTACCTCCTCAAGGACCGGGTGGCCGACGTGCCTGCCTTCCTCGACGCCGTGGACGTGGTCGGTCGCGGTGGCACCGTGCTGGACCCCGAAGTCGTCTCCCAGATCCTGGTGCGCTCGCACCGCCGCGCCGCTCTCGACCAGTTGACGCCCCGCGAACACGACGTGCTGCAGCTCATGGCGGAGGGCAGGACCAACTCGGCGATCGCCGCGGCGCTGCACATCTCGGTCGGCTCGGCCGAGAAGCACATCGCCTCGATCTTCTCCAAATTGAACCTCGCCCCCGACGAAGCCGAGAACCGCCGCGTCCTGGCGGTGTTGCGTTTCCTCGAATCGTGAACGCCAGGAAGGACTTCCGATGACGACCATCACTCCCCCTCCCCCGCCCCGCTCGGACCGCCGCCCGAACTGTCCCCCGGGAGCCGAACGGTGGTGCGCGGCATCCTCGTCGCCGCCGCAGCCGTCCTGGTGGTGGCCGCCGTTGCCGCGCTCGCGGTCACGTCGTGGGGTCTGAGCACCGTACGTGTGCTGAGCGACAGCCACACGCTGCCCGCGGCCATGCGGTCGTTGGTGGTCGACACCGCCGACATCCCGGTCGCGATCCGCATCTCCACCGACCCCGACGCCCGTGAGGCGAGCGCGAGTCTGCGGTTGGTCAACACCACCAGCGGCGGAGATCACCGTCTCGCGGTCACCACGGTCGGGCCGGAGACGCGCCTCGCCCTCGAAGGCCGGCCGTCGCCGACGTTCGGGTGGGCGCGGGGCGGAGAGATCACCGTCTCGCTGCCGCCGGAACAGGCGCGCCGCCTGACCGTGCGCACCCGGCAGCAGACGGGGGTGGTGTTCGCCCATGCCGACGTCGACCAGCTGTTCGCGCGCACCACGCACGGCGCGGTGATCCTCGGCGGGTCCGCCCGCCGCATGGAGGTGCAGACCGTCGACGGCGCGGTGACAGCACGCGACCCGATCTCGGTGCGAGAACGGTTTTCCGCCACCACGTCCGACGGGGACATCGTCGTCGACTTCCGCGACGCGGCGCCGCGGACCGTGGAGGCGATCAGCCGCAACGGCAACATCGTGCTCGGTGTGCCCGACCGCGGGCCCTACCTCGTGCGGGCGCAGTCCAGTGACTCGACCCGCGTGCGGGTGCCGGAGACCACCGACCCCGCGGCCGCGGCGAGCGAGCTCACCGCGCGCACGGACAACGGCAACATCGTGATCGAGGAGAGCGACGACGGCTGGCGGTGACGCGACACGACGAAGGGGCCACCGGCATCGGTGGCCCCTTCGTCGTGTGGTGGTCAGCGAACGGTGACCACGACGACACGGTCGTCGTTGTCGTAGTTCACCGAGACGATGCTGGACTCGTCAAGCGGTTTCACCGTGCCCTGGTGATTGACCCGGACGGCGTAGCCCCGGTCGTCCAACGACGAGATGGTGTCGGCGGCGTTACCGGATCCGGCGGGCGCGGCCTGGGCGGGAGCGGCCAGGCCGAGCAGGGCGGTGGCGGCGGCGCCGGCGAACAGTGTGGTGGCGGTGAACTTCGTCATTGTTCTCACTTCTTTCGGTGTCTCGTGGCGGTCTGACTGTCCAAACCCGCAGCTCACCGGCGAGATTTCCGTTGGCAGTGATTGACCGGTAGGCGGCAGGATCTCGACGCCGCCGAGTCGGTGGGTCCACCCCTACTTCCAGCCCGCGACGATGCCCCCCCCCCGGCCACCGGCGTTGGCCATTGCCGCAGCCGGGGATGGCCTGCTTGACTCGTCTCGATATGGCGATCACCTTCAACCACACCATCGTTGCCGCCGAGGACCGGCGGCGGTCTGCCGATTTCTTCACCGAACTGTTCGGGCTGCCCCCCGCGCGCGAGTTCGGCCCGTTCCTGGCGGTCGAACTCAATCACGGCGTCAGCCTCGACTACGCCCAGGTGGCCCCCGGCGAGGACATCCGCCCGCAGCACTACGCGTTCCTGGTGTCCGAGGAGGAGTTCGACGCGATCTACGGCCGCATCCGCGAACGCGGGCTGCAGCACTGGGCCGATCCGCACGGGCAGCACCCCGGGGAGATCAACCACCACGACGGCGGGCGCGGCGTCTACTTCCAGGACCCGGCCGGGCACTACCTCGAGATCATCACCCGGCCCTACGGGTCGGGTGGCTGATGACGCTGCGGGTCGTCCAGTGCGGCACCGGCGCCGTGGGATTCGGGAACTAGCCGCCGCCACCGGAGCCGGCGGATTCGCCGCTCTCCGCGTCCGCCGAATCCCGCGATGCCGGCTCGAGCGCCACACTCCACGATCTCCGGTGCGGGGTGCGCGCCTGCTGCTGATTACCCGACGGCCGCAGCGCGACCACCTTGCCGACCGCGCGGCGCAGCCCGGGCGGACCTTCGACGCGCAGGAACCCGCCGAACCGCCCGGCGCGGTAGCGCAACGGTGACCCCAGCAGCTCGCCCATCACGACGCCCGCCCCGATCGCCAGCGCGGTGGCCGCGGCGGCAAGCGCCTGTGCCAGCCCGGCGGAGATGTCTCCGTCGACGGCGAAGTAGAACACCGCGCGGAACACGGCGAGGCCCGGCAGCATCGGGGTGATGCCTGCGGTCGCGGTGACCAGGGCCGGCGCCTGCCTGCGGATCGAGATGACGGTGGCGAGCAGCCCGACGCCGACCGCGGCGGCGCCGGTGGCGGCCACCGCGCCGAATCCGGCCAGGCCCAACCCGATCAACACCAGTTCGGCCAGCCCCGCCACGACACCGGCGGTGAGCACCGACCGCAGCCGCGCGTAGCTGGCGATCGTCAGACAGGCCCCGGCCAGCGCGGCGCCCGTCACGGCCAGCAGGATCGGCACCGGCCGGTTGGGCATCACGAACGACTCGGTGGCGTCGACGTGCAGCTCGATGTGGATGCCGGCCAGCGCGGCGACCTGCAGCCCGGCCAGGATGCCGACGACGATGCCCGCGGTCAGGAACAGCACGTCGCCGAGCCGCGCCACCGCCGTCACCATGTAGCCGGTCAGCGCATCCTGCACCGAGCCCACGAACGTCAGACCCGCCAACAGCATCACGATCCCGGTCGCCACGAGCGCGGTCGGTTCCTGCCCGGCGAACAGGTACGCCCCGACCGCGATCATCGTCGCGATGAACGCGCCCGCGGCCTGCTGGAAGAAGAAGGGAGTGCCGACCCGGTTGAGCACCCGGCCGACGCGGTCGATGAGCGCTGACGACACGGCCGCCAGAATCCAGGTCAACCAATTCCCGCCGAGCAGCATTGCGATGCCCAGGGCGAATCCGGCCCACCCGACCGTCGCCACCCAGCGCGGGTACGGGTGCGGCCGCTCGGTCAGCTCGTCCATCGTCTCGTGGGCTTCGTCGACCGACACCCCACCGGAGGTGATCCGGCGCACCAGCTGGTCGAGTTCGGCGAGCCGGGAGTAGTCGGTCGAGCGGGCATGCACCGCCCGCACGATGGTCACCGGCGGGCTGTCGGCCGTCGGGAGCGCGGAGACGAAGATGGTGGTCACGAAGACGTCGACGACGCAGTCGGTGAGCTGGTAGGCCTGGGCGACGTCCTGGGCGGTCGCGACGACGTCGGCGGTGCCCGACCCCGAGGACAGCATCACCTCCGCGAGCCGGACGGTCAGGTCGAGCACCTTGCGGGTGTGCCGGTCGCTCATCCGGCCCGACACCCGCCTGCGCTGTCCGGCACCCGAGGCAGGGTCGCGGCGCCCGCGCAGCGCGAGGTTCAAGGCACGCCGGCGCCGGGCCGAGCCGTCTGATCGTTCGGCGGTCAACTCGACTCCACGCGGGCGCGGTGCCCCCGCTTGTGCTCCTGCTCCAGATAGTCACCGGCCATGGACGTCACATGCGCGGGCAGCGCACCGGAGGCCACGTCGGCCAGACTGGTCTGTTCGAGGACCGAGCGCATACTCGCCCGCAACGCCCGCCACACATCGGTCAGCGCCGCGGTCGGACCGGAGTACGGCAGATCCCCGAGACCGATGTCACGGACGCTGGCCAGCGGGCCGTCGATGCATCGGAGCACGTCGGCGATGCTGATGTCGGCGGCCGGACGGGCCAGTTCGTATCCGCCGTCGCGGCCACGCTGGCTGCGCACCAGCCGGTCGGTCCGCAGATCGGACAGGATGTCGACGAGAAACTGGGCCGGGATGCCCTGGGCCTTCGCCAGGTCATCGGTCTTGACCAGCACACCGTCGTCGGCAGTGGCCAGTTGCACCATGGCCCGGACGGCGTACTCCGCCTTGGCCGACATCCGCATGCTTCAAAGGCTAGTCGGGGATGTCCTGGGAGCTGGGAACCACCACCGCGAAGAGGTCGGCCATCCCCGCCAGGCTGGCCGCCTGCATCGCCGACGCGGGCACCGTGTCGTCGCTGCCGAGGCCGGGCAGCGCGCGCGTCGCGGTCGCCGACGCGACGACCGTCGGCGCGTAGCCGAGGTTGAACGCGCCGCGCGCGGTGGAGTTCACGCACATGTGCGTCATGAAGCCCGCCAGCACGAGGTTGGAGGCGCCGACGGCCTTGAGCCGCTCGTCGAGTTCGGTGTTCACGAACGAGTTCGGGAACTGCTTGACCACGACGGGCTCACCCTCACGTGGTGCGACGACGGGCACGATGGCGCCGCTCTCCCCGTCGATGTCGTAGAGCGAGTCCGGCCCGTCCGAATGCTGGATGTGGATGACCGGGATACCTGCGGTCCGCGCCCGGTCGAGCAGCGCCGCGGCCTCCTCCAGCGCGGCGTCGACGCCTTCGAGCTCCATCACACCGCGGGTGTAGGTGTTCTGGCAGTCGATGAGGACCAGGGTCGAGTCGGAGAGGTTGACCGGCTGCTGGGGCAGGTCGGCCAGCACGCGCAGGGTTGGATTCGCCACGCCATCGAGCGTACTCAGCCGGTGACGGCCAGCACCGCCTCGGCCAGCTCGGGCCGACACACCACCAGGTCGGGCAGCTTGGGGTCCTCGCGGTTGTAGAGCAGTGGCGAACCGTCGATCCGTGAGGTGTGCAGCCCCGCGGCGCGCGCGACCGCGACCGGTGCGGCCGAATCCCATTCGTATTGGCCGCCGGCGTGCACGTACACGTCGGCCAGACCCTGCATGAGGGATGCGACTTTCGCACCCGCAGAACCCATCTCGACCAGGGTGCCGCCGAGTGCGTCACGGACCGCCAGCGCGATGGCCGGGGGCCTGGTGCGCGACACCACGATGCGGGGCGGTCCGTCGTGCGGCGCCGCAGCGGCGACCTCGGGGGTGGCGAGCGTCGTGTTCTGGGCCGGCAGCGCGACGGCCCCGGCCACCAGCTCACCGGATTCGCCGTTGCGCTCCCACAGCGCCACATGCACCGCCCAGTCCTCGCGGTCGAGTTCGGAGAACTCCCGGGTGCCGTCGAGGGGGTCGACGATCCACACTCGCCGCGACCGCAGCCGCACCGGGTCGTCGGCGCCTTCCTCGGACAGCACCGCGTCGCCGGGCCGCTGTTCGGCGAGCTCGGCCATCAGGAAGTCGTGGGACCGCTTGTCGCCTGCGGCTTTTCGTTCCTCGACGGTCGCGTCGGCGAACTCCGCCCGCACGTCGAGCAGCAGGTCACCGGCGCGGGTGGCCAGCCGCGCGGCCAGTTCGTGGTCGTTCACCGGCCGGCGTCCAGCATGTCGATCACCTGCTGGGCCAGTTCGTCGACGTCGCGGTCGGGAGTCAGCCGCAGGTCCGGGTTCTTCGGCCGCTGGTACGGGCTGTCGATCCCGGTGAAGTGGGTGATCTCCCCGGCGCGCGCCTTGGCGTAGAGGCCCTTGGGATCCCGCCGTTCGCAGTCGGCCAGCGGGGTGTCGCAGAACACCTCGAAGAAGTCGTAGCCCTGGTCGACGTGGACCGCCCTGGCCAGTTCGCGGTGTTCGGTGAGCGGGCTGATCGCCGGAACCAGCACGGTCAGACCGGAGTCGGCCATCAGCGTCGCGATGTGAGCGAGCCGCCGCAAGTTCTCCGCCCGGTCGGCCATCGAGAAGCCGAGGTCGGCGTTGAGCCCGTGCCGCAGGTTGTCGCCGTCGAGAACGTAAGCAGGGCAACCCCGTTCGAGCAGCTTCTGCTCGACGCGCATCGCCACCGACGACTTCCCGGAGCCGGACAGGCCGGTGAACCACACGGTGCGGCCCCTCGACAGCCGGTCCTTGGCGCTCACCAGGGACTGGTGCCGCACGGTGTTCGGGGTCGCGGTGCGGTTCGCGACGGGCGTGGTGTCGCGGACCATGCCCGCGGCGACCGTGCCGTTGGTGTCCGGATCGATGAGGATGAACGAACCCGTCGCGGCGTTGCGGGAATACTCGTCGAGCAGCAACGGCTGCTGGGTGCGCAGCGTGACCCGGCCCAGTTCGTTGAGCTTGAGCGCGGTCGCCGACTTGTCGCGGTGCAGTGTGTTGACGTCGAGCCGGTAGTCCAGTGCCGTCACGCGGGCGCGGGTGACCCGGGTGGTGTGCTTGACCAGATACTCGCGGCCGGGCTCGAGCGCGGAACCGTCGGCCATCCAACAGACCGTGGCGTCGAACTCGTTCGACACGTGCGGCTGGTTGTTGACGCGGGCGATCACGTCGCCGCGGGAGATGTCGATGTCGTCGGCGAGACTCACCGAGACCGCCATCGGCGGGAACGCCTCGACCACCGGGCCGGTCGGCGAGTCGATCGCGGCGATGGTGCTGCTCTTGCCGCTGGGCAGCACGACGATCTCGTCGCCGACGCGCATCACACCGCTGGCGACGGTGCCGGCGTAGCTGCGGTGGTCGGCGTGGTCGAGCGTCTGCGGGCGGATCACGTACTGCACCGGGAAGCGGACGTCGGTCAGGTTGCGGTCGCCGGCGATGTAGACCTCTTCGAGGTGGCTCAGCAGCGCGGGGCCGTCGTACCAGGGGGCCTTGTCCGACTTCGTGACGACGTTGTCGCCGAGCAGCGCCGACATCGGGATCGTGGTGACGTCGTGGATGTCGAGGCGTGCGGCGAAGGCGTGGAACTCGTCGCGAATGTCGTTGAACTTCTCCTGATTCCAGTCGATCAGGTCCATCTTGTTGACCGCGAGCACGATGTGCTGCACCCCGAGCAGCGACGCCAGGAAGGCGTGCCTGCGCGACTGTTCGAGCAGTCCGTGCCGGGCGTCGACGAGCACGATCGCCAACTGTGCCGTCGACGTACCGGTGACCATGTTGCGGGTGTACTGGATGTGGCCCGGGGTGTCGGCGATGATGAATTTCCGCTTGGCCGTGGCGAAGTAGCGGTAGGCGACGTCGATCGTGATGCCCTGCTCACGTTCGGACCGCAGCCCGTCGGTGACCAGCGCGAGGTCGGTGTAGTCGTTACCGCGTTCCTTGGAGGTGCGCTCGACCGCGGCGAGCTGATCCTCCATGACGGCCTTGCTGTCGTAGAGCAGCCGGCCGATGAGCGTGGACTTGCCGTCGTCGACCGAGCCGGCGGTCGCGATGCGCAGCAGCGTGGTCTCGGTCATCAGAAGTAGCCTTCCCGCTTGCGGTCTTCCATGCCGGCCTCCGAGATGCGGTCGTCGGCGCGCGTCGCGCCGCGTTCGGTCAGCCGCGACACCGCGGTCTCGGCGATGATGTCCTCGACCGTCGACGCCGTAGACTCCACACACCCGGTGCAGGTGACGTCGCCGACGGTGCGGAACCGCACGCTGGTCTCGAACACCTCTTCTCCGTCGCGCGGCTGCATGAACGGGTGCACGGCCAGCAGCATCCCGTCGCGCTGGAACACCGGCCGGGTGTGGGCGTAGTAGATGGCGGGCAGCGTGATGCCCTCGGCGCCGATGTAGGCCCAGATGTCGTACTCGGTCCAGTTCGACAGCGGGAACACCCGGATGTGCTCACCCTTGCGGTGGCGGCCGTTGTAGAGGTTCCACAGTTCGGGCCGCTGCGCCTTGGGATCCCACTGGCCGAACTCGTCGCGGAAACTGAACACCCGCTCCTTGGCGCGGGCCTTCTCCTCGTCGCGGCGCGCTCCGCCGAAGGCCGCGTCGAAGCGGTTCTCCCGGATCGCGCGCAGCAGCGTGACGGTCTGCAGCGGGTTGCGCGACGGGCCGTTGTCGACCACGCGGCCGGCGTCGATGTCGTCCTGTACCGAGGCGACGACCAACCGCACCCCGTTCTCGGCGACCAGGCGGTCGCGCGTCTCGATCACCTCGTCGAAGTTGTGCCCGGTGTCGACGTGCATGACCGGGAACGGCAATCGCGCCGGGGCGAAGGCCTTGATCGCCAGGTGCAGCATGACGATCGAGTCCTTACCGCCGGAGAACAGCAGCACGGGGCGCTCGAACTCGGCGGCGACCTCGCGGATGATGTGGATGGCCTCGGCTTCCAGCGAGCGCAGATGGCTCAGCTCGTACTGGCCCGGCTCCGGTGCGGCTACCTGAGCGGCTGTCATCGGATTCCTCGTTAAGTTGGTTGTTCTTGCCAGATTTATGTAGTTGACCGGAAATTACCGGCCGCGCGGCGGCGGTGTCAAGGCCATCCACTCGGCTTACAGGGGA
Organism: Mycolicibacterium litorale; assembly: GCF_014218295.1. Next base: position 3,958,988 of record NZ_AP023287.1, read on the forward strand.
CATTCCGCTTATCAGAATGTCGGTGGACATCGGTAAAATCGCTCGTATGTTCGATAGGGTGTTCGCGGGGCTGGATCCGTCCGCGTTGGTCGCTGCGATCGAACAGGCGGCGTGTGAGGAGGCTCAGGCCGGGGCGCGGAAGTTGGCCGCGATCGCCGAACTAGCGCATTCGACGGTCACCTATGACGACGAGCGTGACCAGTGGGTGTATGACTCCTGGGCGGCGGCGGCGTGCGAGGTCGGGGCGGCGTTGCGCATCGGGCAGCGGCGGGCGTCGGGGCAGATGCGGATGGCAGTCGCGTTGCGTGATCGGCTGCCCAAGGTGGGGGCGCTGTACGGGCAGGGCCGGGTGAGCGCCCGGGTGGTCTCGGAGATCACCTGGCGCACCCGCCTGGTCGACGACCACCAGATCTTGGCACTGCTCGACACGGCACTGGCCGACAAAGCGCACCGGTGGGGACCGCTGTCGGACGCGGCGCTGACGCGGGCCCTCGACGCGCTGCTCACCCGCTACGACCCCGACGCGGTCACCCGAGCCAAAGACGCCGTCAAGAGCCGGGATTTCCGTATCGGGTCCCGCGATGATCCCGATGAACTCGTCTCGATCTATGGCCACCTGCTGGGCTGTGACGCCGCGGTGTTGTCGGCGCGGATCACCGCGATGCTCAAAGAGATCTGCGACGACGACCCCCGGACGATGGGTGAGCGGCGCTCGTGTGCGGTGGGGGCCATCATCCAGGGCCAGGATCATCTGCCGTGCCGATGCGGCTCCCCCGACTGCGCGGCCCCACCACCGGCCAAGTCCAATGTGGCGATCTCGGTGATCGCCGACCCGGCCGCCATCGAAGCCGCCCAGAATCTGATCGCCGCCGAAGACCGCGCACAACACGCCGAACTGGCCGAACACGAGCCGGAGCCGGAGCCGGAGGTAAAGCCGGAGCCGAAACCCTCCGATTCTCGCTCCTGCCCGCAGGATTCGGGAGTCGCGTTACTGCCCGGGGTGACGATCTTGCCGATTGCGGCGTTGGCCGAAGCGATCCGCAACGGGGCGGCAATCAAACCGCTGTGGCTACCCGGCCCCGACCCCGAACCGCACTACCGACCCTCGACCAAGCTGGCCGCCTTCGTGCGGGCCCGTGACCTGTTCTGCCGCTTCCCGGGCTGCACCGTGCCCGCCGAACGCTGCGACATCGACCACGTCGTGCCCTGGCCCTACGGACCCACCCACCCGTCGAACCTGCACTGCAAATGCCGCACCCACCACCTGGCGAAAACATTCGCCGACAGCTGGCGCGACGAACAATCACCCGACGGCACCGTGACCTGGACGACGCCGGCCGGGCGGCGCTACACCACCGTGCCGGGCAGCAGACTGTTCTTCCCCGACTGGGACACCAGCACCGCCGAGTTACCACCGCCGGCCCAACCGCCACCCGACCCCGACCGCACCGCCAAGATGCCGAAACGACGACGCACCCGCGCCGCCGAGCACGCCGCGCGCATCACAGCCGAACGCCACGACAACGCCACCCATCGCGCGCTCGCCGAAGGAAAGCAACGCCCGGACCGACCACCCCCCGACTACAGCGACGACCCACCACCCTTCTGACAAAACTCCGATGACATTGTCGGAGTCCCCTGGCCTACAGTGTCACCTCGGTGAGCCTGCCCGTCGCCACGTCGAACACGAAGCCGCGCAGCGATTCCTGTCTGGTGACGAACGGGCTGGCCTCGATGCGCCGGATCGATTGCCGCACATCCTCTTCCAGATCGGTGAAGGCTTCGGTCGCCCATTCGGGTTTGATACCGGTCTCGTCCTGGATCGACTTCTTGAATTCGTCGTCGGTGAAGGTGAGCATGCCGCAGTCGGTGTGGATCACGTGCGCCTCGCCGGGGCCCAGGCCCAGGGCCCGGTAGACGTCGAGCCTGGCATCCATGCACGCCACCACCGCGACGTGCTTGCTCGGCGGCATCGGCAACGGGCCGCTGAACGTCTTCGCGTAGTCCTCGTTGTTCTTCAGGTACTCATCGGTGACCGACATGGCGCGACGATAACCTTCCGCTCCGCGCGAGACAGCCGTTCAGAATCAACCGGATTGCAGGTCGTAGACGGTGGATCCGCCCACCTGCATCGGGGTGAAGTTCTCCTGTACCCATGTCGTGATCTCGCCCGCGGTCCCGTCGCGTCCGAAGCCGGGCGGTCCGCCGCGGCCGCCCCGGTCCCCGCCGATGAAGTACCGCACCTCGCCGTCGGCGACGTACTGCTGGAACTGCGCGAGCGTCGGCGAGTCGTCGCCGCCGGTGAAGCCACCGATCGCCATGATCGAGGCGCCGCTCTCGAGTTGCAGACCCGCCGCCCGCATCGAGCCCACACTGGCTGCCGCCCAGCGGTTGTCGGCGCCGCGGACCAGGTCCTGCAACGCGGTGTCGTCCATCCCGCGGCCCGGACCGCCCGGCCCCCCGGGTGGCCCACCGAAGCCCTCGCCACGCGCAGGCCCCGACATGGTGCCCGGGCCGCTCGCGGGGTGCGCCACGTTGTAGACGGCGAACGCGGTGGGCGCGGCGAGGCCGGCCAGCGCCGCGGCGACGACGGCGGCCGCCGTGGCCCGCCGCAGCCGGTGGGCGCCGACCGCGAGCACCGCCGCGACCGCCAGAGCGAGCACCAGCACGACCCAGCGCAGCCACGGGAACCAGTCGGGGGTGCGGTCCAGCAGCACGAACGCCCAGACGCCGGTCGCCGCCATCATCGCGACCAACACGATGCGCGGCAGGACGAATCGTCGTCCCCGCCACGATTCGGCGGCCGCGATCCCGACCAGCGCCGCGACCGCGGGGGCGAGCGCCACCGTGTAGTACGGGTGGATGGTGCCGTCCATGAAGCTGAACACGGCACCGGTCACCACCAGCCAACCGCCCCACAGCAGCAGGCTCGCCCGCACGGCGTCAGTGCGTACGGCTCGCCGGGTGAACCAGATGCCTGCGGCCAGCCCGAGCAGCGCGGCAGGCAGCAGCCACGACGCCTCGACACCCATCGAATGACCGAACAGGCGACCGATGCCGGGTTCACCGCCGAAGAACAGGTTCGCCCCGCGGCCGGGTCCGCCGCCGGGGCCGGGTCCACCGCCACCAGGTCCCCCGCCGCCGGCGATGCGTTCGATGCCGTTGTATCCCAACGCCAACTGCAGCAGGCTGTTGTCCGTCGATCCGCCGATGTACGGACGCGACGACGCCGGCCACACCTCGACCAACGCCAGGAACCATCCGGCGGACACCACCATCGCGGCGGCGCCGACGGCGAGTTTGCCGATCCGCCGCCACATGCCGACCGGTGCGGCCACCAGGAACGCCAGCGCCAGCCCCGGCATCACCAGGAACGCTTGCAGCATCTTGGTGAGGAACGCGAAGCCCAGGGCGCAACCGACCAGCACCATCCACCGGGTGCTCGCGGTCTCGATCGCGCGCACCATCGCGTAGGCGGCGGCGACGAGCAGCAGCACCAGAAGCGCATCGGGGTTGTTGAACCGGAACATCAACGCCGCCACCGGCGTCGTGGCCATCACGGCGCCGGCGACCAGGCCGGCCACCGGACCGCTGACCCGCCGCACCGCGGCGAACAGCACCCCGACCGAGGCCACACCCATCAGCGCCTGGGGCAGCAGCATGGTGAACGCGCTGAACCCGAACAGCCGCGCCGACAACACCATCAGCCACAGTGAGGCCGGCGGTTTGTCGACGGTGATCGAATTGCCGGGATCCAGCGAGCCGAACAGCCACGCCGTCCCGTTCTGCGTACCCGCCTGCACAGCCGCGGCGTAGTACTCGTTGGCCCAGCCCGAGGAGCCCAGCCCCCACAGGTAGAGCACGGCGGTGGCGACGAGCAGGGCCAGCAGCGCGGGACGCTCCCAGCGGGTCCGGCGCCCAGCCGCGGCGGGCGCCGTCGAAGGTGGCGCGTCAGCGGTCACGGTCATGTCGACATCCTCTGGATCGAAGGGTGGTCAGCGGGTACGCCGGGGGTGGAAGACCCAGCCGCGCAGCAGGACGAACCGCATGACGGTCGCGGCGAGGTTGGCGGCCACCAGTACGCCGAGTTCGACGAAGCGGTGCGGTTCGGCGGTGACGGCGTGCAGGACGGCCAGCGATCCGCTGGTGATGCCCAGCGCGATCGCGAACACGATGAGACCTTCGAGATGGTGGCGCGCGACGCCGCTGCGTCCGGTGACACCGAAGGTGAAACGCCGGTTGGCCGCCGTGTTGCCGATTGCGGTCACCCCCAGCGCGATGAGGTTCGCCGCCTGGGCGCCCAGCCACCCGCGGGTCAGCACGAACAGCAGCACATACGCCAGCGTCGAGACCACGCCGACCGCCCCGAACCTCACCGCGTGCCGCAGCAGCGACCGGGAGGCGGCAGGCGGGCGCGGCGGGGCGAACTGAGCGGCCAGCAGCTGCACCGGGATCGACCCGTTGGCGAAGCCCCGCAGCAGTCGGCCGATCCCCTTGAGGTCGGCGACAGCGGTCGCGACGATGTCGACGCGGCTGTCCGGATCGTCCACCCAGTCCACCGGGACCTCGTGGATACGCAGGCCGCTGCGCTCGGCGAGCACCAGCAGTTCGGTGTCGAAGAACCATCCGGTGTCGGAGACGTACGGCAGCAGCTGGCGGGCGACGTCGGCCCGGATGGCCTTGAACCCGCACTGCGCGTCCGAGAAGCGGGCCGCCAGAGCGGATCTCAGGATCAGGTTGTAGCACCGCGAGATGAACTCCCGTTTGGCGCCGCGCACCACGCGCGCGTTACGGCTCAGCCGGGTGCCGATCGCGAGGTCGGAGTGCCCCGAGATCAGCGAGGCGACCAGGGGTGCGAGGGCGGCCAGATCGGTGGACAGGTCGACGTCCATGTAGGCCAGCACCGGGGCGTCGGATTCCGACCAGACCGCATGCAGGGCGCGGCCTCGGCCCTTCTCCTCCAACCGCACGACCCGCACGTCGGGCAGTTCGCCCGCGAGCCGCGCGGCGATCCGCGGCGTGGTGTCGACGCTGGCGTTGTCGGCGATGGTGATCCGGGCCGGGAACGGGAAGTGGTCGTGCAGGTGGCGGTGCAGGCGGCGCACCGAGGCCTCCAGCGCGGCCTCTTCGTTGTAGACGGGGACGACGACGTCGAGTACCGGCACACCCGCGGCGCGTGCGGCCTCCACGACGTCGGGGCGGGGGCCGAAGGCGACCCGGCCCGTGCGATCAGCGTCGAGTTCCACAGCGGTTCCTGTCATGACGTCCATGGTTGTCGCCTCCTGTGTGCTGATGATGGGGCGAAGCTCTGCGCCGGCTGTGAGTCACGCCGCGGGTCCGCTGAGGTCGTAGAGGGTGACGCCGTCGACGACGGTCGGGCGGTAATGTGCCCGCACCCATTCGGCGATGTCAGTCGCGGCGCGGCTGCCGCTCTGCGGGGTGCGGCCGAATCCGAGGTGCGAACGACTGCCGATGAACCAGTGCACATCCCCGTCGGCGACGTAGCGCTGGAACTGCTCCAGGGTGGGCGACGGGTCGGTGCCGTTGAATCCGCCGACCGCCAATACGGGGGCACCACTTGCAAGTTGGTATCCGGCCGCATTGTTCGAGCCGACCACCGCGGCGGTCCAGCGGTACCGGTCGGTGTCGCGGGCCAGCGTGGCGGTCACCTCCGGGCCTGGTTCGGGCGAGTTCAACAACCCGGGTGGTCCGCCGCCGAACCCGGCCCGGGGACCGACCGACGGGATCGCGCCGGTGTGCGGATTCGCCGCGGTGGCAACCGAATAGGCCGCCGGTGACGCCAGGCACGCGATGGCGGCCACTGCGGCCACCGCACGCGCCACGCCGTCGGGGAGCCGGCCGACCACCACCAGCAGCGCCGCCGCGCCCACTCCCCCGACCGCGACGGCACCCCGCAACCACGGCAGCCAGTCGGCGGTGCGGGACAGCAGCACCGCGGCCAGCACCGAGCTCAGCAGAACGCCGCCGGCCAGGGCGACGGCGCACCACGGCCGGAACCTGTTCTGCCACAACAAGTGTGAGCCGATGCCGATGACAGCGGCGACAGCCGGGGCCAGCGCCACCGTGTAGTACGAGTGGACGATGCCGCCGGCGAAGCTGAACACCACGGCCGTCACCACCAGCCAGCCACCCCAACTCAGCAGGGCCGCACGGGTGGCATCGGTGCGCGGGGCGCGACGTGTGAGCACCAACCCGGCGCCCAGGCAGATCAGCGCGGCGGGCAGCAGCCACGCGATGTCGAGACCCATCCCGAACCCGAACAGCCGGCCCGGCCCGACGTCGTGGTCGAGGTTGCCGAGGCCGCCCGTCTCCTCACCGGTGAGCCGACCGAGACCGTTGTAGCCCAGTGTCAGTTCGACGATGCTGTTGTGCTGCGATCCGCCGATGTAGGGCCGCTTCTCGGCCGGCCAGAGCTCGGCCAGCAGCAGGTACCAGCCGCCCGCGACCACCATCGCCGCAGCGGCACCGGCCAACGCTGACACACGTCGGCCGACGGACCGACCCCCGGCGACCAGGTAGGCGACGGCGAATCCGGGCAGCACCAGGAAGGCCTGCAGCGTCTTGGCCAGGAAGCCGAATCCGACGGCCACCCCGGCCACGACCAGCCACCACCGGCCGGCGTCGCGTTCACAGGCCCGCGTCACGCAGTAGCCGGCGACGACGAGCAGCAACACCAGCAGCGCGTCGGGGTTGTTGAAGCGGAACATCAGCGCCGCCACCGGCGTCACGGCGAGGACGGTTCCGGCCAGCAGCGCCGCGCCCGGCCCGCTGACCCGTCGCACCGCCGCGTACAGCACCGCGACGGCGGCCACCCCCATCAGCGCCTGGGGCACCAGGATGCTCCACGAGTTCAGCCCGAACAGGCGCACCGACAGATCCATCACCCACAGCGCGGCCGGCGTCTTGTCGACGGTGATGCCGTTGGCGGCGTCGCTGGAGCCGAACAGCATCGCCGTCCAGTTCTGGGCGCCGGCCTGCACGGCCGCCGAGTAGAACGCGTTCGCCCATCCGCTGGCCGACAGGTTCCACAGGTAGAGCACGGCGGTCGCCGCGAGCAGCACACCGTGTGCCACTCGGTGCGGGCAGATGCGAAAACGCCCATTCTCGGCAGTTTCCGGGGGTCTACGCGTCTGCGCGGCAGGAAGGGCCAGGGTCACTCGACCATGCTTCCCGCCGACGCTAGGCCTCGGATTTGTCCACCCTGTGCGTCGGCTGTGCGCCACCCGGCAGCGTCACGACGAAGCGGGTGCGGCCCGGGCTGCTGTCCACGTCGATCGTCCCGTCGTGCGCCTTGACCACCGCGGCGACGATCGCCAGGCCCAGCCCGGTGCTGCCGCCGCGGCGTGACCGCGACGAGTCCCCGCGGGCGAACCGCTCGAAGATCTCCGGTTGCAGCGAGGGCGGAATCCCCGGACCGTCGTCGGTCACGGTGAGCAAGGCGCCGCCGTCGGGGCCAACGGCCAGCGACGTCGTCACCGAGGTGCCCGGCGGGGTGTGCACCCGGGCGTTCGCCAGCAGGTTGGCCAGCACCTGGTGCAGGCGGGCCTCGTCGCCCTCGACCACCACCGGATCCTCGGGCAGGTCCAGCGACCAGGCATGGTCGGGTCCGGCGGCGTGGGCGTCGCTGACCGCGTCGACGACCAGCCGCGACAGGTCGACCGGCTCGCGTTCGAGCGGCCGGCCGTCGTCGAGACGCGCCAGCAGCAGCATGTCCTCGACGAGTTGCGTCATCCGCGCCGTCTCCGATTCCACGCGGTTCATCGCGTGCGCGACGTCGTCGGGCAGGTCGTCGGAGCGGCGCTGCGCCAGCTCGGTGTAGCCGCGGATCGCCGCCAGCGGGGTGCGCAGCTCGTGGCTGGCGTCGGCGACGAACTGGCGCACCCGGGTCTCGCTGGCGTGCCGCGCCGACAGCGCTCCGGCGATCCGCTCCAGCATCCGGTTCAGCGCGGTCCCGAGCTGACCGACCTCGGTGTGGGCACTCGCCGGGTCGACGGCGACGATGGGCGTGGGCAGCCGCACCTCACCGCGGTCCAGTTCCAGGTCGGCGACCTCGCGTGCGGCCGCCGACACCCGCGACAGCGGGGCCAGCTGTCTGCGGATGATCCACACACCGGCCGCGGTCGCGCCGATCAGCGCGATCGCCCCCACCACGCAGAAGATGACCAGCACCGTGAGCAGCGTGTCGTCGACGTCAGAGGTCGGCAGGCCGGTGACGATCACCTCCGCGGGACCGCGCGCGGGCAGCCCGATGACGCGGTACCGGCCCAGCCCGTCGAGCGTGACGGTGCGCGGTACCTCGTCGGCGGGCACCGCGGCCAGCTGGTCGGCCGCCGCGCTGCTGATCGCGACGCGGTCGCCGTCGGCGGTGATCACCCCGGCGTCGACCGGGGTGCCGTGGGAGACGACGGCGCCGACGGTGCGGGCGGCCTGGCCAGGGGCGTTGAGGAAGGCAGGGCCTGGCCCGTTGTCGTTGCGGATCATCACCCGGTGCGGGAAACCCGGCGGCGGGGGGAACCGCGGCACCGGCATCATCATCGGGGGCACCGGTGGTGGCGGACCGAACGCGAACAGCCCCGCCGAGCGGCGGCCGGTCTCGGCGAGCTGGGTGTCGAGCTGGTTGACGAGGAACCGCTGCAGGGCGAGCTCAGTGCCGATCCCGACGGCGGCGCACACCAGCGCGAGCAGCACGATCTGGGTGGCCAGCAGGCGACCCCGCAGCGACCAGGTGCGCGGCGACCGCAGCCGCGAGCGGCCGGCCGGCTCGGCCGGGTCAGCGGGCGGCGGGTTTGAGGACATAGCCCGCTCCGCGCAGCGTGTGGATCATCGGCTCGCGTCCGCTGTCGATCTTCTTGCGCAGATACGACACGTACAGCTCGACGATGTTGGAGCGGCCACCGAAGTCGTAACTCCACACGCGGTCGAGGATCTGGGCCTTGCTCAGCACCCGTTTGGCGTTGCGCATCATGAAGCGCAGCAGTTCGAACTCCGTCGCGGTCAGCGTGATCTGGTCGCCGCCGCGGGTCACCTCGTGGCTGTCCTCGTCGAGGACCAGGTCGCCGACCACGATCTTGGCGCCCCCGGTCTCGCTGACGCCGGTGCGGCGCAGCAGGGCCCGCAACCGCAGGACGACCTCCTCGAGGGAGAACGGTTTGGTGACGTAGTCGTCGCCGCCCGCGGTCAGCCCGGCGATGCGGTCCTCGACGGAGTCCTTGGCGGTCAGCAGCAGCAGCGGCAACCCGGGGATCTGCTCGCGCAGCTTGGCCAGCACGTCGAGCCCGCTCATATCCGGCAGCATGACGTCGAGGACCACCACGTCGGGTGGGTTCTCGCGGGCCAGCGCGATCGCGGTCGCGCCGTCGCCGGCGGTCGAGATGTCCCAGCCCTCGTAGCGCAGTGCCATCGACACGAGTTCGGCGAGCACCGGTTCGTCGTCGACGACGAGCACCCGCACCGGGTTGCCGTCGGCGCGGCGCATGACCGACCGTTCGGTGTCGGTCTGGTTCGCGCTCATGTCTCCCATTATTCGCGCGGCCATGGGCCGGCCCTGTGCGTTGTCTATGCGCACGCTGTGAAGGACGGTCTCACACCCGGCGCACAGCCACCACCCATACTCCTGCCCCACAGTGGTGTCATGAGCACCGATCACGTGTGGGGCACGCCGGCCGAGGGCCGCTGGAGCGTCCGGGAGACCGCCGCCGCGATCGCGGTGGCCGCCGTCATCGCCGCACTCGGCGGCGGGGTCATCTACGCGGCCACCGATCACGGCGCCAGCGGACCCGGGACGCACCAGTTCGGTCCGCCCGGGGGCTTCGGTGGCCCGGGCGGTCCGGGCGGTCCGCCCCCGCCGCCACAGCCCTGACCCAGCGAGGGTGGACGGCTCTCTTCTACCCTCTAGCCCATGCAGCCCTGCACCGGCAGTCGCCGATGACGCGGTTCCTCGCACGCCGGCTGCTCAACTACGTCGTGCTGTTGGCGCTCGCGTCGTTCCTGACGTTCTCGCTGACCTCGCTGACGTTCTCGCCGCTGGACAACCTGCTCGAGCGCAACCCCCGGCCGCCGCAGGCCGTCATCGACGCGAAAGCCGCCGAACTCGACCTCGACAAGCCCATTCCCCTGCGGTACGCGCACTGGCTGGGCGATGCGGTGCGCGGCGACTTCGGCACCACGGTCGCCGGTCAACCCGTCGCCGAGGAGCTGTGGCGGCGGATCGGGGTGAGCCTGCGGCTGCTGGTCATCGGGTCGGTGCTCGGCACGGTCATCGGCGTGGTGGTCGGTGCGTGGGGTGCGGTGCGGCAGTACCGGATGTCGGACCGGGTGATCACCCTGCTGTCGCTGTTGATCATCAGCGCCCCGACCTTCGTGATCGCCAACCTGCTGATCCTGGGCGCGCTCAACGTCAACTCCTGGCTCGGGGTGCAACTGTTCGAGTACACCGGCGAGACGTCACCGGACGCGGTCGGCGGACCGCTCGACCGGTTCGTCGACCGGCTGCAGCACCTGGTCCTGCCGACGGTCACGCTGGCGTTGACCGCGATCGCCGGGTACAGCCGCTACCAGCGCAACGCGATGCTCGACGTCCTCGGCCAGGACTTCATCCGCACCGCCCGCGCCAAGGGCCTGACCCGCAGGCAGGCGCTGTTCAAACACGGCCTGCGCACCGCGCTGATCCCGATGGCCACGTTGTTCGCCTACGGGGTGAGCGGGCTGGTGACCGGTTCGGTGTTCGTCGAGAAGATCTTCGGCTGGCACGGGATGGGTGAGTGGGTGGTGCAGGGCATCGCCACCCAGGACACGAACATCATCGCGGCGATCACGGTGTTCACCGGCACGACGATCCTGTTGGCCGGGCTGCTGTCGGACGTGATCTACGCGGCGCTGGACCCGAGGGTGAGGGTGCGGTGACGAGCGTGTGCGCGAAGGACAGAGGACGATGACGGATTCGACCAGTACCACCGCGCGCTCGGGGGTCGACACCGCCCGGTTCGCGTCGCGCCGCACGCTGGTGCTGCGGCGGTTCCTGCGCAACCGGCCCGCGGTCGGCGCCCTGGCCCTGCTGGTGCTGATGTTCGCCGGCTGCTACCTGCTGCCGCCGCTGCTGCCGTACAGCTACACCGATCTGGACTACTACGCGCTGCAGCAGCCGCCGAGCCCCCAGCATTGGTTCGGCACCAACGCGCTGGGGCAGGATCTGCTGGCGCAGACGCTGCGCGGGATGCAGAAGTCGATGCTCATCGGTGTCGCGGTGGCGTTCATCTCGACGGTCATCGCGGCGACCGTGGGATCGATCGCCGGCTACTTCGGCGGGTGGCGGGACCGCACCCTGATGTGGCTGGTGGACCTGCTGCTGGTGGTTCCGAGCTTCATCCTGATCGCGATCGTGACGCCACGGACCAGGGAGTCCGGCACGATCCTGTGGTTGATCCTGCTGCTGGCGGCGTTCAGCTGGATGATCAGCTCCCGCATCGTGCGCGGTCTGACGATGAGCCTGCGCGACCGCGAGTTCGTCGTCGCCGCGCGGTACATGGGGGTGCCGCACTGGCGCATCATCGTGCGCCACATCGTCCCCAACGTCGCCTCGATCCTCATCATCGACACCGCGCTCAACGTGGGGCTGGCGGTGCTCGCCGAAACCGGGCTCAGCTTCCTGGGATTCGGTGTGCAGCGGCCCGACGTCTCGCTCGGCACGCTGATCGCCGACGGCACGGCGTCGGTGACCACGTTCCCGTGGGTGTTCCTGTTCCCGGCCGGGGTGCTGGTGCTGATCATCCTGTGCGCCAACCTCGTCGGCGACGGGTTGCGCGACGCGCTCGATCCGGGCTCGCGCCCCGCCCGGAAGGGCCGTACACGATGAGCCTGCTCGAGGTGGCCGGGTTGACGGTGACGTTCGCGACCGACGCCGAACGGGTGTCGGCCGTGCGCGGACTGGACTACCACGTCGACGCCGGTGAGGTGGTGGCGCTGGTCGGCGAGTCCGGGGCGGGCAAATCCGCCGGGGCGATGGCCGTCGCCGGACTGCTGCCCGAACACGCCGAGGTGACCGGATCGGTGCGGCTGGACGGCACCGAACTGCTCGGCCTCTCGGACGCGGAGATGTCGCGGATCCGCGGCCGCCGCATCGGCACGGTGTTCCAGGATCCGATGTCGGCGCTGACGCCGGTGTACACGATCGGCGACCAGATCGCCGAAGCGCTGCTCGTGCACCAGCGTGACCTGGGCCGGCGGGCCGCCCGCACCCGCGCGGTCGAACTGCTCGATCTGGTCGGCATCGCCCAACCGGAACGCCGGGCCCGGGCGTTCCCGCACGAGCTGTCCGGCGGGGAACGGCAGCGCGTCGTCATCGCGATGGCGGTCGCCAACGACCCCGACCTGCTGATCTGCGACGAACCCACCACCGCCCTTGACGTGACCGTGCAGGCGCAGATTCTCGACGTCCTTCGCACCGCCCGCGACGTCACCGGCGCCGGCGTGCTGATCATCACCCACGACCTCGGGGTGGTCGCCGAGTTCGCCGACCGGGCGCTGGTGATGTACGCCGGGCGGGCCGTCGAGATCGCCGGGGTGTCCGAGCTGTACGCCGACCGGCAGATGCCCTACACCGTCGGACTTCTCGGGTCGGTGCCGCGCCTCGACGCTCCGCAGGGGGCGCGGCTGGTGCCCATCCCCGGCGCCCCGCCGTCGCTGGCGGATCTGCCGCCGGGTTGCCCGTTCTCCCCGCGGTGCCCGCTGGCCGTCGACGACTGCCTGGCCGCCGAACCGGAGCTGATCGAGGTGGCGCCGGGGCACCGGGCGGCGTGCATCCGCACCGAACACGTCGCCGGGCGCAGCGCCGCCGACGTGTACGGCGTGTCCACCGCGCCCACCTCATCGCCCGGACCGGCCGACCCGCCGGTGGTGTTGCGGGTCGACGATCTGGTGAAGACCTACACGCTGACCAAGGGGGCGGTGTTCCGTCGCACGATCGGCGAGGTCCGCGCCGTCGACGGCATCAGCTTCGAGTTGCCGCAGGGCCGCACGCTCGCCATCGTCGGGGAATCCGGATCCGGGAAGTCGACGACACTGCACCAGATCCTCGAGCTCGCCCCGCCGCAGGGCGGTGCGATCGAGGTGCTCGGCGCCGACGTGGCCGCGCTCGGTACGCGGGAGCGGCGCGCCCTGCGCGGCGACCTGCAGGTGGTGTTCCAGGATCCGGTCGCCTCACTCGACCCCCGGCTACCCGTCTTCGACGTGCTGGCAGAACCGTTGCAGGCCAACGGCTTCGGCAAGGCCGACATCGAGGACCGGGTGGCCGAACTGCTCGGCATCGTCGGCCTGCGCCGCGAAGACGCCGGCCGGTACCCGGCCGAGTTCTCCGGTGGCCAGAAACAACGCATCGGCATCGCCAGGGCGCTGGCGACGCAGCCGAAGATCCTCGCCCTCGACGAACCGGTGTCGGCGCTGGACGTGTCGATCCAGGCGGGCATCATCAACCTGCTGCTCGACCTGCAGCAGCAGTTCGGATTGTCCTACCTGTTCGTCTCACACGACCTGTCGGTGGTCCGGCACCTCGCCCACCGGGTGGCGGTCATGCACAAGGGCTCGATCGTCGAACAGGGCGACAGCGACCAGGTCTTCACCGCGCCGCGGCACGACTACACGCGACGACTCCTGGCGGCGGTGCCGCAACCGAGCGTCCCGCAACGTTAGAGTCCGTGTGCATGACGTTGCGACGCCTGCTGTCCGCCGCCCTGGTGGCCACCCTCACGCTGGCCGCGTGCTCGAACGGCAACCAGGAGAGCGCCCCGCCGCCCGGCGGTCAGGCGGAGGTCGGCACCACCAACGACATCAACCCGCAGGACCCGGCCAACCTGCGCGACGGCGGCAACCTGCGTCTGGCTCTGAGCGGCTTCCCGCCCAACTTCAACACACTGCACATCGACGGCAACCTCGGTGAGCTGGGCGGGCTGCTGCGGCCGACGATGCCCCGGGCCTTCGTGATCTCCCCGTCCGGGGAGACCACCGTCAACAAGGACTACTTCACCAACGTGGAGTTGACGGGCACCGATCCGCAGGTGGTCACCTACACCATCAACCCCAAGGCGGTGTGGAGCGACGGCACGCCGATCACCTGGGAGGACATCGCCAGCCAGATCAACGCCCAGAGCGGTAAGGACAAAGCGTTCCTGATCGCCGCGCCGAACGGCACCGAACGGGTCGCGTCGGTGACGCGCGGCGTCGACGACCGCCAGGCGGTCGTCACGTTCGCCAAGCACTATGCCGACTGGAAGGGCATGTTCGCCGGCAACACCATGCTGTACCCGAAGAGCATGACCGCGACGCCCGAGGCGTTCAACCGGGGCCAGCTCAACGGACCCGGTCCGTCGGCGGGGCCGTTCACGGTCACCAACGTCGACAAGGCCGCGCAGCGGATCACGTTGAGCCGCAACCCGAAGTGGTGGGGGGCCGCGCCCAAGCTCGACACCATCACCTACACGGTGCTCGACGATGCGGCGAGGATCCCCGCGCTGAAGAACAATGCGCTCGACGCGGTCGGGCTGGCCTCACTCGACGACCTCACCAATGCGCGCAACACCAACGGCGTCTCCATCCGCCGCGCACCCAGCGCCCAGTGGTACCACTTCACCATCAACGGCGCACCCGGGTCGATCCTCAGCGATCCGGCGCTGCGCATGGCGATCGCCAAGGGCATCAACCGGCAGGTCATCGCCGACGTCAGCCAGCGGGGCCTGGTGAACACCCCGACCACGCTCGACAACCACATCTACGTGGCCGGCCAGGAGGGCTACCAGAGCAACGGCATTCCGTTCGATCCGGAAGCCGCCAAACGCGAACTGGACGCGCTGGGCTGGCGGATGAACGGTCAGTTCCGGGAGAAAGACGGCCGCCAGCTGGTGATCCGCGACGTCTTCTACGACGCTCAGAGCACCCGCCAGATCGCGCAGGTCGCCCAGAACCTGCTCGGGCAGATCGGCGTGAAACTCGACCTGATCGCCGCCCCGGGCGGTGCGCTGTTCACCCAGTACGTGACGCCCGGCAACTTCGACATCGCCCAATTCGCCTTCGGCGGCGACGCGTTCGCGCTCTCGAGTCTGACGCAGATCTACGCGTCCAACGGGGAGAGCAACTTCGGCAAGATCGGCAGCCCGCAGATCGACGCCCAGATCGAGACGACGCTGTCCGAACTCGATCCGGCCAAGGCCCGCCAGGAGGCCAACGAACTCGACAAGATGCTGTGGGCCGAGGTGCACAGCCTGCCGCTGTTCCAATCCGCGGGCAACGTTGCCGTCCGCAGCAACATCGCCAACTACGGACCGGCCGGCATCGGCGACCTGGACTACACCAAGATCGGCTTCATGAAGTAGCCCGGGTTCGGTTCCGGGTGATTCAAAGCCGTTACGGCGAGGTGGCGCGTCGGTACAACGAAGCCATGACGACTGTGGAGAACACCCGCGCCCTGCCCGGTTCCCCGGAATTCGCTGTGCTGCTGGCTCAGATCGCCGCGGGCGCCGCCGACCGTGACCGCGACGACGTGAATCCGTTCGACCAGGTGGCCGCGCTCAAACGCGCCGGCTTCGGCACGCTGCGGTTACCGGAACACCTCGGTGGCGCGGGATTCACAGTGCCACAGCTGTTCTCGGCGATCATCGACTTGGCGGCGGCGGATCCGACCGTCGCCCACATCTTCCGCACGCACTTCTGGTTCGTCGAGGAGCGGTTGCGCACCGCCGACGATCCGGCGTCGCGGCGCTGGCTGGAAAAGGTGGTCGAGGGCAAGATCTTCGGCAACGCGTTCAGCGAGAAGGGGTCGCTGGCCGTCGGCAGCCTGGTGTTCAACACCCGCCTGCTGCCCGACGGCCGAGGCGGCTACCGCCTCACCGGCGAGAAGTACTACAGCACCGGCACGCTGTTCTCCGATTACCTGACGGTGACGGCGACGACCGATCACGACTCGGTGGCGACGGTGATCGTGCCCACCGACCGCGAGGGTGTGGGCGTGGTCGACGACTGGGACGGGTTCGGACAGCGGCGCACGGGCACCGGCACCACCACGTTCACCGACGTGGCGGTGGCGGCCGACGACGTGCTCAGCGACTCGCCGTACGATGCGCAACCGCAGCCGACGGTGCAGTACGCCTCACTGCAGTTGTTCATTCACGCGGTGGTCGCGGGCATCCTGGCCAACGTCGTCGAGGACGGGGTCGCGCTGCTGGAATCACGACAGCGCAACTTCAGCCATGCGGTGGCCGAACGCCCGACCGACGATCCGCTGCTGCAACGTCAACTCGGCGAGCTCGCCAGCACTGCCTACATCGCGAGGGCGGCCGTGCTGGACGCCGCCGCGCTCATCGGCGCGGCCACCGAGTCGGCGGTGGACGGGGTGCCCGATGCGGCGCTGGCGCAGGAGGCGCAACTGGCCGTCGCGAAGGTGAAGGTGCATCTGGACCGGGTGGCCCCGGAGGCCGCGACGCGGTTGTTGGAGCTCGGCGGCGCGAGCGCGGCCAGCCGCGCGCGCAACCTCGACCGGCACTGGCGCAACATCCGCACGATCACCCTGCACAACCCCGTCGCCTACAAAGCGCGCGTGGTCGGAGAGAACCTGTTGCACGGCACGCCGGTTCCGGCCAACGCCTATTTCTGAGGGTTGCCGGGGCCTCAGCCGTCGGTGGGTTTGGCGACCTTCTTCGCCGGGGCCTTCTTCGCCGGGGCCTTCTTCGCCGGAGCCTTCTTGGCGGGGGCGTTCTTGGCGGGGGCGTTCTTGGCGACCGCCTCCGCGGCGGGCTCCGCCGTCTTCTTCGCGGGGGCCTTCTTGGCGGGTGCCTTCTTGGCGGGTGCCTTCTGAGCCGCGGTCTTGGCCGCGGTCTTGGCCGGTGCCTTGGCCGGTGTCGTGGCCGCCGGAGTCTTCGGCGGTGTGGCCTTCGTCGGCGGTGTCTTGGCGGGCGGGGTCTTGGCGGCTTCGGTCTTGGTCGGCGCGGCCTTCTTCGCCGGTGCACTGCTCAGCGGTGAGGTGTCGGCCGGTGTCGCCTTGGCGGGGGCCTTCTTCGCCGGCGGTGCCATGTTGGCCGCTTCGGTCTTGGCTGGAGTCGCTTTGACCGCACCCTTCTTGGCGGGCGCCTTCTTCGCGGGCGCCTTCTCTGGGGGCGCCTTCTTCGCGGGCGCCTTCTTCGCGGGGGCCTTCGCGGCCGCCGGTCGCGCGGACTCCGGCGTGGACGCGCCGGAGTCTCCGCCGCCCGCGGGTAACGCGGCCTGTCCAGCGCTGCCGCTGTCGTCGTCGGACGACGATCCGATGCCCACGCGTCCGGCCGCGCCCTCCACGGCCTCGCGCGCCCGCTGCGCCAGCTCTCCGAGCGCCGCGCCCACGGAGGTGAGCAGTTCGGTGACGCGCTGTTGCAGCGGCGCACCCTTGTCTTCTGAGGTGTCGTCTGATGACACGTTGGCCTCCCGATTCACGTATGACTCGTAGGCCCCATACCCGTTTTCGGCGATACCTCACGCCTCACGGCGCACCGTGATGTCGGAGCGGTGCGAAAATCGCCTTTCAGACGGTCAACTCGATGTGGTGTGCGTCGGGCACGGCGGCATAACGCTGCGGGCTGCACGTGAGCACGATCACCTGCCCGTCGCCGCCGATCACGTCGAACACCGCACCCATCTTCGTCAACCGCTCCGGATCGGTGAATCCCAGCGCGTCATCGATGACGACCGGGACCGAATCCTCTTTGGCCACCAAAGCCGCTCCCGCCAATCGGGCGACGATGCCGAGTTGTTCTTTGGCGCCGCCGGACAGCGACTCGTACGGCACCGTGCGGCCGGCCAGCGTCCGGTTGCAGATGCGCAGATCGCTGTCGATCTCGACTTCGAAGCTCTCGCCGAAGACGAGTCGGCCCAACCGTTCGACCTCACGGCGGAACGGGTCGACGTAGCGTTCCCGCGTGGCCGCGCGATGCCTGCTCATCACCGATCGCAGAAGTTCGGCCGCCCTGGCCCGCCGGTGCACGCGCAGGTAGTCGGACTCGGCGTGTTGGCGTTCGGTGTGAGCGCTGTCCAATTGGCCCTGCCGGCCTTCGGTCCCGTACACCTTGAGCGCCGCGGTGACCTCGCGCAGCGCTTCCGTGGTGTCCTCGAGTCGGGCCTGCAGCGCCCGTTCGCGGCGGGTGACGTCCTCGAGCGCGGCGTCGACGGTGTCCGGGGCGCATGTCGCCAGTTCGTCGCGGAGCGCGGCGGCGCGCGCCGCGGCGTGTTCGGCGGCCTCTCGGTCGGCCTCGGCGGCCACCGAAAGGGCATCGTCGGCGATGACGGCGCGCGCCGTGGCGAGCCGATCGGCCGCGAGGGTCAGCTCGGCCTGTGCGGCGGCCAGCTTCTCCCGTACCACGCCGAGCCGAGTTGCCTTCTGCCCCAACTTCGTCGACGCCGCCACGGCGACTTTCCGGTGCGTCTCGCACTCCCCGATGGACCGCTGGTGCGCGGCGACGGAGGCGTCGAGCGCCGCGCGCGCCGCGGCGGCGTCGGCCGGACCGTCGATCTCGAACAGCCCCTCTTCGTCGGGTTGAGCGTCACGCAGCTCGGCCAGCCGGGCGCGCAGGACGGCGACGGTGTCGTCACCGGTCAACGCGTCGACGGTCGCGCGGAGCGTCGCCCGTGTCTGCTCGAGTTCGCGGCGCCGGTCGTACCGGCTGCGCGCGGTGGCCACGTCCTCGGCGCCGGCGGCTTTCAGCGCGTCCGCCAACTCCGTGGTGGCGGCATCCAGCCGGGCCTGGGTCTGCGCCGCGGGAGTACCCGGCACGACGCGGGCGGTGAGCACACCGGCGACGGTGAACTCGGTCGGTGAGGTCGCGTTCACCGACCAGTCCCGCCCGGCGCCCAGCCGGACCCGCTCGCCGTCCACCGTCACCTCGATGTCGGCGAGCGCTTCGAGTTCGATTCGCGCAGAAGCCAGTTCGGCCTGTCCCGCCGCCCGCTCGACCGCGAGGGCGGAGGCCTCGACGGCCCGCATCGAGCTGTCGGTGACCGTGATGGCCGCGAGCTCGGTCTCGGCGGCCGCCAGCTCACGCAGCGCCGCGTCGATCTTCGCCAGCCGCGCCGCCAACCGGTCGGCCTCGTCACGGTCGGAAAGGCGTTGGGCCACAGCGCGGGCCGCGTCGACGCGGGCCTGATGCACCTCCACGGCGGCCCGCGCCTGCTCGGCGGCCTGCTGCGCCGCTTCGTCGACCTCGCGGGCGGCGGCTTCCTCCTCGGCGGCGGTGACCACCGCGGCCTCGAGTTCGGTGATGGCGGCGCGGCGTCCGTCGATGTCGGCACGCAACCGGCGGCGTTCGGTGACCGCCGCCGCGGAGGCGGTGCGCGTGTCCTCCGCGGCTTTCGCGATGACCTCGGCCTCGTCGAGCTGCCTGCGCAGTGTCGCCACGGCGTGCGCGGCGGCCTGCGCCGCGGACAACTCCTCGGTGAGCGTGACGCGTAGGCCCGTCAGCTCCGCGAGTTGTTCGGTCAGGGCGGTGTGGCGGCGCACCGCTTCGTCGACCTCACCGACCGCGGCCGCACATCTGGCGACCTCCGCCTCGGCGGCCTGCAACCGCTTGGTCGCGGCGGCCCACTCCCCCGTCGGCCTTCCCGTGGCGGTGAAGTACCGGCCGTACTCCTCGTCGATGCGGTCGACCAGCAGCGGTTCCGCGCCCGACAGGGTGGCCGCCTCACCCGCGGCGACGTCGAGCGCGCGGGCCAGTGCATCCGAACCCGAGAGGTCGACCGCGGCGGTCGAGGCGGACTGCCAGACTCGTTGCGCCTGCCACAGATCCATGTCCACGGTGCTGTCGAGCAGTGCGAGCGCCCGCTCGTGCGCCTCGTCGCCGGTGAGCTGCTCACGCTGCGGCGACAGTACGGTCAACTCCGTCTCCGCGCGCTTGTGGAACCGTTTGCGGTAGACGAATCGGTAAGGCCCGGTGGAGATCTCGGCACTGATCTCGGCACCGACGTCGGCGTGGGTCGGTTTGACCTGTTTGACTTCCTTCTTGGTCGAGCGGTCCTTGGCGGCGAAGAGCAGATCCAGCGCCTCGATCATCGACGACTTGCCGATCTCGTTGGCGCCGCTGATCACGACAACGCCGCGGTCGGGGAACTCGATCTCCCTGCGGCTGACGCCGCGATAGTTGGTCAACACCAACCGGTGCAGCTTCATGCGACATCGCTCCGTTCGACCAGACGCAACAACAACGCCAGTGCGGCGCGGGCATCCTCGGCGCCGTCCCCGTCGGCGCGGGCCGCCTCGACCAGCTCGTCCACGGCGGCGGCCGCGAACCCGCCGATGCCCAGATCGTCGAATTCACCGTCGGCGGGCAGGACCGCGATGTCGGTGCCGCGCTCCCACACCGTGAGCGCGGCGAACAGCCGGGAGTACTTGTCGAGGCAGGTGTCCAGGGCGGCCTTGTCGGTGACGGTCAGCGACCCGGTCAGCCCGAGGCGCACGACCGTGCGCTCCTTGTCCGGCATCAGGTCCAGGTTGAGGTCGAGGTCGGCGACGTCGCGGCTGTCGTCCACGGACCGGGTGAGCGTGACGAACCGCCAGCGGCCCAGCCGTTCGGGGCGCACCCGCACCGGGCGACGGTCGTCGCCCTCGTCGATCTCGACCACCAGCGCGTGACCGGAGTCGGTCTCGATGTCGTCGTAGTTGGTGACCTCCGGCGATCCCGAATACCACACCCGACCCGTCGCGCCGACGTTCGTGCGGGAGTGCTTGTCGCCCAGAGCGACATAGTGCACGGCCCCGCGGCCCAGCGCCGACTCGACCGCGGCGAGCCGGATCAGCGACACCTTGTCCTTGCCCGGATCGATGGCATCGACGGCGCCGTGGCCCACCACGATCCGCGTCACCCCGTCGACGGGCAGCCCCTCGAGCACATCGCCGACCAGATCGCTGGTCGGAGCCTTCGACCGCCACGGGGCCGCCACGATCTCGAGACCGGGCCGGACCCGGTGGACGCCGGCGCGGTCGAGCACCGTCACGTTGTCCGGGCGTTCGGCGGTGAACAGCGCGCTGGTGTACACCGACGCGGCGTCGAGCGGGTCGTGGTTGCCGGGCAGCAGATACACCGGGACGCCGATGGTGCGCATGGCCTCCAGCGACTGGCTGACCTCACGCGGGGAGAGCTGGTTGTGCTCGAACACGTCACCGGCGACGACCACGAACTCGGCGCCCGCCTCGGCCGCCAGCGCACCCACCGCGACGACGGCGTCGCGCCGGGCGGCCGAATAGCGCGGCTGCGCCTCACCGCTCAGGAAGTGACGGGTCATCCCGAGCTGCCAGTCCGCGGTGTGCACAAATCGCATGTGGGCCCGTCCCTTTCCCCTCGTCGTGCAGTGCATGGCGAGTCTAGGACCGCGCACCGACAACTCGGCGGACCTCGACCGGCATGTGGCCGTGCGCCCTAACGTGGAGGGTGTGAGCACCGAGGAACGCACCCTGGTACTGCTTCGCCACGCGAAATCCGACTACCCGGCCGGGGTCGACGACCACGAACGCCCGTTGGCGGCGCGGGGAATCCGCGAGGCCGCGCTGGCGGGCGACTGGCTGCGGGCCACCGTGGCGCCGTTCGACGCGGTGCTCTGCTCGACGGCCACCAGGACGCGACAGACGCTGGAACGCACCCGCATCGACGCCCCGGTGCACTACGCCGACCGGCTCTACGATGCCAGCCCCGGCACCGTCATCGACGAGATCACCAAGGTGGGGCGGCATTTCGGCGCCGACGTGTCGACACTGCTGGTGATCGGTCACGAGCCCGCGATGTCGCACGTGGCGCTCGGGCTGGCCGCCCTCGACGACAGCGACCGCGAGGCCGCCGAGGACATCGCCGCGAAGTTCCCCACCTCAGCGATCGCGGTGCTGCGCACGGCGCGGCCGTGGGAGGAGCTGGCGCTCGGCGGCGCCGCGCTGGTGAGGTTCCACGTGCCCCGTTAGTGGGCGATTTCGGTGTCGTTCGTCGCGGTCAGCGCAACCGGCTACACCGAAATCGCTCAGGTCAGGAGTTGGTGGCGAGCGTGAGTTCCATCAGCTTGATCGCCATCCCGCAGGCGTCGATGCCGGGAGCCTGCGGGTTGACCCACCAGCCGACCACACCACCCGCGTCGCTGGCCACGCCGCAGGAACCGTTCGGGTCGCCCGGCCGCATCACGAACGACGGCACACCGGCCACCGACCGGTTCTCGATCTGGTACTCGAGCTTCTCGGCGGTCTCCCGCTCGTTGTCGAGGCTGCCCTCTTCGAACCAGAACCGGGTGATGTCGACGAGACCGGCCGGGTTGGCGGCCTGCCAGCGACACACCGCCCCGACGAACGTGCTCTGGATGTCGAGCGGATCGGCGCCGACGGTTTCGGCGAGGATGTCCTCGGTCAGCACGTCGCACTCCTTCAGCAGGTTGGGGTACTGCTGTTCGGAGTCGTTGTTGCTCGGGCCGCCGCCGGACCCGGCGCGCGCCGCCGTGCCCTCGACGGTGCGGGTGCAGCCCATCAGCATCGCGAGCGCGGCGAGGAGGACGGCCACGGCGGCCAGCGTCCGTGCGCGGGCGCTCATCGGGAGTTCACGATCGACTGGCGGGTCAGTTCCTTGGCGACCTCGCACGGGTCGGGGAACGGCTTCTCGGCGAAGCTGACCGACCATTCGATGAAGTCGTTGTCGAACTGGATGCCGATCTCGCACAGGTTGGTGCCCAGCGTCAGATCGTCACCTGTGGCGATGAACCCGTCGTGACCCTCGATGTTGATGTCCTCGACGCTGGTGCGCGACAGCTCCTCGGTCTTGCGCTCGCGGCCGATCGGGCTGCCGCGGAAGTGGGTGAACGAGAAGTGCGGCCCGACGATGCTGCCGCCGGCCAGCCACTGGCACCCCACGGAGGTGGTCGCGGTGTTGACCAGCCCGGGCACCTCGGTGAGCTGGCTGATGGTCTGGTCGCTGATGCCGCCGCACTGCGGGAAGAACGGGCCGTGCTTGATGTCGTCCTGCTGGGCCTGCGGGCTCTGCGGCACCTCGCCGGGCGCCGCGGGCTCCGACTCGGAGCAGGCAGCCAACAGCGGGAGCACGGCCACCGTCAGCGAGGTCAGCGCGGCCAGCACTTTCGCGTTGCGGGTGCGCGTGCTGGGGGTCACGCCATGCACTGTAGCGGCAGCGCCGATAGTGAACCACCGACATGCCGGTTGACCTGCAATTTCACGCAGTGTGCGACAGTAGCGGGATGCTCTGGGGCCTCCTGCGGCAGTACGTGCGGCCGTACCGTGGGCTGCTCTCGGTGGTCGCCGGACTCCAGATCGTCAGCACGCTGGCCTCGCTGTACCTGCCCACCGTCAACGCCGCGATCATCGACGACGGCGTCGCCCGGGGTGACACCGCCACGATCATGCGACTGGGTGTGGTGATGCTCGGCGTGACGGCGCTGCAGGTGGTGTGCGCCGTCGGAGCGGTGTACTTCGGTTCGCGCGCCGGTATGGGATTCGGCCGCGACCTGCGCTCGGCGATCTTCGACCGGGTGACGAGGTTCTCCGCCGAGGACACCGCCCGGTTCGGGGCCGCGTCGCTGCTCACCCGCACCACCAACGACGTCGGCCAGATCCAGCTGCTCGTGCAGATGACGTGCACCATGCTCATCACCGCGCCGATCATGTCGGTCGGCGGGATCTTCATGGCCGTCCACCAGGACGCGGGCCTGTCCTGGCTGCTGCTCGTGAGCATTCCGGTGCTGGCCCTGGCGAACTACTGGATCGTCACGCACCTGCTGCCGATCTTCCGCCGGATGCAGCAGCTCATCGACAACGTCAACCGGGTGATGCGCGACCAGCTCACCGGCATCCGGGTGATCCGCGCGTTCGCCAGGGAACCGCTCGAACGGACCCGCTTCGGCGAGGCCAACCAGACCCTGTCGGACACCGCGCTGGACGCCGGCCGCTGGCAGGCGCTGATGCTGCCGGTCACCACGCTGGTCATCAATGTCTCCAGCGTCGCGCTCATCTGGTTCGGCGGACTGCGCATCGACGCCGGCCAGATGCAGGTCGGCTCGCTGATCGCGTTCCTGTCCTACTTCATGCAGATCCTGATGGCCGTGCTGATGGCCACGTTCATGCTGATCATCATCCCGCGGGCGACGGTCTGCGCCGAACGTATCGGCGAGGTCCTGGCGACGCGCCCGGGTATCGAGACCCCACCCGACCCGGTGCGGCCGGACACCGTGCGCGGTGAGATCCGCCTCGAGGCGGCCACATTCTGCTACCCGGGCGCCGAGCAGCCGGTGGTCGCCGACGTCTCGCTGACCGCGCGGCCCGGGACGACGACAGCGATCGTCGGGTCCACCGGCTCCGGGAAGTCGACGCTGATCTCGCTGATGTGCCGCCTCTACGACGTGACGGGCGGGTGTGTGCGCGTCGACGGGATCGACGTGCGCGACTACGACATCGAGCGGCTCTGGGCGCTGATCGGGCTGGTGCCCCAGCGCGGCTACCTGTTCTCCGGCACCGTCGCCGACAACCTCCGCTACGGCAAGAGCGACGCGACGGAGGAGGAGATGTGGGCGGCGCTGCGGGTGGCGGCCGCCGACGACTTCGTGCGCGCACACGCCGACGGTCTGCAGATGCGGGTGGCGCAGGGCGGGATGAACTTCTCCGGAGGGCAGCGGCAGCGGCTGGCGATCGCCCGCGCCGTGATCCGCCGTCCCGCGGTGTACCTGTTCGACGACGCGTTCTCCGCGCTCGACGTGCACACCGACGCCCGGGTGCGGTCCGCGCTGCGCGAGGTCTCGGCCGCGGCCACCGTCGTCGTCGTCTCCCAGCGGCTCTCCACCGTCGCCCAGGCCGACCAGGTGATCGTGATCGACGACGGCCGGGTGGTCGGTGCCGGATCCCACGACGAGTTGCTGCTCGGCTGCCCCACCTACGCCGAGTTCGCCGAATCGCAGGCGGTCGGCGCCGACGTCGGTGGCCGCCCGTGACCGGTCCGATGGGACGTCCGATGCGCGGCCTGCCGCAGCCGCCGCCCGAACGGACCCGCGACTTCAGGGGCTCGGCACTGCGGCTGGTCCGCCGGCTGACGCCCCAGCGGACGCTGACGGCGGCGGTGATCGGGCTCGGTGTCGCGGGCATCGCGCTGGGGGTGATCGTCCCGCGGATCCTCGGCCACGCGACCGACCTGCTGTTCAACGGGGTGCTCGGCCGCGAGTTGCCCGCGGGCCTGACGAAGGAGCAGGCGATCGAGGCGGCGCGCGCCCGCGGCGACTCGACGTTCGCCGACCTCTTGTCCGGGATGGACGTGGTGCCGGGCCAGGGCGTGGACTTCGGCGCCGTGGCCCGCACGCTGGCTCTCGCGCTCGGCCTGTACCTCGTTGCGGCCCTTCTGGTCTGGATCCAGGCCCGCATCCTCAACGTCGTCGTGCAGCGCACGATGGTGCGGCTGCGCGCCGACGTCGAGGACAAGGTGCACCGGCTGCCGCTGTCCTATTTCGACACCCGCCAGCGTGGTGAGGTGCTCAGCCGCGTCACCAACGACGTCGACAATGTCCAGACCTCGCTGACCATCACGATCAGCCAACTGCTGACGTCGCTGCTGACGATCGTGGCGGTGCTGGTGATGATGCTGACGATCTCCCCGCTGCTGGCGCTGATCACCGTGCTGACGGTGCCGTTGTCGCTGTTGGCGATCCGCTGGATCACGCGGCGGTCGCAACGGCTGTTCGTCGCGCAGTGGCGCAACACCGGCCGGCTCAACGCCCACATCGAGGAGACCTACAGCGGGTTCACGATCGTCAAGACGTTCGGGCACCGCGCCGCCGCGCAGGAGAAGTTCCGCGAACTCAACGACGAGGTGTACCAGTCGAGTTTCGGCGCCCAGTTCTTCTCCGGGCTGGTGTCGCCGGCGACCGGTTTCATCGGCAACCTCAGCTACGTGGCGGTCGCGGTGATCGGCGGCCTGCAGGTGGCGACCGGGCAGATCACCCTCGGCAGCATCCAGGCGTTCATCCAGTACGTCCGCCAGTTCAACCAGCCGCTGACCCAGGTCGCGGGCATGTACAACACGCTGCAGTCCGGGATCGCCAGTGCCGAGAGGGTGTTCGAACTGCTCGACGCCGACGAACAGCCCGCCGATCCCGCCGCCCGGCTTCCCGCGGCGCGCGGCCGGGTGGAGTTCGAGCATGTGCACTTCGGCTACCAGCCGGGCACACCGGTCATCGAGGATCTGTCGCTGACCGTCGAACCGGGCAGCACCGTGGCCATCGTCGGGCCGACCGGTGCGGGCAAGACGACGCTGGTCAACCTGCTGATGCGGTTCTACGACGTCGATTCGGGCCGGATCCTGCTCGACGGCGTCGACATCACCACCGTCAGCCGCCACTCCCTGCGGTCACGGATCGGCATGGTGCTGCAGGACACGTGGCTGTTCGCCGGCACGATCTACGACAACATCGCCTACGGTAGGCCCGACGCCGGCGAGGACGAGGTGGTCGCCGCCGCGAAGGCCGCCTACGTCGACCGTTTCGTGCACAGCCTGCCCGACGGATACGACACCCGCGTCAGCGACGACGGCGGTTCGATCAGCGCCGGGGAGAAGCAGCTCATCACGATCGCCCGTGCCGTGCTGGCCCGCCCTCAGCTGCTGATCCTCGACGAGGCGACCAGTTCGGTGGACACCCGCACCGAACTGCTGATCCAGCACGCCATGCGTGAACTGCGCCGCGACCGGACGAGTTTCATCATCGCCCACCGCCTGTCGACGATCCGCGACGCCGACCTCATCCTGGTGATGGAGGCGGGCCGGATCGTCGAGAGCGGCAGCCACGAGGAACTCGTGGCCCGGCGCGGCGAATACTGGTCCATGACACGGGTTTGAGCACCCCGCTGCCCACCATTTCCGGTCCGCCGCCGGGCCGGGTCGGGCAGGATGCGCAGGTATGACCGGCACCACCGTGCACACCTTCTGCCGCTATTGCCTGGCGTCGTGCGGCGTGGAGGTCACCGTCGAGGACAACCGGGTCACCAAGATCTCCGCCGACCGGCTCAACCCGCACAGCTGGCAGGACTTCTGCGCCAAGGGCCGCACCGCCGCGCAGCTCGTCGAGCATCCGAGGCGGATCCTGACCCCGATGCGCCGGGTCGGCGACCGTTACGTCGAAGCGAGCTGGGACGAGGCGATCGCCGACATCGCGGCGCGGATGAACGCGGCGATCGCCGCCGACGGGCCCGATGCGATCGGCGCGTATTACGGGAATCCAACCGGGTTCTCCGGCTCCAACGTCATCTTCATGAACGCCTGGCTGGACGCGATCGGCACCCGCAACCGCTATTTCGTCGGTTCCGTCGACCAGAACGCCATGCACGTCGTGGCCGAGGCCATGTACGGGTCGATGCTCATGGCGCCGGTGTCCGACATCGACAACTGCGACTACTTCCTGCTCGTCGGCACCAATCCGGCAGTGAGCGCGTGGAATTGGCTCGAGACGGTGCCCGGCGGCTGGCGGCGCGCGCTGCAACGCCAGAAGGGCGGTGCGACGCTGGTGGTGGTCGACCCGGTCCGCACCGAGACCGCCCAGCACGCCGACCTGCACCTGGCGGTGCGGCCCGGCCAGGACTGGGCGCTGCTGCTGGCGATGGTCAAAGTGGTGCTCGACGAGGGACTCGAGCACCGCGGCGACTGCGCGGACCTGGCGGTCGGCGTATCCGCGTTGCGGGCCCTGGCCGCCGACGCCGACCTCGACGACCTGGCGGTGCGCTGCGGTGTCGAGCGGCCGACGATCGAGCGGGTGGCCCGCGACTTCGCGGCCGCGCGCGGCGCGATGGTGGTCACCCGCACCGGGGTGTCGCTGCACGCGGCGGGCACGGTGGCCGAATGGCTCGGCCATGTCCTCAACGTCATCACCGGCCGCATGGACCGGCCCGGCGGGCGGCGGTTCGAACCCGGCTACGTCGATGCGCTGCGGCTGGCGGACATGGCGAAGGGCGCACCGCACGTCAGCCGGGTCGCAGGCCGCGGCATGGTCTCGGGCGCACACGCTCTGGCCGAGCTGCCCGACGAGATCACCACCCCGGGGCCGGGCCAGATCAGGGCGATGGTGATCAACTGCGGCAACCCCGTGGTGTCCGGACCGGACGGCGCGAAACTGGATCGGGCGTTGGCGTCGCTGGATCTGCTGGTGGCGATCGACCTGGTGCAGCGGGAGAGCCACCGGCACGCGCACTGGCTGCTGCCCGCCGCGCACTGGCTCGAACGCGACGACCTGCTGGCGTTCACCAGCAGCATGCACGACGAACCGTTCGTGCAGTACGGCCGGCGCGCCGTCGATCCGCCGCCGGGCGCCCGCGAGGAGTGGCAGATCTTCACCGACCTGACGCTGGCGATGGGGCGGCCCCTGTTCGGGCTGCGCGGGATGAACGCGTTCGTGCGGGCCAGCCGCCGCGCGGCCGCGCTCACCCGTCGTCCCGCTCTGGCGTTCGGACCGCAGTGGATGAACCGGATCCTCATCGCGACATCGCGAAAGGTCAACGGCCGCAAGCTCAGATGGCGCGATGTGGTGGGCAGTCCGCACGGGCTGGTGCTGGGCCCCCGCGAGTTCGGGCACTTCCGCGAGGCGCTGCGCACACCGGACAAGAAGGTGCACGCCGCGCCGCCGGAGTTCGTCGCGCGGGCCCGGGAACTGCTCGCCGCACCCGCGCCCGTCGCTCCCGCCGGGTATCCGTTCCAGCTGGGCAACCGGCGGCACCGGCACTCGATGAACTCCTGGCTCAACGATCTGCCGGGGCTGCATCCTGGCGGGAAACGCAACGAGGTGGTCATCCATCCCGACGACGCCTCGGCACTGGGCGTGGCCGACGGCGACCGGGTGCGGGTGTTCTCCCCCGTGGGCGCCGTGGAACTGCAGGCTGCGGTCAGCGACCAGCCGCGCCGCGGTGTGGTGGTGCTCGACCACGGCTGGGGTTCACGGGTTTTCGACCCGCGCGGCGGTGGGGAGCCGCAGCCCTTCGGCGTCAACCGCAACCTGCTCGTGGACGGCGCCGGGCTCGATCCGCTGTCGCAGACGTCCACGCTCAGCGAGGCGTGGGTCGGGGTGGAGAAGGTGCCCGGCGCGACGAACGCCTAGAGCTGCGGCCCTTCGGCGCGCAGGTCCTCCACCTTCGACATCGCCTCACGCAACTGAGCCAGCCACTCGTCGGCGTGCTGTCCCACCAGCCGCACCGACCAGGCCAGGGCGTCCGAGCGGGACCGTGCCACCCCGGCGTCGACCAGCGTGTCGAGCACCTGGCGCTCCGGTTGACGCAGCCGTGTCATCACCGGAACGGCGATGTGGGTGAACAGGATCCGCTCCGGCTGCTCCCGCGGTCCGATCTCGACGCCCCAGGCGACCTTGCGGCCGTAGCGGGCCTCGGCTTCGTCGGCGATCTGCATGCGCTCGGAGCGGGTCTGTTCGCGGAAGCGGGCGGCGCGCCCGGAGGCGTGGGCTTCGCTTTCCTGTCCGCCCGATTCGGCCAGCCGGCCGATCACGGTGATCTCCTCGCGGTCGACGACCACGGTGGGGTCGCCGTCGAACCAGCTGTCGGGCACCCGTCCGGCGAACCAGTCCGCGGCGTCGCTCGCGTCGGGGTGTTCGGCCTGTTGCCAGCCGCCCGGCCGTCGGCGGTGATGATGTGTCTTCATGATTACATGATTACACCGTTAAATCAGCGGGGCTGCGGTTTCTCCCCTGGCGAACGGATCCCTAGCTCGCCTGGGCGGGCCACCCCGGTACGGCGGGTTCGAACGGTGGCGGTTCGGCCGGCCCCGCTGCGGCGCACGCTTCGGCAGCTCCCTGTCGGTGAGCACCTCGACCCGCCAGATGAACACGTAATCGTGCCGAAGAACGTCCCTTCGGTCGTCTGGTAGGTGGTCTCACCCTTTTTCTCGACGAACAGGTTGTAGCGCCCGTCGCACACGTAGGCCCGGTAGCCGCCGTCGATCGGTTGGAGCTCCAACAGGTGGAAGTACTCGTTGCCGAAGATCCGCTGCCCGGCGAGGTCGGGCTCGTAATCCGGGTAGGCGTCCCAGACCTCCACCTGATACGGCCCGGTCTTTGGGGGTTCCGGCCGTGATGCGACGGAGTCTGCTCACCAGACCGAGACTCCCACGGTCCGGGTAGGGGTCAGTGCACTGATTTAGGGTCAAGCGCAGTGTTCCCGGGTGACAAGGAGTGAGGCGATGACCGGTCAATGGCTGCCCGATCCCGACGGCCGCTACGAGTACCGATGGTGGGACGGACAGAAGTGGACCGACCAGGTGTCGAGTCAGGGGCAGGTGTTGCAGGCTCCGCTGGGCGCGCAGCCCGCGGCGTCCCCGCAGGCCGCCCCTGCCGGTGACGGATTCGGCGGTATCTCGGGCGATCTGGTCGACGGCCGGTTCAGCGAGAAGGAGGCCACCCCGATCGCCAACCAGAACACCAAGATGCTGCGGGTGCGCCTCGGTGAGCCGTTCATGGCCCGTCAGGGCGCGATGGTGGCCTATCAGGGCAACGTCGACTTCGCCTACGAGGGCGGCGGCGCCTCGAAGTTCCTCAAGAAGGCGCTGACCGGCGAAGGTCTGCCCCTCATGAGGTGTCAAGGCCAGGGTGATGTGTTCCTCGCCGAGCGCGGCTACGACGTGCACCTGCTCAACTTGACCAACAGCGGGCTGTCGATCAGCGGCAAGAACGTGCTGGCCTTCTCGGCCGGACTCGACTGGAACATCGAACGCGTCCGCGGCGGCAGCATCGCCACCGGCGGCCTGTTCAACACCACGCTGCGCGGCACCGGCTGGGTGGCGTTGACCACCGACGGACCGCCCGTCGTGCTCAACGCCGGCGAGGCACCCACGTTCGCCGACACCAACGCGGTCGTGGCGTGGTCGGCCAATCTGCAGACGCAGCTGCGGGCCAGCTTCACGGCCGGTGCGCTGATCGGCCGCGGCTCGGGGGAGGCACTCCAGGTGGCCTTCCACGGGCAGGGTTTCGTGATCGTGCAACCGTCCGAGGGCGTCCCGGTGCCGACGCAGTGAACTGTGATCGCCCACCCGTGTGGGACACCGAGGCGTTCGACGGCGTCTACGCCGGCCACCCGGGCCGCCTCTACCGGCGCAGTGCGGCCACGTTCGACGAGCTGATCGCGGGCACCCGGTGCTGGACCGACCGGGAGTTCCTGATCCACGGCGCACGCCGGCTCACCTACGGGCAGTTCCGCGGTGCGCTCGGCCGGGTGCGCGACCACCTCGCCGATCTCGGTGTGGTGCCGCGCGACCGCGTCATGGTTTTCGGCTACAACAGCCCGGAATGGGTGGCTGCGGTCTTCGCGCTGTGGCTGCACGGTGCGGTCCCGGTGTTGGGCAACCGCTGGTGGAGCAGTACGGAGATCGCCCATGCCACCGGACTGCTCGGCCTGCGCCTCGTCCTCACCGACACCCCGCTCGACGCGGCCTGCCCGACCAGCCCGTTGGCCGGTCTCGCCGGCGCGTTCGAGTCGCCGGGCACCGAGGCCCGGGGCGCCGACTCCGACCTCGACGACGTCGCGGTCGTCCTGTTCACCTCCGGCAGCTCCGGGATGCCGAAAGCCGTTGAGCTCTCGCGCCGTTCGGTGATCGCCAACCAGCAGAACATCCTGGCGCGCAACGGCAGGCTGCCCCATCTGCTCGACGCCGGTTCCCCGCAGGCGGTCAGCCTGGCGAGCACCCCGATGTTCCACATCGGCGGCCTGTCGAGCCTGCTCACCCACTTCCTGACCGGCGGCCGGATCGTGCTGTCGGAAGGGCGCTTCGACGCCGGACAGGTCATGTCCCTGATCGAACGCGAGCGCGTCCAGGTGTGGGGTGCGGTGCCCACCATGGCCGTGCGCGTGCTCGAACACCCGGAGTTCGGGTCGCACGATCTGAGCAGCCTGCGGTCGTGGCCGCTCGGCGGCGCCCCGGTGCGACCGGAACTCCTCGAACGGATCCGCACGGCCCTGCCCAACCTGCGCGAGCGGGGTCTGTCCAACACGTGGGGAATGACCGAAGCCGGCGGCTTCCTCACCGTCGCCGACAGCCGGGATCTGCGGGCTCGGCCCGCCACCGTCGGCCGTCCCTATCCCGTGGTCGAGTTGCGCATCGACCGGCCCGACGCCGACGGCGTGGGCGAGGTGCTGGCCCGTTCCCCCACCGTGATGCTCGGTTACGCCGGCCGCGTCGACGACGGCACCGTCGACGCCGAAGGCTGGTTGCACACGGGCGATCTGGGCCACCTCGACGGCGACGGCTACCTCTACATCGACGGCCGCAGCAAGGACATCGTGATCCGCGGCGGCGAGAACATCGCCTGCCTGCACGTGGAGGCCGCGCTCGCCACCCATCCGGCCGTGGTGGAGGCCGCCGCCCTCGGGCTGGCCCATCCCGACCTCGGCGAGGAACTCGCCGCCGTGGTCGTCTACCGCGGCGGTGCCCGGCCCCCGACGGCCGACGAGCTGCGGCGCCACCTCGCCGAGGCCGTGTCCTCGTTCGCCGTGCCGACCCGGTGGCTGATCCGGGCGGAACCGCTGCCGACGCTGGCCGGCGAGAAGGTCGACAAGGTGGCGCTGGCGGCCGCGTTCGAGACATCCGGGAGCCCCTGAACCTATACCCCCTATGGGTATATAGTGGGTTCATGAGCATGCACCTGAACGTCGACGGAATGAGCTGCGGACACTGCGTCTCCGCCATCACCGCGGCCGTCGAGCCGCTGCCCGGCGTCGACGGCGTGACCGTCAGCCTCGAGGACGGCACCGTCACCGTGACCGGCGAACCCGACGAGGCGGTCGTCGTCGCGGCGATCGAGGACTGCGGATACGACGTGCGTCGCGCCGCATGAGTTCGGTCGTCCTCACGGTCGGCGGGATGACCTGCGCGTCCTGCGCCGCCCGCGTCGAGAAGAAGCTGAACCGGATCGAGGGCGTGACCGCCGCGGTGAACTACGCGACCGAACAGGCCACCGTCACATTCCCCGACAGCGTGCGCCCGGAGGATCTGGTCGCCGCCGTCGAGGCCACCGGCTACACCGCGACGCTGCCCGCCGCCGAACCCGACGACGCAGACGAGCCGGGGCGAGCCGAACCCGACGAGGCCGCGGCGTGGCGCCAGCGGCTGCTCGTGTCGGCGGCGCTGAGCATCCCCGTGGTGCTGTTGTCGATGATCCCGGCGCTGCAGTTCGACAACTGGCAGTGGCTGGCCCTGACCCTGGCCTCCCCCGTCGTCGTCTGGGGAGCGTGGCCCTTCCACCGCGCCGCATGGACCAACCTGCGCCACGGTGCGGCCACCATGGACACCCTGATCTCGGTCGGGGTGAGCGCCGCCTACCTCTGGTCGCTGTGGGCGCTGTTCTTCACCCACGCCGGGATGCCGGGGATGACGATGTCGTTCGACCTGCTGCCCTCCGGCACCGGCGAACCGCACCTCTACCTCGAGGTCGCCGCCGCGGTGACGACGTTCCTGACCGCGGGCCGCTACTTCGAGGCGCGCGCCAAACGCCGCTCGGGTGCGGCGCTGCGCGCGCTGCTCGACATGGGCGCCAAAGACGTTGCGATGCTGCGTGACTCGCGTGAAGTCCGGATTCCCGTCAGCCAGTTGAGCGTCGGTGACGAGTTCCTGGTGCGGCCCGGCGAGAAGATCGCGACCGACGGGGTCGTGGTGTCCGGTTCGTCTGCCGTGGACGCCTCGATGCTGACCGGTGAATCGGTGCCCGTCGAGAAGGGGCCGGGTGACGACGTGGTCGGCGGATGCGTCAACGTCGGCGGCCGACTCACGGTGCGCGCCACCCGGGTCGGCGCCGACACCCAGCTGGCGCAGATGGCGCGCCTGGTGAACGAGGCGCAGAGCGGCAAGGCCGAGGTGCAGCGACTGGCCGACCGGGTGTCGGCGGTGTTCGTCCCGGTGGTGATCGGACTCGCACTGCTGACGCTGGCGGGCTGGCTGCTGGCCGGTGAACCGGTCGACGCGGCCTTCACCGCGGCCGTTGCGGTGCTGATCATCGCCTGCCCGTGCGCCCTCGGCCTGGCCACCCCGACCGCGCTGCTGGTCGGCACCGGCCGCGGCGCGCAGCTGGGGATCCTCATCAAGGGCCCGCAGATGCTGGAGTCGACCCGCCGCGTCGACACCGTGGTGCTCGACAAGACCGGGACGGTGACCACCGGACAGATGTCGGTGGTGGCCACCCACGCCGACGAGGCGACGATGCGGCTCTTCGGGGCGCTCGAGAACGCCTCGGAGCACCCCATCGCCCGCGCGATCGCCGCGCGCGCCGCCGACCTGGGCGAGCCGCCCGCGGTCGACGCGTTCGAGAACCACGGCGGTAGCGGCGTCAGCGGCATCGTCGAGGGCCACCGCGTCGCGGCCGGCCGGCTGGGCTGGCTCACCGAGCGCACCTCGGCGCCGGTGCCCGACGACCTGCGGGGCGCCGCCGAGGCGGCCGAGGCCCGGGGACAGACGCCGGTCTGGTTCGCGCTCGACGATGCGATCCGCGCGGTCGTCGTCGTCTCCGACACCGTCAAGGAGCGCGCCGCCGACGCGATCGCCGACCTGCGGGCGCTCGGACTGACCCCGGTGCTGCTGACCGGTGACAACCGGCGCGCGGCGCAGGCGGTCGCCGCACAGGTGGGGATCGACACCGTGATCGCCGAGGTGCTGCCCGCCGGCAAGGTCGACGCCATCCGGCGGCTGCAGGATGACGGCAAGGTCGTGGCCATGGTCGGCGACGGGGTCAACGACGCCGCGGCACTGGCCCAGGCCGACCTGGGCCTGGCGATGGGCACCGGTACCGACGCCGCGATCGAGGCCTCCGACCTCACGCTGGTGACCGGCGATCTGCGCGCCGCGCCGGACGCGATCCGGCTGTCGCGCGCCACGTTGCGCACCATCAAGGGAAACCTGTTCTGGGCGTTCGCCTACAACGTCGCGGCGTTGCCGCTGGCGGCGTTCGGTCTGCTCAACCCGTTGATCGCGGGTGCGGCGATGGCGTTCAGCTCGGTGTTCGTGGTCACCAACAGCCTGCGGCTGCGGCGGTTCAGCCCGTCGCGGTGAGCCTCACCCGGCCGGGCGACGGGCGCGGAAGAGCTTCACCTCACCCTTGATGCCCTTGAGGTGGCGGGCGCCGGCGAACGACCACGAGAACCGCTCGTCGTCGCCGATGGCGTGGCGGACCGATTCGGAAACCAGCACGGTTCCCGGACGGGCCGCCCCGGTCACCCTGCTGGCGAGGTTCACCGGGCTGCCGAACCAGTCGCCCGCGCGGCTGACCGCCTTCCCCGAGGCGAGCCCAACTCGCAGCCGCGGGAAGTCCACGTCGTCCTGGGCGGCGTCGAGCAGCGCCAGCCCGGCGTCGAGCAGCGCCGCCGGTTCGGTGCTGACGAGCATCACCGCGTCGCCGATCGTCTTGACGAAGCGCACCGGCGCGACGGCGAGTTCCCGGGCCAGGTCCCCCAACCTTCGCGCGAGCTGTTCGAGTTTCTCCGGCGGCAGCGCCTCACCGAGCCGGGTGAAGCCGACCAGGTCGGCGAACATGATCGAGACCTCGCGCGCGCCAGGAAGCGGCACGCCCTTCGCCCGCTCGGTGGCCGACACCGCCTCGCTCTCCATCGCGTGACGCAGCTGCAGCAGCAGCAGCATCTCCTGGATCATCGGGCCCAGTTGCGGGGCGAGGCCACGCACCAGCGCCTCGGATTTGCGGGCGATCTCCAGTTCGCTCGCGCCGGGGGTCAGCACGGCGGCGAAGGCGGTGTAGCGCATCACCTCCGCGGCCTTGGCGAGTCCCTCCGACAGCACTCGCACCACTTGGACGACCTGATCGGCGTCGAGCCCGAACTCGATGAACCGCTGCGCGTGCGCGGCGGCCTCGGCGTCGGCGCGCAGGTGCACCGCGGCGTCGGGATCGTCGACCCGCGACAGCCCCATCGCCCGCTGGACGCGCTGCAGCAGGTCGAGCTCTATCCCGAACTTCTCGCTGATCTCCCGGGCGGAGACGTAGACGCCGTCGTCGCCGACGTGCCGCCTCGGGGCCAGCAGCATCGGGGACGTGGCGTCGCGCACCTCCGCCGCGGTGAAGCCGCGGGACAGCAGCCACTCGATCAACTCGGCGCGTTCGGCGCGCGCCTGTCCCGTCAAGCCGTCGAGGAGGTCGTCGAAGTCTCGGTCGTCCCGCGCGTCGGCCACGCGGCCAACCTAACCCAGCGGTGTGTTCGGCATCATGGTCGGTGATGACCACACCCGACCTGGTGCAGGGCTTCGCGCCCATCGCGGGCGGCGCACCGCGGGTGCTCGTGCTCGGCAACGCGCCCAGTGTGCTGGCGCTGGCCAAGCAGCAGTACTACGGCAACCCGCGCAACGCTTTCTGGCGTATCGCCGGTGCGCTGTACGGAT
This sequence comes from Mycolicibacterium litorale, assembly GCF_014218295.1. The sequence continues at coordinate 3,995,383 of NZ_AP023287.1, forward strand.
TCGACGCCGACGATCCCTATCCCGAACGCACCGCCGCGCTGATCGCCAACGGGGTCGCGGTGTGGGATGTGCTGCGGGAGTGCCGCCGCGCGGGCAGCCTGGACTCCGCGGTGCAACCGAACAGCATGGTGGCCAACGACTTCGGTGCGTTCTTCAGCCGGTACCCGACCATCGGTCGGGTGTTGTTCAACGGCGCCGCCGCCGAGCGCAACTTCCGGCGGCTGGTGCCCGGTGTGTTCGACGTGGACTTCACCCGGCTGCCCTCGACCAGCCCGGCGCAGACGATGCGCTACGAGCTGAAGCTGGCCGCCTGGCGGGCCGCCCTGACGGGCTGACCGATCACTTCCTGCCAGCTGTCGGTCAATCACCGCCAACGGGATGAATGGCCCTGACCTGCACGTTGATGCGGTCAGACCGGCCAGGAAATCCCTCCGGACCGAACGGATGCGAAAGAGGCGCAACAATGAACAAGTTCGGATTCGCCACCATCATCGCCGGCGGACTGGCCACCGGATTCCTGGCCTTCGCCGCCCCCGCCCAGGCCGCCCCTCCGGCCCCGGCAACGCCGCCGACACCATCAGCTCCCTCGACGACCGCGGCTACCAGGTTCGCGTCACCCAGCAGGGCATGAACAAGCCGCTCGATGAGTCCAGCATCGTCTCGGTCCGCTACGACAACGACAAGCGCATCGTCTACGTCACCACCCGCTGAATCTCCGCGCTGACTCTGCGCTCAGGGAAAGCTCCAGTGAGCCGAGCCTGAGCGCAGAGTCAGTGTGGTGCGCCGTGGCGGGCGGCGTATTCGCCTGGCGTACAACCCAACATCGCGCCGAAATCGTTGATGAAGTGGGCCTGGTCGTACCAGCCGAGGCGCGCGGCCAGGTCGGCGAAGTCGACATCCGGAGCGCTCTCGATGGCCAGAGCGGCCTGCTGCAGACGATATCGACACAGCACCCACTTCGGGGGCACCCCGACGTAGCGCCGGAACACCCGTTGCAGGGTGCGCTCACTCCAGGGCGATGCGGCCACCACCTGCTCCACGCGCTGCATGCCTGCCTCGGTGCGGATCCGGTCGATGAGCGCGGTCAGCGTCCGGTAGGCCGGGTCGAGCTCGCCGGCGAACGCGCCGATGGCGTCGTCGAGTACCTGGCCCGCGCGGGCGATGTCGTCGGGGATGGCGAGCGGCCGGCCGAACAGATCGTCGCCTGCCCGCTCGACGCGACCCGTCACCATCGCCGCGTCGCGGTCGAACCGGGCGGCGAACCCGCCGGGCCGGAAGCGGGCGCCCACGACCGCGCCCCGCCCCCGGATCCTGATGTGGAAGACCCGCTCCACCACCCCGTGCACGAGGCTGGCAGGCAAGCGGTGCCCGTGCCGCGCGCCGTCGTCGCCCCACTCGCGGGTGAGGTGTACCGACGGGAACGTGATGACGGTGGTGTCGAACGGCTGCTGTCCGCGCAGATCCCAGCTGACGGACCAGAAGTGCTCGACGAACACGGCCGCTTGCGGCGACGGCGCCCAGCGCTGCAGGTCGAACGCCGACGTCGTGCGCGCGCGGCCGACCACGCCGAGCACCGGGGCGGCTGGCGGGTTTTTCCAAGCCCCCATGGGGCAAGGCTACAAAGCTGGGGCCATGACCGTTTCACCCATTCCAGACGGCTACACCAGCCTGACCCCGTTCCTGGTCGTCGACGGCACGGCCGCGGCGATCCACTTCTACACCGACGTGTTCGGCGCCACCCTGGTCGAGCGGATGGACGGCTCGGACGGCACGGTCGCGCACGCCGAACTCGACTTCGGCCACGGGCGCCTGCAACTCTCGGATCCCAACCCGGCCTACGGGCTGGAGGCGCCGGCGCGGAAAGAGTCGGTGACCCATTCGATGGTGCTCTACTGCGCCGACGTCGACGACGTCGTCGCGCGTGCCGAGGCCGCGGGGGCGACCGTACGGGAGGCGGTGCAGACGTTCGTCACCGGCGACCGATTCGGGTCGATCGTGGATCCGTTCGGTCAGCGTTGGGCGGTGATGACCCGCGTCGAGGACGTCTCGGCCGAGGAGCGCGACCGTCGGCTGGCTGACTGGGCCCGCGAGAACGTCTGACCCCGCCGTTGACTCCGCGCCCACCGCGCAGAAGTTCGAGTGCGCCGGACCGTGGGCGCAGAGTCAACGGGGATGGGCCCCGGCTACCGTGTCGGGATGTCCTGTGTGTTCTGCGACATCGTCGCCGGCGACGCCCCCGCCATCCGCGTCTACGAGGACGACGACTACCTCGCCATCCTCGACATCCGCCCGTTCGCCCGCGGCCACACCCTGGTGATCCCCAAGCGCCACAGCGTTGATCTCACCGACACCCCGCCGGAGACGGTCGCCGGGATGGCCCGCATCGGGCAGCGCATCGCCAGGGCCGCCCGCCGCTCGGGTCTGCACGCCGACGGCAACAACGTCGTCATCAACGACGGTAAGGCGGCCTTCCAGACGGTGTTCCACATCCACCTGCACGTGCTGCCCCGCCGCGGCGGCGACAAGCTGTCGTTCGCCAAGAACATGATGCTGCGCCGCGATCCGGACCGTGAGGAGTCGGGTCGCCTCCTGCGCGAAGCGCTTTCCGAGCTCGACACGACGCCGTAGCGTCACCACGCCGGGCCGTGCAGCCCGAACCGGTTCGCCGGATCGGCCGGCTCCCAGCTGCACTCCACCTGCGATCGAGTGCCCATGGCCGCGGCGCGGGCCAGCAGGCGCCGGCCGATCTCGAGCTGTTCGGGCTCCCATTTCGCCAGCGCCTCGGTGATGTCGCCGGTGGCGCGCAGCGCGTCGAAGAGCGCCCAGGCGTTCGCCGCCGCCTTGGCGGTGCCCGCCGCGGCGTGCGGCCGCGCGGTGCTCGCGGCGTCGCCCAGCAGGGCCGCCCGGCCCAGCGCCATCCGGCTCACGCCGACGTCGAACACCGCCTGCAGAAACGGCCGCTCGGTACGCGACACCACCTCGGCCGCCGCAGGAGCCAGCAAATCCGTTGCCACCCTGCGCATCTCGTCGACATGACGATCCTGCACCGCGCCGGGATGCAGCGACACCGCGGCCGGGACTCCACCTGTGTCGGTCATCAGGTCGGCGAGATCGCCCGGCGCCACGTTGCGGTACCAGACGAAGTTGAGCAGCCGCTGCCCCACCGCGAGTCCGCCGTCCGGTGACGGGATCGGGTAGGCCACCAGGTGCGTGTGCGGCGCGAAGCTGTAGGTGATCGCATCGTGCAGCAGGTCGAACGTCTCGGTCGAGACCCGGCTCTCCGGCAGCATTCCGCGCCAGCCGACATACCCGGCGTACCGCAGCTGGGCCGACGGGGTGAACCGCGCCCGGGCCGTCGAGGTGACCCCGTCGGCGAACACCGCCAGGTCGGCGCGCTCCCGCCGGCCGGAGGCGAACCGCACCTCGACACCGTCGGCGTCCTCGTCGAAACCCGTTGCGCACTCACCGAGGTGGTAGTGCTCCCGACCGAAATCGGCCAGCAACGCGCGATGGAAGGTGCCCCACGACGTGAACGTCCACGCCAGCGGTTCGGTGTGGACGACGGCGTTGTGCGCGTCGAGGTACTGCACGTGGTGGGTGGACGTGCTGACCTGCTCGGGATGCTGGTCGCTGCACTCGGCGAACCAGCGCACGGTCTCGGAATGCAGGACGATGCCGCCGCCGCGGCCGTCGAGGTCCTCGGGTGTGCGTTCGAACACCGATACGTCGAAACCCAGCCGGCGCAACAACAATGCGGTGGTCAGACCGCCGATGGAGCCGCCGACCACCACCGCGCGGGCGCCGCTCCAGTCGTGCATGCCGACACCCTATGGGCGCGCCGACTGGAACACTGGTGCAATGAGCAACCTCTCCCCCGTCCAACAGGTCGGCGTGCGGCTCCTGCGGCTGCACGACATGCTGTACAAGAAGTCAGGCGGCCGGGTCGGCCATCGCATCCCCGGCATGCCGCCGAGCCTCATGTTGCACACCGTCGGCGCCAAGACCGGTAAGTCGCGCAGCAACACGCTGACCTACGCCCGCGACGGCGAGAACTATCTCATCGTCGCGTCGTTGGGTGGCGCGCCGAAGTCGCCCGACTGGTACCACAACCTCAAGGCCAATCCGAACGTCGAGATCAACGTCGGTACCAGGCGCTTCGCCGTCACGGCGCGCCCGGTGCTGCCCGACGATCCCGACTACGCCCGGCTGTGGCGCATCGTCAACGACAACAACGCCAACCGCTACGACGCGTACCAGAAGCGCACGACGCGACCCATCCCGATCGTCGTGCTCCAACCCCGATGAGCGCTTAGAAGAGCTCCTTGGCGAGCAGTTCCAGCGTCGTGTCGCGGGCCGGCGACGTCGCCGGATCCGTGCCGCGGCGCGCCGAGGCGACGGGGTTGACCATGACCTCGTCGACGTCGAACTCCGCGGCCAGCGCCCGGACCTGTTCGGCCGCCTCGGTCGGTGAGCCGACCACCGCGCGCTGCAGCCCGTGCTCGATGACGGCCTCGGCCTGCGGGCTGAGCTGCTTGGCCTCGGCGTCCTCGACCAGCTCGAGCGCGGTCAGCGGCTGGCCGGTGCGCAACTGGGCCATCATCTGCAGGTTCGGCAGCATCAGCGCCATCGCCTCGTCGTGGGTGTCGGCGACGACCGCGTTGACCGTCAGGAACGTCACCGGTTCGCTGGCCACGTCGCTGGGCCGGAACTCCGACCGGTAGGTCGCCAGCGCCTCCGCGGTGCCCTGACCGGAGAAGTGGTGGGCGAACACGTACGGCAGCCCCTTCGCCGCGGCCAGATGCGCCGAGTACATCGACGACCCGAGCAGCCACAGCCGCGGTTCGGTGGCCGCCGCGGGCGTGGCCTTGAGGATGTAGTTCTCCCGCAACAGGTTGCGTGGCAAGGAAACCCGCACACCGTGGCGGCTCATCAGCGCCGCCACGTCGTCGAGGTAGTCGGGGAAGCGTTCGATGTCGGTGTCGTCGCGGCCGGCGGCGCCGCGCAACGCCATCGAGGTCACCGGGTCCGAGCCGGGTGCGCGGCCGATCCCGAGGTCGATGCGGCCGGGGTGCGCGGCCTCCAGCAGGGCGAACTGTTCGGCCACCGCCAGCGGGGCGTGGTTGGGCAGCATCACACCGCCCGACCCGAACCGCACCTGCGACGTCTGCGCGGCCAGGTGGGCGATCACGACCGGCGGGCTGGTGGCCGCGACGGCGGGCATGTTGTGGTGCTCGGCGATCCAGTAGCGGGTGTACCCGAGCCGGTCGGCGGTCTGCGCGAGATGCGTGGTCGCCGCCAGCGCGTCCGACGTGGTCTGGTCGGTGCGCACGGGGATGAGGTCCAGGACAGAAAGACGCATGGCAACGTCAACGCATTCCGGGGCCGCAATAGTCCGCGAGCGCGTCGGTCATCCGATCCCCGCCCTCCTCTTGGCCTCGGTGAACACGTCGTCCATCATCGCCGGCGTCAGCTTGCCGGTGAACGTGTTCTGCTGGCTGGGGTGGTAACAGCCCACCAGGGTCAGGCCATCGAACTCCGGGGCGGCCAGGTGCCCGAACACCGGCGCGGGCACCGGCACCTCCACCCCGCCGCGGCGCAGCATCTGCAGCGCCGCCTTCCACGCGAAGCCGCCCAACGCGATCACCACCCGCACCTCGTCCCGGACCAGCCGCCACTCGGCGTCCAGCCATGGCGCGCACGTCACCCGCTCGGCGGGCGTGGGCGCATTGCCGGGCGGCGCGCACCGCACCGCCGCCGCCATGCGGACGTCGTCGAGCGCCAGCCCGTCTGCGGCGTCCACGCACAGCGACTGATTGGCCAGCCCGGCCCGGTGCAGGGCCGCGAACAGGAAATCGCCGGAGCGGTCGCCGGTGAACACCCGGCCCGTCCGGTTGGCGCCGTGAGCGGCCGGGGCCAGACCGACCACCATGATCCGCGGACGCACGTCGCCCCACCCGGGTGCCGGCCTGCCCCAGTACGGCTGATCGGCGAACGCCTTGCGCCTGGCCACCCCCTTGCGGGCGACCTCCTCACGCCACTCGAGCAGGCGCGGACAGGCGCGGCACACCGACACCAGGGCGTCGAGTTCGTCGAGCGTTCGCACGTCGGCGGCCAGCGACTCCACCGTCGCCGCCGAGGCGGCCACCGCCGTCGCACCCGTGGCCGGATCACCCGGCCACCCGGTGCCCGGCGGCACGGGCGAGGGGAAGCGGACACCGGTGCGCGGATGTGGCAGTTGCACGCCTCCACTGTGCCCGGCGGCCGGAAAATCCGTCGCCGAGCGCGCCGTCGCGCTGTTAGATTCGGCCCCGATCCCCCATGACCACCAGCAAGCGCGGCCCGCTGTACCTGATCTTGTTCTCGGCATTGACCGCGGGCACGGGTAACGGCATCTCGCTGGTCGCGTTCCCGTGGCTGGTGTTGCAGCGCAACGGGTCCACGGTCGACGCGTCGATCGTCGCGATGGCCGGGACACTGCCTCTGCTGGTGGCCACGCTGATCGCCGGCGCGGCCGTGGACTATCTCGGCCGGCGGCGGGTGTCGATGATCTCCGACGCGCTGTCCGCCCTGTCGGTGGCCGCGGTGCCGGTCCTCGCCCTCACCTTCGGGGTGCACGTCGTCAACGTGGCGGTACTCGCGGCGCTCGCCGCGCTCGGCGCGTTCTTCGACCCGGCCGGGATGACCGCACGCGAGACCATGCTGCCCGAGGCCGCCCAGCGGGCCGGCTGGACGCTGGACCACGCCAACAGCGTGTACGAGGCGGTGTTCAACCTCGCCTACATCGTCGGTCCCGGCATCGGCGGCCTGCTGATCGCGACGATGGGCGGCGTCGACACCATGTGGGTGACGGCGGGCGCGTTCGCCGTGTCCATCGGCGCGATCGCGATGCTCCGGCTCGAGGGTGCGGGCCCGCCGCAGCGCGAGCAGCTCCCCGACCGGGTGTGGGCGGGCATCGTCGAAGGCCTCGGCTTCGTGTGGCGGACGCCGGTGCTGCGCACGCTCGCGGTGGTCGACCTCGTCGCGACCGGGCTGTACATGCCGATGGAGAGTGTGCTGTTCCCGAAGTACTTCACCGACCGCGACGAACCCGCGCAGCTCGGCTGGGTGCTGATGGCGCTGTCGGTCGGCGGCCTGGTGGGTGCGCTGGGCTATGCGGTGCTGTCGCGCTACGCCAACCGCCGGACGGTGATGCTGACCGCGGTGCTGGTGCTCGGCGTCGCGATGACGGTCATCGCGTTCCTGCCGCCGCTTCCGGTGATCCTCGTGCTGTCGGCGATCGTCGGTCTGGTCTACGGGCCGATCGCGCCGATCTACAACTACGTGATGCAGACGCGTGCGCCCGCGCATCTGCGCGGCCGCGTGGTCGGGGTGATGGGGTCGCTGGCCTACGCCGCGGGTCCCCTGGGCCTGGTGGTGGCCGGCCCGCTCGCCGACGGCGCGGGCCTGTCCGTGACGTTCTTCGCGCTGGCGCTGCCCATGCTGGCGCTCGGCGTGGCGGCGGTGTTCATGCCCGCGCTGCGCCAGCTCGACCGGGACCCCGCGACCGACCCCGCGTAGCGCTCAGACCCGGACCCGGGGCGGGGCGAACACCTCACCCAGACGGCGCACCGCGTCGGGCGCGCCCGCGATGTGCAACCTGCCCGCGGCGACCAACTCGTCGACGCGTCGCGGATCGGTCGCGGCGGCCAGCACGTCGACCTCGCCGGTCAGCACCACATCCGGGGCGATGTCGTCGTCCACCACGTCGACCCGACTGCTGCCGATCCGCACCGTCGCACCGCCCTGCGGCGTCGCGAGCCGCAGCACCAGGTCGGAGCCGGAGCGATCGTCCCGCACGTAGGCGCGCACCGCGCGGGCCAGCCACTCGGGCCGCACCAGATCGCTGGGTGCGCGAGTGGTCAACAGGTGCCTGCCCCACCGCGCGAACGCGTCGATGACCTCTTCGAGCGCGCAGCCGTCGGGAGTGAGGGCGTACACGCTGCCCGACGCCGGCTTGGGCAGTTGGCGCTTGACCAGCAGACCGTTGCGCTCCAGATCGCGCAGCCGGCCGGCGAGCATGTCGGTGGCGATCGGCGCGAGGCTGCCGAGCAGGTCTTTGTAGCGCCGCGGCCGGTCGAGCAACTCGCGCACGATCAGCAGCGTCCACCGGTCGCCGACCAGATCGAGGCTCTTGGCCAGTGCGCAGTGTTGGCCGTAGCTGCGGGGCATGGGTCGAACGTAGTGCGAACCGCGCCGCGACAAGCGGTTACTCGGGGAATCGCCCGACCTACCATGGCGGACGTGAGCACCGCGCTGAACACCTTGATCGCCGAACTGCCCGACGGTGTCGTCGTCACCGATCCCGACATCGTCGCGTCCTACCGGCAGGACCGGGCGGCCGATCCCAGCGCGGGCATCGCGCTGGCCGTCGTCCGCCCGACGCGCACCGAGGAGGTGCAGACGGTGCTGCGCTGGGCGTCGGCGCACAAGATCGCGGTGGTTCCGCGTGGGATGGGCACCGGACTGTCCGGTGGGGCCACCGCCCTCGACGGCGCGATCGTGCTGTCGACGGAGAAGATGCGCGACATCACCGTCGACCCGGTGACCCGCACCGCCGTCGCCCAGCCGGGGCTGCTCAACGCGGAGGTGAAGAAGGCCGTCGTCGAATACGGGCTGTGGTATCCCCCGGACCCGTCGTCGTACGAGATCTGCAGCATCGGCGGCAACGTCGCGACCAACGCCGGCGGTCTGTGCTGCGTGAAGTACGGCGTCACCACCGATTACGTGCTGGGCCTGCAGGTGGTGCTCGCCGACGGCACCGCGGTGCGACTCGGCGGCCCACGGCTCAAGGACGTGGCGGGGCTGTCGCTGACCAAGCTGTTCGTGGGCAGCGAAGGCACGCTCGGCGTCATCACCGAGGTGACGCTGCGGCTGCTGCCGCCCCAGCCGGCGCCGTGCACGGTGGTGGCGACGTTCGACTCGGTGGAGGCGGCGGCGGGCGCCGTCGCCACGATCACCGGCCGCATCCGGCCGTCGATGCTGGAGTTCATGGACGCCGTCGCGATCAACGCCGTCGAGGACAAACTGCGGATGGGTCTGGATCGCAACGCCGCCGCGATGATGGTCGCCGCCTCCGACGACCGGGGTGCCGCAGGCGCGGACGACGCCGAGTTCATGGCGCGGGTGTTCACCGAAGCCGGTGCGAGCGAGGTGTTCTCGACGTCGGACCCGGACGAGGGTGAGGCGTTCGTCGCGGCCCGGCGGTTCGCGATCCCGGCCGTGGAGGCCAAAGGTGCATTGCTGCTCGAGGATGTCGGCGTGCCGGTTCCCCGGCTCGCCGACCTGTGTTCGGGCATCGAGAAGATCGCCGCCGACCGCGACGTGCTGATCTCGGTGATCGCGCACGCCGGTGACGGCAACACCCACCCCCTGATCGTGTTCGACCCCGCCGACGCGGCGATGGCGGAGCGGGCCGAGACGGCGTTCGGCGAGATCATGGATCTGGCGATCAGCCTCGGCGGCACGATCACCGGTGAGCACGGCGTCGGACGGTTGAAGCGGCCGTGGCTGGCCGGCCAGATCGGCCCGGAGGCGATGGAGCTCAACCGCCGGATCAAGCAGGCGCTCGACCCTGAGGCGATCCTCAACCCCGGCGCAGCGTTCTGACCCTGCGATTGCCTGCATGATTTCGCGCGCTGGGTGCTCGTTTTCGTGCACAGAGCGCGCGACGTGAGGTATGTATGAGACATGACGGCGAGTTTGTCTCATCAGGCCCGGTTCGAATTGGCGACCGCGCAGACGTGGCCGAACCCGTGGCCCATGTATGCCGCCCTGCGTGACCACGACCCGGTCCACCGTGTCGTGCCACCGCAGCAGCCCGACTCCGACTACTACGTGCTGTCGCGCCACGCCGACGTCTGGCGCGCCGCCCGCGACCACGAGACGTTCTCCTCGGCCCACGGCCTGACCGTCAACTACGGCGAACTGGAACTGATCGGCCTTGCCGACAACCCGCCGTTCGTCATGCAGGACCCGCCGACGCACACCGAGTTCCGCAAGCTGGTGTCGCGCGGGTTCACGCCCCGGCAGGTGGAGGCCGTCGAACCGGCGGTGCGCGCCTTCGTCGTCGAACGCATCGAGGCGCTACGCGCCAACGGCGGCGGCGACATCGTGCGCGAACTGTTCAAACCGCTGCCGTCGATGGTGGTCGCGCACTACCTCGGCGTCCCCGAGGCCGACCGGGCGCAGTTCGACGGGTGGACCGAGGCGATCGTGGCGGCCAACACCGAATCCGGCGGCGTGATCGGTGCCGGCGACGCGATCGGCGCGATGATGGCCTACTTCGCCGAACTGATCGAACGGCGCAGGCGCGAACCCGGTGACGACACCATCAGCCACCTGGTCGCCGCCGACGTGGACGTGCTGCCGGTGCTGGCGTTCACGTTCACGATGGTCACCGGCGGCAACGACACCACCACCGGAATGCTCGGCGGCACAGTACAACTGCTGCATCAGCGCCCCGTCCAGCGCCGGATGCTGGCCGCCCGTCCGGAGCTGATCGCCGACGCCGTCGACGAGTTCCTGCGGCTCACCTCACCGGTGCAGGGTCTGGCTCGCACCGCGACCCGCGACGTCACGATCGGCGACACCACGATCCCGGCTGGGCGCAAGGTGTTGCTGCTCTACGGGTCGGCCAATCGCGACGAGCGCGAATTCGGGCCGGACGCAGGCGAACTCGACGTGACACGCAGACCACGCAACATCCTGACGTTCAGCCACGGCGCCCACTTCTGTCTCGGCGCGGCCGCGGCCAGGATGCAGTCGCGGGTCGCACTGACCGAACTGCTGGCCCGCTGCCCCGAGTTCACGGTCGACGAGGACGGGATCGTCTGGGCCGGTGGCAGTTACGTGCGGCGTCCGCTGTCGGTGCCGTTCGCTTTGTGATGGAACCGGACCGCATCCTCGACGCGGCCGAGCGGCTATTCGCCGAACGCGACGCCGCGAGCGTCGGGATGAACGACATCGCCGCGGCGGCCGGATGTTCCCGCGCGACGCTCTACCGCTACTTCGACAGCCGCGACACCCTGCACACCGCCTACGTGCACCGCGAGGCGCAGCGGCTCTACCGCACGCTCACCGAACAGCTGAACGGGATCGCAGATCCCGGCCGGCGACTGATCGAGGGCGCGCTCATCACGCTGCGCAGTGTCCGCGAGAACCCCGCGCTCGCCTCGTGGTTCGCCCCCACGGCCAGGCCGATCGGCGGCGAGTGGGCCGACCGGTCCGAGGTCGTGAGGGTCATGGTCGAGGCGTTCGTGCGCTCACTCGGCGAAACCCGCGATGTCGAACGCCGGGCCCGCTGGCTGGTGCGGATCCTCACCTCACTGCTGTTGTTCCCGGGCGCCGACGAACACGACGAGCGCGCGATGCTCGAGGACTTCGTGGCGCCGGCGATGATCGGCCCGGTCAGACCTGCCAGTACGCCTGGGCCTTGATCGACTTCTTCGGGATCTTGTAGTCCTCGCGGAACACCTTGGACACCGCCCGGGTGGTGCGGTTGTCGCAGGCCACCCACCCGAAGTGATCGGCGGCGTCGAAGGCCGCCGCGGCGACCGTCTCGATGAGCGCCTCACCGCCGTTCTTGCGGTCCACCCAGGTGACGTCGGAACTGCGCGCCACCGGCAGTTGCTTGTCCTCTTCGTGGCCCGCCTCGAGGAACACCCGGGCCGGGGCGTCGCCGATCGCGGCGAGCAGCGAGTTGATCGCGGGCAGCGAGGCGGTGTCGCCGACGATGACGTAGCCGGCCGGACGCGGTTCGGGCAGGGCGAAGTTGCTGCCCAGCACGGTGATGTCGAGGGTGTCACCGGGTTGCGCGTCGCGCGCCCACTGCGAGGCCACCCCGTCGTGCAGGGCGAACTCGATGTCGACGGTGTCGCCCGCCGGGTCCGGATTGACCAGCGTGTAGCCGCGCTGATGCTGTTTGTCGCCGTCGGCGAACCACACCCGCACCCACTGCGTCGGGTGCGGCGGGTTGTCGGCGAGCATGCCGCCGGCGGTGAAGCTCAGCCGCAGGTAGTACGGCCCGACCTCCTGCCTGCCGGTGACCGTGAACGTGTAGTCGCCCGCCCGCATCAGCTTGAGGACGGCGCCGCTGAACCCGCGCGACGGTTTCTTGTCGGACATGACATCCACCCTTCGTCTCGACAACTTAGGGCAGCTTAACCTAATGGGGCGCTACGTACGCACCCTCGTGAACCGGTGCAGCACCCAGGCCAGCGGGATCGTCACCACCATCGTTGCGACGAACAGCCACCCGATCGAGCCGGTGTAGATCGGGTACCGCAGGATCTCGACCATCACGATCTCCATCGTGATCAGGTGGATCAGGAAGATCTCGTAGGAGATCTCGCCGAGGAAGACCATCGGCCGGCTGGCCAGGAACCGCGCGTACACCCCGCGGTTCCCCAGGGCCAAGGGCGCGACCGTCAGCGTCGCGATGATCGCGTAGAACGCGGTCTTGGCCAGCGCCTCCCACAGCCCCGCGGGCGAGGTGGTGGGCTCACCGGCGATCGGCGTGGAGGCGATCAGATAGCAGACGACGGCCAGCGGGATGGCCGCCAGCGCGTACACGCGCACGCCCATCGCCTGCAGCACCGCCAGCAGCATGCCGCCGAGGAACCACACCAGATACGTCGGCAGCCACAGGCGGGCACCGTCGGGCAGCCAGTCGACGGTGTGCACCAGCCACAGCCACAGCGGCGACACCGCGGCGAACGCGGCCAACCCGGCCAGCAGCACCCCGGGCCGCCATGCCCGCCGGCACAGCACGACCAGCAGCACGTAGGCCAGCGCGGGCAGCACGACGTAGAACGCCGCCTCGACGGCGAGGCTCCACATCTGCGTCAGTCCCTGGTGCAGGAACGAGTACAGGTAGCTGTCGGTGTAGATCTGGGTCAGCGTGAGGTTGCGGAAGAGCCCCTCCCAGGTGTGCCCGGGATTCGGGCCGGCGGTGCGGAAGTGGTAGACGAGGTAGGCCGCCACCACGGTGACGACGTACGCCGGCATGATGCGCCGCACCCGGTGCCACGCGTAACGGCGCACCGACGGGGCCGGACGGCCGTGCGCCGCGGCCTGCACCCACGGGCGGAACAGCAGGAAACCCGACAGCACGAAGAAGATCGGCACCCCGATCTCCATGCGCGAGTACACCAGACCCGCGAACCCCTGCGGATACTTGCCGGTGGTGTAGGCGGCGTGCGTCAGCACCACCAGCAGCGCGGCGACCGCGCGGACACCTGTCAGCGAGGCGACCCGCTCGACGGTCGAGACCGATTCCAGTCCACCCTGGGCTACCGGTTCCCGCAGGTCGCGCTGTGAGGTCACTTGTGCTTCTTGTGGTGCGGCTTTCCCGGCCCACGATCGGGCTGCAAGTTGATCTTGACGCCGGAGATGCGGGTCTCCTCGAGCGCCTTGAGCGTCTGCTTCGACAGCTTCGCGGGCAGTTCGACCAGCGAGTAGTCCAGCCGGATGTTGATGTGCCCGAAGTCGCTGCGGTTGAGCCCGCCCTCGTTGGCGATGGCGCCGACGATGTGGCCGGGGCCCACCTTGTGCCGTTTGCCCACCGAGATGCGGTAGGTCGCCAGCCCTTCGCGGGGCGGACGGTCCTTCTCCCGGCGGGGCGGACGGTCCTCGCGTTCGCGGCGCTTCTCCGGCGGCGGTTCGGTCATCAGGAACGCCTCGCCGTTGCGCGACTGCACGGCCAGCGCCGCGGCGATGTCGGCCAGCGGCACGTTGTTGTCGCGCTCGTAGTCCTCGATGAGGCGGCGGAACAGGTCGATCCCCGGTGCGTTGAGCGCCTCGCTGATCGAGTCGCGGAACTTCTCGACGCGCTGGGCGTTGACGTCCTCGACCGACGGCAGCTGGGATTCGACGAGCTTCTGCCGCGTGACGCGTTCGATCGAGTTCAGCAGATGCCGCTCACGAGGGGTGACGAACAGCAGCGCGGTACCCGACCGTCCCGCCCGGCCGGTGCGCCCGATGCGGTGCACGTAGGACTCCGGATCGTGCGGGATGTCGTAGTTCAGCACGTGCGAGATCCGCTCGACGTCGAGTCCGCGCGCGGCGACGTCGGTGGCGATCAGGATGTCGATCGTGCCGTCCTTGAGCTGTGAGATGGTCCGCTCGCGCACGGCCTGCGGGATGTCGCCGTTGATGGCCGCCGCCGCGAATCCGCGCGCCCGCAGCTTCTCGGCCACCTCCTCGGTGGCCTGCTTGGTGCGGACGAACACGATCATCGCCTCGAACGGTTCGACCTCGAGGAGCCGGGTGAGCGCATCCATCTTGCGGGGACCCGACACCTGGATGTAGCGCTGGGTGATGTTCTCGGCGGTCTGCGTCTTCGCCTTGACCGTCACCTCGACGGGATCGTGCAGGTACTTGCTGGTGATCTTGCGGATGCCGGGCGGCATGGTCGCCGAGAACAGCGCGACCTGCTTGTACTCGGGCGTGTCGGCGAGGATGCGCTCGACGTCTTCGGCGAACCCCATCTGCAGCATCTCGTCGGCCTCGTCGAGCACCATGTAGTCCAGGTGCGACAGGTCGAGGCTGCCCTTCTCCAGGTGGTCGATGACCCGGCCCGGCGTGCCGACGACGATCTGCGCACCCCGCTTGAGACCGGCCAGCTGCGGACCGTAGGACGAACCGCCGTACACCGGCAGCACGTTGACGTTCAGATGCGCGCCGTAGCGGCCGAAGGCCTCGGCGACCTGCAGCGCGAGCTCACGCGTCGGCGCCAGGACCAGCGCCTGGGTGGCCCGGCTGTCGGTGTCGATCTTCGACAGGATCGGGATCGCGAACGCCGCGGTCTTGCCCGTCCCGGTCTGCGCGAGGCCGACGACGTCGGAGCCGGCGAGCATCGCCGGGATGGTGGCGGCCTGGATGGCCGACGGCGTCTCGTATCCGACGTCGGTCACCGCCCGCAGCACCGAAGGGTGAATCTGCAGATCAGCGAAGGTGGTCTCGGTGCCGGTGGACTCCGGCTCAGGGGACGTCATAACGTGGCCAGTCTAGTGCGCGATCGGGCCACGTCCGGCCAGCGCGCCTGTTCGAAGCTCGCAATCGATCCCGGTACGGTGCGCTGTTGTGAAACGGGTGGTCTCGATCGCAATCGGTATCGCCGTGAATACCGCCGCACTGTCGGCCCTCGTCGGCTGCGGCTCCGGGGACTCGACGGTGTCCAAGACACCCGAGGCCACGGCGCCTCCGCCGGCCGTCACCACCCCGAGCATCGCCCCCACCGTCGGACCCCCGCCACCGTCGGCCGGACCCGCCGACCCGTGCGCGGTGAACCTCGCCGCCCCCGAGATCGCCAAGGCCGTGTCCGAACTGCCCCGCGATCCACGCAGCAACCAGGCGTGGAGTCCCGAACCGGTGGCGGGCAACTACAACGAGTGCGCCCAACTGTCGGCGGTGATCGTGCGCGCCAACACCAACGCCGAGAACCCCAACACCCGCGCGGTGATGTTCCACCTCGGCAAGTTCATCCCCACCGGGGTGCCCGACACCTACGGCTTCAACGGCCTCGACCCCGCGGGCACCACCGGCGACACCGTCGCGCTGCGCTACTCCGGTGAGGTCGACGGGCTGGCCAGTGTCGTGCGGTTCCGCTGGAACGGCAACGGCGTCGAGCTGATCGGCAACACCGGCTAGCTGTCGGACCGCTGCCCTACAGTGGCTGTCGTGTTCGTCGAATCCGTTGGGGCGCACGACGACGCTACATCCAGCAGGGTCATCTACAGCGCATCCGATCTCGCCGCGGCCGCCCGCTGCGAGTACGCGCTGCTGCGCTCCTTCGACGCCCGGCTGGGCTGGGGTCCGCCCGTGGCCGTCTCCGACGACCTGCTGGCCCGCACCGCCGAACTCGGTGACGATCACGAACGGCGCCACCTCGAGGAGCTGAGGGCCGACGCCGAGCACAACGTCACCGTCATCGGCAGGCCGCCCTACACCGTCGCCGGGCTGACCGCCGCGGCCGAGGCGACCACCCGCGCCGTCGCGCGCCGGGCACCGGTCATCTACCAGGCCGCGATGTTCGACGGCCGCTTCGCCGGATTCGCCGACTTCCTGATCCTCACCGGCGACCGCTACCTGTTGCGTGACACCAAGCTGGCGCGCTCGGTGAAGGTCGAGGCACTGCTACAGCTCGCGGCCTACGCCGAGGCGCTGACCGCGGCGGGGGTTCCCGTCGCCGACGAGGTCGAACTCGTGCTCGGGGACGGCGCGACCGCCCGCTATCCCCTCGAGGAACTGCTGCCGGTGTACCGCCCGCGGCGGGCCGCGCTGCAACGACTTCTCGACGGGCACCTGGCCGGCGGCACACCGGTGCGCTGGGAGGACACCGACATCCGCGCCTGCTTCCGCTGCCCCGAGTGCAGCGTCCAGGTGCGGGCGCAGGACGATCTGCTGCTGGTCGCGGGGATGCGGGTGAGCCAGCGGGCCCGGTTCCTCGACGCCGGCATCACCACCGTGGCCGAACTCGCCGAACACCGCGGCCCCGTCGCGGAGTTGCCCGCGCGGACGGTGACGGCCCTGAGCGCGCAGGCCCGGTTGCAGATCGCGCCGCGCGACGACGGCAAACCGCCGTACGAGGTCGCCGACCCGCAGCCGCTGATGCTGCTGCCCGAACCGGACAAGGGCGACCTGTTCTTCGACTTCGAAGGCGACCCGCTGTGGACCGACGACGGCCACGAATGGGGGCTGGAGTACCTGTTCGGAGTGCTCGACACGGCCGACGGGTTCCACCCGCTGTGGGCGCACGACCGGCCGCAGGAACGCCGGGCGCTCGAAGACTTTCTCGAGATGGTGCGCAAACGGCGCAGACGCCATCCCAACATGCACATCTACCACTACGCCGCCTACGAGAAGACCGCGCTGCTGCGGCTCGCCGGCCGCTACGGCGTCGGCGAGGACGCCGTCGACGACCTGCTGCGCAGCGGTGTGCTGGTCGACCTGTATCCGTTGGTACGCAAGAGCTTTCGGATCGGGACCGAGAACTACAGCCTCAAGTCGCTCGAACCGCTGTACATGGGCGGCCAGCTGCGCACCGGCGACGTGACCACGGCCGCGGCGTCCATCACCCAGTACGCCGAGTACTGTGAGCTGTGCGCCGCCGGCCGCGACGACGAGGCCGCCGGTGTGCTCAAGCAGATCGAGGACTACAACCGGTACGACTGCACGTCCACCCGCAAACTGCGTGACTGGCTGGTGTGCCGGGCCATCGACTGCGAGGTTCCGCCGCGGGGGCCGCAACCGGTGATCCGCGACGGCGCCGCGGCCGAACCCGTCGACGCCCTCGACCGCGCGCTGTGCCGCTACGCCGGTGACGAACTGGAGGGCCGCACCCCCGAGCAGGCGGCGGTCGCGATGATCGCCGCCGCCCGCGGCTATCACCGCCGCGAGGACAAGCCGTTCTGGTGGTCGCACTTCGACCGGCTCAACAACCCCGTCGACGAATGGGCCGACAGCACCGACGTCTTTCTCGTCGACAGTGCCCGGGTCGAGGCGGACTGGCACACGCCGCCGCGCGCCCGGAAACCGCAGCGGCGTGTCCGGCTTCGCGGTGCGATGGCGGCGGGGGTGCTGGGCCGGGAGATGTACGCGCTCTACGCGCCCCCCACCCCGGCCGGCCTCAGCGACGACCCGGACCGCCGCGCGGCGGGCAGCGCCACCGTCGTCGAATGCGACGCCCTCGACGCCCCGACCGAAGTGGTCATCGTCGAGCGGACGCCCCGCGACGGCGACGAGTTCGACCACCTTCCCTTCGCACTCACGCCGGGGCCGCCGATCCGCACGAGCGCGCTGCGCGACTCGATCGAGGCCACCGCCACCGAACTCGCCGAGCGCCTGCCACGGCTGCCCGCGACGGCGGTCACCGACATCCTGTTGCGCAGGCCGCCCCGCACCCGCAGCGGTGCACCGCTGCCCGTCGGTCGCGACATCCCGGAGGCGATCACCGCCGCGCTGCTCGATCTCGACTCGTCCTATCTGGCGGTCCACGGCCCGCCGGGGACGGGTAAGACGTTCACCGCGGCGGCGATCATCGCCGGCCTGGTCAACACCCACCACTGGCGCATCGGTGTGGTGGCGCAGTCGCATGCCGTGGTGGAGAACCTGTTCTGCGGGATCATCGACGCGGGTGTGGACGCGGCGCGAGTGGCCAAGAAACGCGGGCACGGCGACGACACGTGCTGGACGGTGCTCGACGAGGCGGCGTTCCCCGGTTTCGTCGCGGATCACGACGGCTGCGTGATCGGCGGTACCGCATGGGATTTCGCTAACGCCAACCGGGTTCCGCGCGGCTGTCTTGACCTGCTGGTCATCGAGGAGGCAGGCCAGTTCTGCCTCGCCAATACGATCGCCGTCGCACCGGCCGCCGCGAATCTGCTGCTGCTCGGCGATCCACAGCAGCTGCCGCAGGTCAGCCAGGGCACCCATCCCGAACCGGTCGACACGTCCACGCTCGGATGGTTGGTCGACGGCGCACACACGCTGCCCGCCGAGCGCGGCTACTTCCTCGACGTGTCGTACCGAATGCACCCGGCGGTGTGCGCGGCGGTGTCGCGGCTGTCGTATGACGGTCGGCTGCAGTCGTTCGACGCGGTGACCGCGGCGCGCACCCTCGACGGGTGGGCGCCGGGGGTGCAGGAGCTGACCGTCGCGCACGACGGCAACGCCACGGAGAGTCCCGAGGAGGCCGACGCGATCGTCGACCGAATCGTGTCGATGCTGGGAGCGACGTGGACCGACGAAGACGGCCCGCGACCGCTCACCGAATCCGACGTGATGGTCGTGACGCCGTACAACGCCCAGGTGGTGCTGTTGCGCCACCGACTCGACGGTGCGGGACTGACCGGCGTGCGGGTCGGCACGGTCGACAAGTTCCAGGGCCAGCAGGCGCCGGTGGTGTTCATCTCCATGGTCGCGTCCTCGATCGACGATGTGCCGCGCGGAATCTCGTTCCTGCTGAACAGGAATCGGCTCAATGTGGCGATCAGCCGGGCGAAGTACGTGGCGGTGATCGTGCGGTCGGAGTCGCTGACCGAGTATCTGCCGTCGACGCCGAGGGGGCTGGTCGAGCTCGGCGCATTCCTGTCGCTGACGACGTAGCCCTGGTGTGTGTCGCCGCGTTGTCCACAGCGGCGTGTTCATCCACAGGTGTTGTCGCTGTGGGCGGCCGCCGCCGGCTGGCCACGCGTCGAGGACCGCCGATACCGCATCCAAGCCGAACGCAAACTCAACGACGACCTCGTCGCCGAACGCACCACACCCTCACCCCTTCTGGCGGCAGAGAGCGGGCGGCTCAGTCCCGTTGTGAATGGCGGCCCGAGGAGGGCACGTCACGGGTGTCTCCGCGGTGACGCGTCCCGCCGTCACGCAGCCAGTCCGGTACACCGTCGGCCTCGTCGCGGTAACGGCGGCGCCGGCCGTTGGACCGCGCATCCTGCGCTTCGACACGGAAGCCGTTGTGGCCGATACCGATCGGCTCCGTCACCGAGCGGTCCGGCACCTCGGGCAGCAGCTCGTCGAGGACTCGCCGCCACGGATCCGCGCCGGTGTCCGGCGGCTCCGGACGCCGAGACCTCCGCTGTGCGTAGGAGACCAGCGGCTGCGTTTCGCTCTCATCGGCACCGACATCGGCCTGCGACGCCGGGGGCTCGGTGAACTCGAGATCGTCCCAGCTGACCGCGTACTCGAGGTAATCGTCTTCGTCGAAGCCGTCGTCCTCCGGCTCGGGCCGGGCGGCCGGCGCTGCGGGCGCCGCCGGGGCACCGTCTCCGAAGCCGCGCAGGAAGATCGCCGCCACCACACCGATCAGCGCGACGAACGCCGGCAGCAGCAACGATTGCGACATCGCCTCGGCGAAGGGCGCCTGCAGGAATTCCGGCAGCGCCGACACCGCCCCTTCCTCCCGCGGCGCCGCTTCTGCCGCCGACGGCATCTTGGCGCTGATCTCCCACGTCATGAACGCCGCCATGCTCGCGCTGCCCAGCACCGAACCGACCTGACGGGTCGCGTTGTAGACGCCGGAGCCCGCGCCGGCGAGATGAGACGCCAGGTTGCGCGTCGCCGTCGCCGCCAGCGGCGACCAGATGAACGCCATCCCGACGCCCATGACGAGGAACGGCAGCACCAGCCGCCAGATCGGTGTCGCCGGCGTCATCTCGATCGACAGCCACGTCAGCGCGATCGCCAGCGCCGAGAACCCGAAACCGATGATCGGCCGCGGATGGGCCCGGTCCACGATGCGTCCGACCACCGGCGCCAGCACGCCCGTCGCGATCGCCATCGGCGCCGTCAGCAGCGCCGACTCCGTCGGCGTCAGTCCGCACACCGCCTGCGCGTAGAACATCGCGGGCACGATCATGCCCGTCACCACGAAGCCGATCACCGCGACGCCGAAACTCGACAGCGAGAAGTCGCGGTCGGCGAAGATCCGCAGCGGAATCAGAGGTTCATGGGGGTTGACCGACTGCCAGTACACGAAGCCGGCCATCACCGCGATCCCGGACACGATGACCGCCCAGATCCACGGCTGCCAATCGTGCGACTGCCCCTCCTGCAGCCCGAAGACCACTGCGAACATGCCGACACCCGACAACAGCACGCCGAGCAGGTCGAACCGGTGCGCCGACGTGGGCAGCGCAGGCACCCGCCAGAACGCCAGCGCCAGACCCACCAACCCGACCGGCACGTTGACGAAGAAGATCCACTGCCAGCCGAGGTGGTCGACCAGCACACCGCCGGCCAGCGGACCGACCAGCGTGGCCACCCCCGCCGTCGCACCCCAGACGCTCATCGCCACACCGCGCCGTTCGGGCGGGAAGATCCGGGTGATCGTCGACAGCGTCTGCGGCGTCAACAGGGCCGCGCCGATGCCCTGCACCACCCGCGCGGCGATCAGCGTGTCGATCGAGCCGGCCAACCCGCACCACAGCGACGCAGCGGTGAAGACCGCCAGCCCCAGCAGATAGATGTTCTTGGGCCCGAACCGGTCCCCGAGGCGGCCCGCCACCAGCAGCGGCACCGCATAGGCCAGCAGGTAGGCGCTGGTCACCCAGATCACCGCGTCGTAGTCGGCGCCCAGCTTCTGCATGATCACCGGGTTGGCCACGGCGACGATCGTGGCGTCCACCAGGATCATGAAGAAGCCGACCATCATCGCCCACAGCGCATGCCATGGGTTCCCGGTCACCTGTCGGGATTCGGACGTAGAGAGCATTTCGAGTCGACTCGCCTATCGAAGGATCCAGCCGACGCTACGTACCCGGGCCCGTACCAAACAAGTCCACAGGTTGCTGCGGATCTCAGGCCGGTTCGGCGACGGCGTCCGCGGTGACCTCGTCGGTGACCTCGTCGACGGCCGAGTCGGCCGACTCGTCGTCCGCACGCGTCTGCGGAACCCGGGCCGCCACCAGCGCGACCAGCGCCACCACCACGCCCGCGGTCATCACCAGGGCGAGCGCGAACTCGTCGTTGCCGAGCACACCCACCAGCGGGGCCACCGCCGCGCCGAGACCGAACTGCGCCGCACCGAGCAGCGCCGCCGCGGTACCCGCCGCCTCGTGGTGCCGCGAAAGCGCGACAGCGGGAGCGTTGGGCAGCACCAGCCCCATCGCGGCGAGGATCAGCCACACCGACACCAGGAATCCGGCCAGGCCGCCGACGCCGGCGACGGCCAGCCCGACGAACGCCACACCGGCCAGCGACGCCGCCACCAGCGCCCACACCATGATCCGCTGCGGCGAGAACCGGCGCAGCAGCACCACGTTGAACTGTGTCGTGGCGATCAGCGCCACCGCACCGGCGCCGAACACCAGCGCGAACGTCTGCTGATCCAACCCGTACCGACCCTGCAGAACGAACGCCGCACCGGAGACGTAGGCGAACAGCCCGGACATGCCCAACGCCGCCACCAAGACGAGCACCACGAATCGCATGTCGCGCACCAGCGAGACATAGGTGGCGGCGATGCCGCGCACCCGCAGCGGACGGCGATGCGCCGGCGGCAGCGTCTCGGGCAATGCCAGCACCGCCATCAGCAGCAGCGCCCCGGCGCCGACGACGAGCGCGGCGAACACCCAGTGCCACGACGCGTGCAGCAGCACGGCCGCGCCCAGCGACGGCGCCAGCACGGGTGCGACACCGAGCACCAGCATCAGCCTCGACATCACGGTGGCCGCGGCGTTCCCGGCGAACAGATCCCCCACGACGGCGATCGCGACGACGGCCGCGGCCGCCGCGCCCACCCCCTGCAGGCTGCGGGCCAGCCCGAGCACCACGATGTCGGGAGCGAACATGCACAGCAGCGAGGCCAGCATGTGCAGCACGATCCCGGCCATCAGCGGCCTGCGTCGGCCCAGCGAGTCCGACAGCGGTCCGACGAGCAGCTGGCCGAGCGCCAGCCCCGCAAGCGTGCCGGTCAGGGTCAGCTGCGCCACCGACGACGACACCCCGAGCTCGTCGCCGATGCTCGGCAGCGCGGGCAGATACATGTCGATCGTCAACGGGCCCAGCGCCACCAGCGCGCCGAGGACCACGATCATCCGCAGTCGACTCGGAGCCGTCGTCACCTGTGCGCTGAGCGCGGGCCTGTCGTCCACGTGCGGGGATGATGCCATGACGAAGATCAGCGAGTCGCGTCGATTTTTTCTTCCGGCTACACCTCAACAGTGACCGCCGTCACCGCCGGGCACCCCGCCCCCACCGCCGTTCGTTCTGATGGCGTTAGCCTGGAAAGTCAGGTGCCACGGGTTAGGGAGGCCTCGCGATGAGCGCTCGATCGGACCGCAAGAAGCAGCTGGCACTCGCCGGCGGAGCAGGTGACGAGAAGCCGGGGGCGGCCGCGAAGGTCCTGTCGCAGATCATCGAACGCAGTTCGCGTGTTCAGGCCCCGGCGGTGAAGGCCTATGTCGACCGGGTGCGCGCCGGCGACCCCGCGGCCTCGCCGGCCGAGATCGTCGCCAAACTCGAGAAGCACTACCGGACCGCGGTGATGGCCAGCGGCGCCGCGGTCGGGTCCACGGCGGCGCTGCCCGGGATCGGCACACTGACCGCGATGTCCGCGGTGGCGGGTGAGACCGTGGTGTTCCTCGAGGCCACGTCGTTGTTCGTCCTCGCCGTCGCCGAGGTGTACGGCATCCCCGCCCACGAACGGGAGCGGCGGCGCGCGCTGGTGCTCTCGGTGCTGGTCGGCGACGATGGTAAACGGGCGGTCGCCGACCTGATCGGGCCCGGCCGCACCAGCGGGGCGTGGATCGCCGACGGGGCCGCGACGCTGCCGCTGCCCGCGGTGTCGCAACTGAACTCGCGGCTGCTGAAGTACTTCGTCAAGCGCTACACCCTCAAGCGCGGGGCCCTGGCCTTCGGCAAAGTCCTGCCGGTCGGCATCGGTGCCGTCGTCGGCGGACTCGGCAACCGGATGATGGCGAAGCGAATCATCGAGAATTCACGGTCGGCGTTCGGCGCGCCGCCGCCGCGTTGGCCGGCGACGCTGCACGTGTTGCCGACGGCGGAGCCGAATCCGTGACCACTACGACCAGAACGTG
This sequence comes from Mycolicibacterium litorale, assembly GCF_014218295.1. The sequence goes on from NZ_AP023287.1 coordinate 4,018,965, forward strand.
AACAAGGCGGCGTTGCCGTGGTCCCGTCCTGGCCGGAGCGCTAGCCTTTAGGCGGCGCGAAAGCGGGTAACCGCAGAACAGAACATGAGCGGCGAGCACCTTGCCATGCTCGCCTGAGATGACGGAATCGAGGCGAGTAGCTGCCGTGAGCAGTTCACCTTCACCATTCGGCCAGAACGAATGGTTGGTCGAGGAGATGTATCGCAAATTCCGCGAGGATCCCTCGTCGGTAGACCCCAGTTGGCACGAGTTCCTCGTCGACTACAACCCGGAACCGACCACCGATTCGAGCGCGAGCGGCAACGGCCGGCAGGCGAGCACCACCACCACCGCCGCGCCCAAGGCCCCGCCGGAGCCGGCGCCCGCTCCGGCGCCCAAGGCCACCGCATCGAAACCGACCGAAGCCGAGGCAGCGGAAGCCAAGCCGAAGGCCCAACCCGCCGACCCACCGCCGAGCAAGTCCTCGTCGAGCAACGGCACCGCGAAGGCCCCCGCCAAGGAGTCGAAGCCGGCCCCGAAGCCGACCGCCCAGCCGTCCGACGGCGGCGATCAGAACCAGGTGCTGCGCGGTGCGGCCGCCGCGGTCGCCAAGAACATGTCCGCCTCGCTGGAGGTGCCGACCGCGACCAGCGTGCGCGCCATCCCGGCGAAGCTGATGATCGACAACCGCGTCGTCATCAACAACCACCTCAAGCGCACCCGCGGCGGCAAGATCAGCTTCACCCATCTGATCGGCTACGCGATCGTCCAGGCGGTCAAGAAGTTCCCGAACATGAACCGCCATTTCGCGGAGGTGGACGGGAAGCCGAACGCGGTCACCCCGGCGCACACCAACCTGGGTCTGGCGATCGACCTGGCCGGCAAGGACGGCAACCGCCAACTCGTCGTGGCGGCCATCAAGAAGGCCGACACGATGGCGTTCGGGCAGTTCATCGCCGCCTACGAGGACATCGTGCGGCGCGCCCGCGACGGCAAGCTCACCGCCGAGGACTTCTCCGGCGTGACGATCTCGCTGACCAACCCGGGCACCATCGGCACCGTGCACTCCGTGCCCCGGCTGATGCGCGGCCAGGGCGCCATCATCGGTGTCGGGGCGATGGAGTACCCGGCGGAGTTCCAGGGCGCCAGCGAGGAACGCATCGCCGACCTCGGCATCGGCAAGCTGATCACGCTGACCTCCACCTACGACCACCGCATCATCCAGGGTGCGGAGTCCGGTGACTTCCTGCGGACCGTGCACCAGCTGCTGCTGTCCGACGACTTCTTCGACGAGATCTTCCGCGAGCTGGGGATCCCGTACGAGCCGGTCCGCTGGCGCACCGACAACCCCGATCCGATCGAGGACAAGAACGCCCGCGTCATCGAACTGATCGCGGCGTACCGCAACCGCGGCCACCTGATGGCCGACATCGACCCGCTGCGCCTCGACAAGGACCGCTTTCGCAGCCACCCCGACCTCGACGTGCTGACGCACGGGCTGACGCTGTGGGATCTGGACCGCGAGTTCAAGGTGAACGGGTTCGCCGGCGCCGAGCGCAAGAAGCTGCGCGACGTGCTGGCCGTGCTGCGGGATGCGTACTGCCGCCACATCGGCGTCGAGTACACCCACATCCTCGAACCCGAACAGCAGCAGTGGCTGCAGGAGCGCATCGAGGGCAAGCACGAGAAGCCCACCGTCGCCCAGCAGAAGTACATCCTGAGCCGGCTCAACGCCGCCGAGGCCTTCGAGACCTTCCTGCAGACCAAATACGTCGGGCAGAAACGGTTCTCCCTGGAGGGCGCGGAGACCGTCATCCCGATGATGGACGCGGTCATCGACCAGTGCGCCGAGCACGCACTCGACGAGGTCGTCATCGGTATGCCGCACCGCGGCCGGCTCAACGTGCTGGCCAACATCGTCGGCAAGCCCTACAGCCAGATCTTCAGCGAGTTCGAGGGCAACCTCAACCCGTCGCAGGCGCACGGCTCGGGCGACGTGAAGTACCACCTCGGCTCCAGCGGCACCTACCTGCAGATGTTCGGCGACAACGACATCACGGTGTCGCTGACCGCCAACCCGAGCCACCTCGAGGCCGTCGACCCGGTGATGGAAGGCCTGGTGCGCGCCAAGCAGGACCTGCTCGACAAGGGCGAGGGCGACGACGGCTACACCGTCGTCCCGCTGATGCTGCACGGCGACGCCGCGTTCGCCGGACAGGGCGTGGTCGCCGAGGTGCTCAACATGGCGCTGCTGCCCGGCTACCGCACCGGCGGGACCATCCACATCATCGTCAACAACCAGATCGGCTTCACCACCTCGCCGTCGGCGGCCAAGTCCTCGGAGTACTCCACCGACGTGGCGAAGATGATCGGCGCGCCGATCTTCCACGTCAACGGCGACGATCCCGAGGCCGCGGTGTGGGTGGCCAAGCTGGCCGTCGACTTCCGGCAGCGGTTCAAGAAGGACGTCGTCATCGACATGCTGTGCTACCGCCGCCGCGGGCACAACGAGGGTGACGACCCGTCGATGACCCAGCCGGCGATGTACGACGTGATCGACACCAAGCGCGGGGTCCGCAAGAGCTACACCGAAGCGCTGATCGGCCGCGGCGACATCTCCATGAAGGAGGCCGAGGACGCGCTGCGCGACTACCAGGGCCAGCTGGAGCGGGTGTTCAACGAGGTCCGCGACCTCGAGAAGCACGACATCGCCCCGAGCGAGTCGGTGGAGGCCGATCAGCAGATCCCGGCCAAACTGGCCACCGCGGTGGACAAGTCGCTGCTGGCCCGCATCGGCGACGCGTTCCTGGCGGTGCCCGAAGGCTTCACCGTGCACCCGCGCGTCAAGCCGGTGCTCGAGAAGCGCCGCGAGATGGCCTACGAGGGCAAGGTCGACTGGGCGTTCGCCGAGCTGCTGGCGTTGGGCACCATGATCGCCGAGGGCAAGCTGGTCCGGTTGAGCGGTCAGGACACCCGGCGCGGCACGTTCACCCAGCGCCATTCCGTGGTGATCGACCGCAAGACCGGCAAGGAGTTCACCCCGCTGCAGTTGCTGGCCACCGATCCCGACGGCAACCCGACCGGTGGCAAGTTCCTGGTGTACGACTCGCCGCTGTCGGAGTTCGCCGCGGTGGGCTTCGAGTACGGCTACTCCGTCGGCAACCCCGACGCGATGGTGCTGTGGGAGGCGCAGTTCGGCGACTTCATCAACGGTGCCCAGCCGATCATCGACGAGTTCATCAGCTCCGGTGAGGCGAAGTGGGGTCAGCTCTCCGACGTCGTGCTGCTGCTGCCGCACGGCCACGAGGGCCAGGGTCCCGACCACACCTCGGGCCGCATCGAACGGTTCCTGCAGCTGTGGGCCGAAGGGTCGATGACGATCTCGATGCCGTCGACACCGGCGAACTACTTCCACCTGCTGCGCAGGCACAGCCTGGACGGGATCCAGCGGCCGCTGATCGTGTTCACGCCGAAGTCGATGCTGCGCAACAAGGCGGCGGTCAGCGACATCCGCGACTTCACCGAGCAGAAGTTCCGCTCGGTGCTCGAGGAGCCGACCTACACCGACGGCGACGGCGACCGCGAGAAGGTCACGCGCATCCTGCTGACCAGCGGGAAGCTCTACTACGAGCTGGCGGCCCGCAAGAAGAAGGAGAACCGCGACGACATCGCGATCGTCCGGATCGAGCAGCTCGCCCCGCTGCCGAAGCGGCGGCTGGCCGAGACCCTCGACCGGTATCCGAACGTCGAGGAGAAGTTCTGGGTGCAGGAGGAACCGGCCAACCAGGGGGCGTGGCCGACGTTCGGGCTGACGTTGCCCGAGATGCTGCCGGACTACTTCACGGGCATCAAGCGGATCTCGCGGCGGGCCATGTCGGCGCCGTCGTCGGGGTCGTCGAAGGTGCACGCGGTCGAGCAGCAGGAGATTCTCGACGAGGCGTTCGCGCCGTAGGGCCGGATGCCGAGATCGACGTTTGGGCGCGGATTACTCGCACTTCCGCGCCCAAACGTTCGTTTCGGCGAAAAGTTACAGCCCGGGCAGGGGCAGGGGTGACTTGCCGTAGGCGAGCGCCGCGACCGCGCCCGGGCAGAAGATCTGGATCGCCAGGCCGGTGAACATGGTGGCCGGCCCGAGCGGGCGGCCGATCGCGTCGGCGACGTCGGCGGCCACGTTGGCGACGTTCTGGCCCGGCTCGGCGAGCATCGGGCAGACCTGCTGTCCGACCCGCACCGCGGTGGCCGTGTCGACCCCGGTGACGCCGGAACCGGCCAGGGCGGACAGGAACATGTCGGTCGCGGTGTCGGCGCCGGCCGACCCGGCGCCCAGCGACATGGCGGATCCGATCATGCCCGAGACGGCGAGCGACGCGACGGCCGCGCGGTGAAAGCGCTTCATGACAGGACCATCGCGGGCGACGAGCAGACCGTTACCCCGCTGCACCGGTACCGCGAGTACCGACTAACCTCGACGCGAGTCAACTGAGACGAGGAGCGTGGGTATGCAGGGCTTCGCTGGGAAAGTGGCCGTCGTGACCGGTGCCGGCTCCGGTATCGGGCAGGCGCTGGCGATCGAACTGGCCCGCTCCGGGGCCAGCGTGGCGATCAGCGACGTCAACACCGAGGGGCTCGCCGAGACCGAGGAGCGCATCAAGGCGATCGGCGCACCGGTGAAGTGCGACCGCCTCGACGTCACCGAACGTGAGGCGTTCCTGCTCTACGCCGACGCGGTCGCAGAGCACTTCGGCAAGGTCAACCAGATCTACAACAACGCCGGGATCGCGTTCACCGGCGACATCGAGGTCAGCCAGTTCAAGGACATCGAACGGGTGATGGACGTCGACTTCTGGGGTGTGGTCAACGGGACCAAGGCGTTCCTGCCCCACCTGATCGCCTCGGGCGATGGACACGTCGTCAACGTCTCCAGCGTCTTCGGGCTGTTCTCGGTGCCCGGCCAGGGCGCCTACAACGCGGCCAAGTTCGCGGTCCGCGGCTTCACCGAGGCGCTGAATCAGGAGATGGCGGCCGCGGGTCACCCGGTGAAGGTGACCACCGTGCATCCCGGCGGCATCAAGACCGCCATCGCCCGCAACGCCACCGCCGCCGAGGGGCTCGAGCCGGAGCAGCTCGCCAAGCTCTTCGACAAGAAGCTCGCCAAGACCTCACCCGAGACCGCGGCCAGGGTCATTCTCGACGGTGTCCGGAAGAACAAGGCGCGCGTGCTGATCGGCAACGACGCCAAGGTGCTCGACGCGGTGATCCGGATCGTCGGTCCGCATTACCAGCGGCTGTTCTCCAAGGTGACCGGCAAACTGCTGCCACGCCCCCACTGACTGACCGTCAGTCACGCAGCGGGTGGGCGGCGAGCCATTCGTCGGCCACCGCCGCCGGGTCCGCGCCGTCGCGGACCCGAGCCCGCATCTGCGCCAGCGCCGCGGTGTCGAGCACTCCGGCCACCTCGTTGAGCGCGAGGATCTGCGATTCGTCGAGGGTGTTGCGCCGATACAGCGGCACCACGTTCTCCGCACGCACCAGCGAGGTGCGGTCGGTGAGCACCACCAGTTCCGACGGGATCCCCGGCGCCGCCGTCGTGGTCCACGCGGCGTCGATGTCGCCGGCCTCGAGGGCGGCGAACAGCGTTGCGGCGTCCGGGAATTCGCGTGGCTTCGGCAACCGGCAGGTACCGATGACCGCGGGCGTGCGCGCCGCGGGGACGCTGCCCGGACGGATGTCGCACCGACGGGCCAGCGCCGACATGTCGTGGCCGCCGAGCGCGTCGACGGTCGACTCCGTGACCGCGAGTGCCGGTTTGTCTTCGGCCGCGGTGGTGTAGTCGCCGGCCCCGATCCCCTCCGGAAGCGCCGACACCATGTCCCGGTACACCTGCTCGGCCGCACGGGCGGTCGCCTCCGGCTGGAACCGCTGCAGCAACCGCCCGGTCAGCCCGGGGACGACCGCGACGTCACCGGCGTCGAGCGCGGGCAACGGGTCGGCGGTCGACTCCACCCGCGTCGCGGTGCCGTAATGCCGCAGCGCGGCGGCATAGAGGTGCGCGGTGAGGAGCGATGCGTCGTCCCCGGCGGAGCCGATCGTCAACGACGGCCCGGACTGTGGTCCCGCGCAAGCGGTCAGCACCACCGCGCACAGTGCGACCAGAAGACGGCGCACAGCGACGTCAGGAGTCGGACGCGGCCGCGACTGCGGCGGCCACCGCCGGAGCCACCCGCGGGTCGAGCGCACTGGGCACGATGTGGTCGACGGCCAGTTCGTCACCGACCACCGAGAAGATCGCCTCGGCCGCGGCCACCTTCATCCGCTCGGTGATCCGCCGCGCCCCGGCGTCGAGCGCGCCGCGGAACACGCCGGGGAACGCCAGCACGTTGTTGATCTGGTTCGGGAAGTCGCTGCGCCCGGTCGCGACGACGGCGGCGTACTTGCGCGCCGCGTCCGGGTGGATCTCCGGGTCGGGATTGGACAGCGCGAACACGATGCCACCCGGCGCCATCGTCGCGACCGCCTCCTCCGGGACGACACCGGCCGACAGGCCGAGGAACATGTCGGCGCCGTCGAGCGCCTCGGCGATCCCGCCGGTGCGGCCCGCCGGGTTGGTGCGCTCGGCCAGTTCGGCCTTGAACGAGTTGAGGTCGTCGCGTCCGCTGTGGACGATGCCCTTGCTGTCCAGCACGGTTACGTCCGGGATCCCGGCGGCCAGCAGGATGTTGGCGCATGCGACGCCTGCGGCGCCGGCCCCCGAGATCACCACCCGCAGCGCGGACATGTCGCGGTCGAGGACCGTGGCGGCGCCCATCAGCGCGGCGAGCACGACGATCGCGGTGCCGTGCTGATCGTCGTGCATGACCGGACAGTCCAGCGCCTCGATGACGCGGCGTTCGATCTCGAAGCAGCGCGGCGCGGAGATGTCCTCGAGGTTGACCGCACCGAACGTCGGACGCAGACGCACCAGCGTCTCGACGATCTCGTCGGGGTCCTTGGTGTCCAGCACGATCGGGATCGAATCGAGGCCGCCGAACGTCTTGAACAGCGCGCTCTTGCCCTCCATCACCGGAAGCGACGCGGCCGCGCCGATGTCGCCGAGGCCGAGCACGGCGCTGCCGTCGCTGACGACCGCGACCAGGCGGTTGGCCCACGTGTACTTCGCGGCCAGTGCGGGGTCGTTCGCGATGGCCCGGCTCACCTGGGCCACCCCCGGTGTGTAGGCGATCGACAGCGCCCGCTGGGTGTCCAGCGGTGCCTTCAATTCCACCGAGAGTTTGCCGCCCTCGTGCGCGGCGAAGATCTCTTCGTCATCGATGACGACTTGCGGGGTACGGACCATCTCAGCCACGACGTCACAGTAACGGACCCCGCGATCTCACCGGCCCCTATCACCCCTCGGTGAGCTCCGCTGACCGGTGCGGGCGCGTACCATCTGCGGGTGCCGTCTTTCCATGTCCCGGTGGCGCGGGCGGTCGTCGACTGCGGTGTGTACTGCGACGGCGAGCGGTTGCCGGGAAGGTTCACCCACGCGTCCGCGCTGCAGCGGGCCCGCGAACTCGCCGGCGAGGGCCGGTCGGCGTTCGTATGGATCGGCCTGCACGAACCCGACGAACACCAGATGCAAACGGTCGCCGACGTGTTCGGGCTGCACGAACTGGCCGTCGAAGACGCGGTGCACGCCCATCAGCGACCCAAGGTCGAGCGGTACGACGACACGTTGTTCCTGGTCCTCAAGACGGTCAAGTACATCGAGCACGAGTCGATGGCCAAGGTGCGCGAGATCGTCGAGACCGGCGAGATCATGGTGTTCGTCGGACCCCAGTTCGTCGTCACCGTCCGCCACGGCGACCACAGCGGACTGACCGGGGTCCGCAGGCACCTCGAAGCCACCCCGGCTGTCCTCGCGCTCGGCCCGTACGCGGTGATGCACGCGATCGCCGACCACGTCGTCGACAGCTACCTCGACGTCACCGAGATGGTCGAGACCGATATCGACGCGATGGAAGAGGACATCTTCTCGCCCCGGTCACGCACCAACATCGAACACATCTACCTTCTCAAACGCGAAGTGGTGGAACTGCGCCGCGCGGTCGCGCCGCTGACGCCGGCGCTGCAGCGGATCGGCGACTTCGACGATCTGATCTCCATCGAGGTGCGCCGTTACATGCGCGACGTCCTCGACCACAACATCCGCGCCTCCGACCGCATCGGCAGCTACGACGACATGCTCAGCTCGCTGGTGCAGGCCGCGCTCGGCAAGGTGGCGATGCAGCAGAACGTCGACATGCGCAAGATCTCGTCGTGGGTCGCCATCGCAGCGGTGCCGACCGCGCTCGCCGGCATCTACGGGATGAACTTCGACCACATGCCCGAACTGCACCAGGTGTGGGGCTACCCGGCGGTGCTGCTGGTGATGGTGACGGTGTGCGGGCTGCTCTACCGCACCTTCCGCCGCAACCACTGGCTCTAGCTGGGGCTCGCCGCTCTTCGATGGGGATCGAGGACATCCACACCGTCGGTCGCCCACGCCTCCCGCATCGCGTCGGCGCCCTTGAGCCGCACCCACGCCGCCTCGGTCGGGGTGATCGGCGTGGCCGAGAACACCGTCACCGCGGGCATCGGGCCGGGCAGGGCGATATCGTCGATGTCGCTGCGGCCCAACAGGAAAGCGGTGAACGGCGCCGGCTCCCACAGCGGAGTCTCGAGGTCGATCAACGCGTCCGCCTCCAGCACCAGCCCCTCGACGGCGGGTGCGGCGGCCACCACTGCCAGCGAACGGGCCAGCCCCTTCGGCGTCGAACCACGCAGCGACACAACGACTTCCGCACGCGGCCCGTGCACCGGATCGGTCACCAGCTCCGTGGGATCGAACATCGGATGGCGCGAACAGCCAAGCGACACGTAGTGCGCGACGCCGTCCGGGTCGGGGCCGAACCGCAGCACCTCGATCCGCTCGGTGCCCAGGAACGTGACGCTGGCGGCGACGGGCTCCGCGGTGATCCCGGCCCGCCGGAAATGCTCGCCCAGCTGGGCGCGCACCACGGTCAGGACATCGGTCACTCGCCGGGCTGCTCGGGTTCTGCGATCGTCGGTGTGGCGGAGGACTTCTCGTCGGGAATCGTGAGGTTCTCCCCCGAATCCGCATCGAAGATCACCAGCTTCGACGTGTCGAGCGCGAGGGTGATCGTCTCCCCTTGGCGGACCGGGGATTCGGTGGACACCCGCGCCACGAACTCGTTCTCGCCCTGGCCGGATTCGACGGCGAGCTGCGCCAGCTGATCGGACTGCGCACCGGCTCCCTCGGTGCGGAAGTGCACGTACTTCTCGGCGCCGAGCGACTCGACCATGTCGGCCTTGACCTCGAAGGTCAGCGCCCGGATCCGCGCGTAGCCGTCGACCACCGACGCGTCCTCCAGGTGCTCGGGGCGGACCCCGACGATGACGTTCTTCGGTTTACCCCGGCGGCTGATCAGGTCCTGCGCCTCCTGGGTGAGCGTGACCTCACCGAACGGCAGGCGCACGCCGACATCGGTGAGCGTGGCCGGGAAGAAGTTCATCGCCGGCGACCCGATGAAACCGGCGACGAACAGGTTCGCCGGCCGGTTGTAGAGCTCCTCGGGTGAGCCGATCTGCTGGGCCACCCCCGCCAGCATGACCACCACGCGGTCGCCGAGCGTCATCGCCTCGGTCTGGTCGTGGGTGACGTAGACGGTGGTGGTGCCCAGCCGGTTCTGCAGCCGGGCGATCTCCGAACGCATCTGCACACGCAGCTTGGCGTCCAGGTTGCTCAGCGGTTCGTCCATCAGGAACGCCTTGGGGTTGCGCACGATGGCCCGCCCCATCGCCACCCGCTGGCGCTGACCACCCGAGAGCTGACCGGGTTTGCGGTCCAGCAGTTCGGTGAGGTCCAGGATCTTCGCGGTCTCCTCGACCTTGGCGTTGATCTCCTGTTTGGAGACCTTGGCCAGGGTGAGCGGGAACCCGATGTTCTGCCGGACGGTCATGTGCGGATACAGCGCGTAGGACTGGAACACCATCGCGATGTCGCGGTCCTTGGGCGCCTTGTCGTTGACCCGCTGCCCGCCGATGCGTAGTTCACCCGAGGTGATGTCCTCCAGGCCGGCGATCATGTTCAGCGTCGTCGACTTACCGCAGCCGGACGGCCCGACCAGGATGATGAACTCGCCGTCGGCGATGGTGATCGACAGATCCTTCACGGCCGTCGCACCGTTCGGGTAACTCTTGGTCACCCGGTCCAAGACGATTTCGGCCATCGAGCTACCCCTTCACCGCACCGGACGTCAACCCGGCGACAATCCGTCGCTGGAAGATCAGGACAAAGACAATGATCGGGATCGTGATCACCATGGCGCCGGCCGCGATCGACCCCGTCGGCTCCTCGAACTGCGAGCTGCCGGTGAAGTTCGCGATCGCCACCGGCGCGGTGATCGCCCGCTCCGTCGCCGTCAGCGACAGCGCCAGCAGCAGGTCGTTCCACGCGAAGATGAAGACCAGGATGGCGGCGGTCACGATACCCGGCGCGGCCAGCGGTGCGATCACCATGCGGAACGCCTGAGCCGGCGTCGCCCCGTCCATCTTGGCGGCCTTCTCCAGATCCCATGGGATCTCCCGGAAGAACGCCGAGAGCGTGTAGATCGCCAGCGGCAGCGCGAACGTGATGTACGGGATGATCAACCCGGGCCAGGTGTCGAACAGCCCGAGGGCGCGCTCGATGTTGAAAATCGGTGTGACCAGCGAGATGTGGGGGAACATCGCGATCAGCAGCGCGACGCCGATCAGCAGCCGCTTGCCCGGGAACGTCAGGCGGGCCACCGCGTAGGCGGCCATCCCGCCGATCACCACGGCGATGAAGGTGGTGATCAGCCCGATGCCGATGGAGTTCAGCAGCGCCGAGGTGAAGGCGTTGCCGGTGAAGATCGCCTTGTAGTTGGCGAACGTGATCTCCGACGGAATCAGCTTGCCGTCCTTGACCGTTGCCGTGGACTTCAGCGACAGGCTCAGGATCCACAGCACCGGGAACAGCGCGTAGAGCACCACGATGATGTTGACGATCGTCCACCCGGTCGCGCGCCCGGGGCTGACCCGCTCGTTCACCTCAGCGCCTTTCCTCGTCCGAACCCGGGGCCGATGCGCCGAACACCTTGATGTAGATGAACGCGATGATCGCCACCGACAGGAACACCAGCACGCTGATCGCCGAACCGAGCCCCAGGTTGAACGCCTTGAACAGGTTGTCGTACCCGAGGATCGACACCGAGCCGGTGTTGTTGGCGCCGCCGGTGAGGACGTAGATGTTGTCGAAGATGCGGAACGCGTCGAGCGTGCGGAACAGCAACGCCACCAGGATCGCCGGTTTGATCAGCGGCAGAATGACTTTCACCAGCCGCTTCCAGGCGCCGGCGCCGTCGACCTGCGCCGCGTTGAGTAGATCCTGCGGGACCAGCGCCAGACCGGCCAGCAGCAGCAGCGCCATGAACGGCGTCGTCTTCCACACCTCGGCGAGCACCACGATGGCCAGCGACGGCAGCTGCTCGGTCAGCGGCGCACTGCCCTCGGGCAGCAGGTTGGCCAGGTAGCCGGTGCCCGGCGTCCACGCGTAGTACCAGCTGTAGGACGCCGCGACGGTCACGATGCCGTAGGGCACCAGGATCGCGGTGCGCACCACACCCTTGCCGAAGATCGTGCGGTGCATGACCAGTGCCAGCGCCATGCCGATGACGAACTCGATGGCGACCGACACCACGGTGATCGCCAGCGTCACCGCGAACGCCGTCCACCAGTAGCCATCGCTGAGCACGGTGATGTAGTTCTCCAGCCCGACGAACGCCACGTCGTCCGGCTCGGCCAGGTTGTAGCGCTGCAGGCTCAACCACACCGCGTACCCGATCGGGTAGGCGGTGACGGCCAGCATCAGGATGACCGCCGGGGCGATCAGCAGGAACGCCAGCCGTCGCTCGGAGCGGGCATCGTCGGTGCCGCCGCTCGCCGCGGTCGGCGGTTTGGTCTGCGCCGCGGGTTCCATCGTGGCCGTCACGGGATCAGCCCCTTACCGTCGATGGCCTTCTGCACCTGCTCGGTCAGTTCGTCGGCCGTGCGTTCCGGGTCGATCTGGTTGATCGGCGCGAGCGTCACCGACATCCGCGTCGACACCGCCTGGTACACCGGCGTCGCCGGCCGCACCGCGGCGTTGGTCAGCTGGTCGCGGATGATCTCGTACTGCGGGTACTCCTTCTGGAACGCCGGGTCGTCGTACAGCGACGCCCGCACGGCGGGCAGGCCGCCCTCCACCGACGTGTAGCGCTGGTTCTCGACGTTGCGCAGGCAGCGCACCGCCTCGAACGCCTCCGCGGGATGCTGGGTGGTCTTGGCGACGGCGAGGTTGAGCCCGCCGAGGGTGACCTTCGCCGGCTCCCCCGGGTTGACGCCCGGATACGGCGCGAACCCGAGCACCGGCCGGCTGGCGTCGAACGCGCGGGTGAACTGCTCGTCGCTGGGTGAGAACGTGCCGACCTCGTTGATGCTGCCCGCGAGCGCCGGATCCTCGTCGAGCGGCAGGAACGACACCCCGCCCTTGACCGCGTTCTCCAGGAACGACGGCAGCACGTAGGGCCAGTTCACCTCGAGTGCGGCCTTGCCCTGTTCGAGCGCCAGACGCGCGGTGGTCTCGTCGGTCTGCGTGATCGACGGATCGGCGCCCGGCGCGGTGGCCACTGATTTGATGATCTGCAACGCCTTGACGGTGGCCGCCCGGTGCTCCGGGGTGTCGGTCAGCGTCACCCGCTGGCCGTCGTCGGAGAGCACCTGACCGCCCGCACTCTCAAGCAGCGTGTTGAACCACACCACCAGACCCTCGTACTGCTTGCCCTGGACGGCGATCCAGCTCGGGCCGCCCTCGGCGTGCAGCCGGGTCGCCTCGGCGACCATGCCGTCCCAGGTGGTCGGCGCCTGCGCCATCAGATCGGGCCGGTACCAGAGCAATTGCGTATTGGTGGTGATCGGCGACGCGTAGAGCTTGTCCTGCCACTTCGCGGTCTCCAGCGGCCCCGGCAGGGTGTTGGCGTTCGCGTCGGCCTCGGCCAGTCCCGCCGGGTCGTCGGACAGCGGCAGCGCCCAACCGGCCTCGGCGAACTCCGCGGTCCAGACCACGTCGAGCGCCATCACGTCGAGCGAGCGGTCGTTGCCGGTGAGCCGGCGGGCGAGCTGCAGGCGCTGGTCGTCGGCGCCCTTGGGCAGGTTGCGCTGCTGGATCCGGAAGCGCCCGCCGAGTTCGTCGTTACAGCGCTCGGAGACCGCGGTGAAGGTCGCCGCCTCGTTCGCCGGGGTGTAGTAGTTGATGACGATTCCACCGTCGCCGGAACTGCACGCCGACAGGGTCGACGCCGTCGTCAGCGCGGCGACTGCTGCAGCCGATAGCCGCCGAGCGCGCACCGCCAGCCTCCCGTCCGTTCCCATGTCGCCGCCAAGCGGCTTCGGCGGGGAACCTCCCGCGGGCAAACCGTAGAGGGAGACGTGCGTGATGTGCAACACTTCGGCCGCTGCGGGCCGCTATCTCGGCCCGATCGTGACCTCCGCGTGGCCTGTCAGATCGTCAAGCGCGCCAGCAGATCCCGGCCCTGTTCGGCGTTCTGTGGGTCGCACAGGACGTCGTAGCGGCCGGCGACCAGTTGCATGGTCGAGCTGAAATCCCTTGTGCCGCGCGCCATCGCGTACGGGATCGCCGAGGTGATGAGGCCGAAGAACACGCCGGCGATCAGGCCGGTGAGCAGTGCGCTCCACGGGTTCGGGCTGAAGAAACCGAGGATCAGGCCGATGAACAGACCGAGCCAGGCGCCGGTCAGCACACCGCCGCCGAGGACCTTGGGCCACGTCAGCCGGCCGGTGACCCGCTCCACCTGCATCAGGTCCACCCCGACGATGGTCACCTGCTGGACGGGGAACTGCTGATCGGACAGGTAGTCCACCGCACGCTGGGCCTCGGCGTAGGTCGCGTACGACCCGATCGGCCAGCCCTTCGGCGGCGTGGGCAGCGGGCCGGGCACACCGCGACCGCCTGCCTGTGGGGTGGGCGTCGCGCCCGGTGCGCCCGGGGTCGGTCCGGACTGGAAAGGACTCGTCATCGCTCGTCATTCTCCTCTAGGACGCCGGTTTCGGCAGCGTGTTCTCATCGATTCAACGTCTCGACTACCCGATTCGTGCCCGGTTCGGACCGCTGCCCGCCGGTCCCGCCGTGCGCTAGGTTGACATCATGACGAATCCGGACCGAGACCCCGAGCAGTCGTCACCAGCGGAGTCCGGTTCCGGCGGCGCCGAGCCGCCCGCCGGCGGGTACGAAGCGCCGGCCTACGGCCAGCCGCCGGGCTACCCGCCGCCCACCCCCGGTTTCGATCAGCCCGGGTATCAGCAGCCCGGCTACCAGCAGCCCGGTTACGAGCAGCCCGGTTACGAGCAGCCCGGTTACGAAACACCCGGCTACCAGCAGCCGGGGTATCCGCCGCCGCCACCGGGGTACCAGCCGTACGGGTCGTACGGCGGCTATGACGCACCCGCGGGCTATCCGCCCCCGCCGCCCGGATATCCGCCGTACGGCGGCGCGTACGGTGCGGCGCCCAAGACCAATTCGCTGGCGATCTGGTCGCTGGTCGCGTCGCTGATCGGGTTCATCTGCTGCATCGGCTCGGTCGCGGGCATCGCGCTCGGCCTGGTCTCGCTCAATCAGATCAAGCAGAACCAGGAAGAAGGCCAGGGCCTGGCCATCGCCGGGATCGCCGTCGGCGCGGTGTCGCTGCTCGCCGGCCTGGTGATGACCGTCGTCTTCATGAACGTCTGACGGTCAGCTGGGCGGGCGGAACGGCTCGCCCCGGCGGGTCATCCCCGCGGCGCGGCCCTTGGCGGCGATCACCAGCGCCATCTTGCGGCTGGCCTCGTCGATCATCTCGTCGCCGAGCATCACCGCACCGCGGGCGCCGCCGGCGCGCGACGTGTGCCACTCGTAGGCCTCGAGGACCAACTCGGCGTGGTCGTAGTCCTGCTGGCGCGGGCTGAAGATCTCGTTGCCCGCGGTGATCTGATCCGGATGCAACACCCATTTGCCGTCGAAGCCCAGCGCCGCCGAGCGGCCCGCCACCCGGCGGAAGGCCTCGACGTCGCGCACCTTCAGGAACGGTCCGTCGATCGCCAGCACGCCGTGGGTGCGGGCCGCGATGAGGATGCGCATCAGGATGTGGTGGTAGGCGTCGCCGACGTCGTAACCCTCGGGCTGTTCCCCGACGACCAGGGTCCGCATGTTGAGGCTGGCCATCAGGTCGGCGGGCCCGAGCACCAGCGCCCGCACGCGCGGACCCGCGGCGATCGCGTCGATGTTGGTCAGGCCCTGGGCGTTCTCGATCTGCGCCTCGATGCCGATGCGGCCGACGGGCAACCCGTGTGTCGTCTCGAGTTGGGTCAGCAGCAGATCGAGCGCGTGGACGTGCGAGACGTCGGTGACCTTCGGCAACACGATGATGTCGAGGTGCGCGCCGGCGGTCGACACCACCTCGATGACGTCGGCGTAGGTCCACGGTGTGGTCCAGTCGTTGACCCGCACACCGCGAACCTGTGCGCCCCAACCGGATTCGCCCAGCGCCAGCGCGACCCGGGTACGCGCCTCGGCCTTGGCCTCGGTCGCCACCGCGTCCTCCAGATCGAGGAACACCTCGTCGGCCGGCAAACCCTTGGCCTTCTCGATCATCTTGGCGCTGCTGCCGGGCACCGAGAGGCAGGTCCGGCGCGGGCGGGCGGAATCGTCGAGTTCGCGGGGTCGAGGCGCGTATGTCACGGTTCTACTCTCTACCCTTTGAGTCATGGCGGCGGTGAACAGGGTCTACGCAGCGCGGCTCGCGGGAATGGCGGTACTCGGCCCCGACGGCGAGTCGATCGGCCGCGTGCGCGATGTGGTGATCAGCATCAGCATCGTCCGCCAACAGCCGCGCGTCCTCGGACTCGTCGTCGAATTGCTCACCCGGCGAAGGATTTTCGTTCCGATCCTGCGCGTCACCGCGATCGAGCCGAGCGCGGTCACCCTCACGACGGCCAATGTGTCGCTGCGGAAGTTCGTGCAACGTCCCGGTGAGGTGCTGGTGCTGGGTCAGGTACTCGAGACCCGCGTGCGCGTCGACGATCCGGACCTGACCGAGCTCGCCGGAATCGACGTCGTCGTGGTCGATCTCGGCATCGAGCAGAGCCGCACCCGCGACTGGCTGGTCACCCGCGTCGCCGTGCGCACCCAGCGTCGCCTCGGCCGCCGCTCGAACATCCACGTCGTCGAATGGCATCACGTCCACGGCCTCACGCCGTCGGGTCTGGCGATGCCCGACCAGGGCGTGGCTTCGCTGCTCGAACAGTTCGAGGGGCAGCGGGCGGTGGAGGTCGCCGAGGCGATCCGCGAGTTGCCCGCCAAACGTCGCTACGAGGTGGTCAACGCGCTCGACGACGAACGGCTCGCCGACGTGCTGCAGGAACTGCCGATGGACGACCAGGCCGACGTGCTGCGCCAGATGAAGACCGACCGCGCGGCCGACGTGCTCGAGGCGATGGATCCCGACGACGCCGCCGACCTGCTCGGCTCCATGACGCCCGCCGACGCCGAGACGCTGCTGCGCCGGATGGATCCCGAGGACTCCGAGGATGTGCGCCGGCTGCTGAGCCACTCCCCCGACACCGCGGGCGGTCTGATGACCTCCGAACCGGTGGTGCTGGCGCCCGACGTCACCGTCGCCGAGGCGCTCGCCCGGGTGCGCGACCCCGACCTGACGCCGGCGCTGGCCTCGCTGGCGTTCGTCGCCCGGCCCCCCACCGCGACGCCCACCGGCCACTATCTGGGTTGCGTGCACCTGCAGCGGCTGCTGCGCGAACCACCCGCCACCTTGGTCAGCGGGATCCTCGACACCGACCTGCCGAGCCTGAGCCCGCAGGATTCGCTGGGCGCCGTCACGCGCTACTTCGCGGCCTACAATCTCGTCTGCGGTCCGGTCGTCGACGAGGAGAACCACCTGCTGGGCGCGGTGTCGGTCGACGACGTCCTCGACCACCTGCTCCCCGACGACTGGCGCGAACGGGTCACCGAACCCGAACTGACCGGCACCGAAGGGACGTCATGAGCGAGTTGTCGGCGCGCGGTCGGCTGGACACCCCGCGCAGTCCGCGCCGCATCTCGTTCTCGGTGGACCGGGAGGCGGTCGGCCAGTTCGGTGAGCGGGTCGCCCGCTTCCTCGGCACCGGCCGCTACCTGTTGGTGCAGACCGTGATCGTGATCGTCTGGATCGCGCTGAACCTGTTCGCCGTGTCGCTGCAGTGGGATCCGTACCCGTTCATCCTGCTCAACCTCGCGTTCTCCACCCAGGCCGCCTACGCCGCGCCCTTGATCCTGCTGGCGCAGAACCGCCAGGAGAACCGCGACCGGGTGTCGCTGGACGAGGACCGCCGGCGGGCCGCGCAGACCAAGGCCGACACCGAGTACCTCGCCCGCGAACTGGCCGCGCTGCGGCTGGCCGTCGGCGAGGTCGCCACCCGCGACTACCTGCGCCGCGAACTCGAGGAACTCCGCGAGATGGTCGCCGCCCTGCTGGCCGCCGGCGGCGTCGACGCACGCGAATCGGGGGCGAAATACGACGGCGGCGAGCGGCGGTCGAAACGAACCGGCTGAGCGGGGTTGCCTATTGCCGCAACGCACGTGACGCGAGGTATGTATGGTGACTTGGTTCACACACCTGGGTCGGGCCAGCGCACACGCTTAGGACGGTTGGAGTGCACATAGGGGGAGCAGCCGCGGTGGCGGCGGCCCGACGCCACGCGGGCCGGGCGCTGCGCAAACCGGCCGCCGGAATCGTCATCCTCGCCCCGCTCGTGCTGGCGGGCGCCGTCGGGGCCTCGGCCCCGGGTCTGCACCACTCGGTGAGCAATGCCGCGGTCACCCCGCTGGCCGCCGTCGAGACGTCACCGCGAAACCCCGTGGGGCCGTCGGTGGTGGCGGTCAAGCGGCCGCCGAGCACCTTCCGCATCGCCGCGTCGACTGTGTCCTCACCGCCCCCGGCCGTCGTGGTCAACGCGCCCGGCAGCCTGAAGATCCCGGCGATGGCGTTGAGCGCGTACCGCAACGCCGAACGGATGATGGCCGCCGCCAGTCCGAACTGCGGCGTCAGCTGGAACCTGCTCGCCGGCATCGGCCGCATCGAGTCCGGACACGCCTCCGGCGGGGCGACCGATTCCCGCGGCACCGCGGTCCGCCCGATCTACGGCCCCGCCCTCGACGGGACGCTGCCCGGCAACGAGATCATCGAGATGAGCCGCACCGCCGACCGGGTGACGTACGCCCGCGCGATGGGCCCGATGCAGTTCCTGCCCGGCACCTGGGCGCGCTACGCCTCCGACGGCGACGGCGACGGTAAGGCGAACGTGCAGAACCTCTACGACTCCACCCTGGCCGCGGCCCGCTATCTGTGCAGCGGCGGGCTGAACCTGCGCGACCCGTCGCAGGTGATGTCGGCGATCCTGCGGTACAACAACTCGGTCGCCTACGCCCGCAACGTGCTGAGCTGGGCCGGCGGCTACGCGACCGGGGTCGTCCCGGTGGACCTGCCCCCGATCACCGGGCCCGTGCCCGCGATGGGCGATTCACACCTCGACCGGCCGGAAGGTCTCGGCCCCGGTGCGCCGGAGAACGCGACCGGCCTGCCCGCGGACGACCCGCTGGCGCTGGTGCCGCTGCTGAGCCGCAACGACGCCAGCCGGATGCCCGGCACCAACGTGCCCGGGTTCGCGCCGGGACAGCGGCTCGGCCCGCTGCCCGGTCCCGCCCCGGCCGCGCCCGCGACCACCGCACCGGCCCCGGCCGCCCCACCCTGGGTGCCGCCGTGGCTGGCTCCCCGCCCCCGCCGCCGCCCAGCTGTGTGGTGTTCTGCCTGGAGGACACACCGCCGCCTGCGGCCGCGCCGGCTCCCGACCGCTACCGCCGGGCCCGCCCGCAGCGCCCGCGCCCGGACCCGTCCCGGCAGCAGCACCCGCACCCGGGCCCGTCCCGGCAGCAGCGCCCGCACCCGCACCGGGGCCCGTCCCCCCGCCGGGGCCGGCGTTGGCGGGGACCGGTCCGGCACCCGGTCCGGCGGCCTGAGCAGCGGCAGCGCCCGCGTGTACGACCCGCCTGCCGGGTCGGCCTAGACTCGCAGGCGATGTCCGAAAATCCCGATGAACGCCAGGCCGCGATCCGCGCCGCGCTGGCCAAGGTGATCGACCCCGAACTGCGACGACCGATCACCGAGCTCGGCATGGTCAAGGCGATCACCATCGCGCCGGACGACAGCGTGCACGTCGCGGTCTACCTGACCACCGCCGCATGCCCCAAGCGCAACGAGATCACCACGCAGGTGCAGCAGGCGGTCGCCGACGTCCCCGGCACCGGCGCGGTGCGGGTCAGCCTCGACGTGATGAACGACGAGCAGCGCGCCGAACTGCGCAAGCAGTTGCGGGGCGACTCGCGCGAACCCGTGATCCCGTTCGCCCAGCCCGGCTCGCTGACCCGGGTCTACGCCGTCGCCTCCGGTAAGGGCGGCGTCGGCAAGTCGAGCGTCACGGTGAACCTGGCGGCGGCGATGGCCGCCCGCGGCCTGTCCGTCGGTCTGCTCGACGCCGACATCTACGGCCACTCGGTGCCGCGCATGATGGGCACCACCGACCGACCCACCCAGGTCGACTCGATGATCCTGCCGCCCATCGCCCACGACGTGAAGGTCATCTCGATCGCGATGTTCACGCAGGGCAACACCCCGGTGGTGTGGCGCGGCCCGATGCTGCACCGGGCGTTGCAGCAGTTCCTCGCCGACGTCTTCTGGGGCGATCTCGACGTCCTGCTGCTCGACCTCCCGCCGGGCACCGGTGACGTGGCGATCTCGGTGGCCCAGCTGATCCCCGGCGCGGAGATCCTCGTCGTCACCACACCGCAGCTGGCCGCCGCGGAGGTGGCCGAACGGGCCGGCGCGATCGCGCTGCAGACCCGCCAGCGCATCGTCGGCGTGGTGGAGAACATGTCCGGTCTGCTGATGCCCGACGGTTCGACGATGCAGCTGTTCGGTGAGGGCGGTGGCCGCCAGGTCGCCGAGTCGCTCACCCGGTCCGTCGGCGCGGACGTCCCGCTGCTCGGTCAGGTGCCGCTGGATCCGGCGCTGGTCGCCGCGGGCGACTCCGGCGTGCCGCTGGTGCTGTCGGCACCCGACTCGCCGGCGGGCAAGGAGCTGCGCAGCATCGCCGACGCGCTGTCGGCGCGCAAACGGGGGCTGGCCGGGATGTCGCTCGGGCTGGACCCCGCGGGCCGCTGACGGCTAGGTGGCGTCGCTGTCGAACGGCGTGGCGGTCGGGGCCTTGGGTTCGTGCGGCTCGGGCGGGTTCACCGGGGTGACCGGCTTCTCCTGAGCGGTGGCCGGTTTGCCGTTGGTCGAGCGGTCCGACGGGTCGAAATTCCCGGTGAAGAACGAGTCGTCGCCGTCGAGCAGATGTTTGGTCAGCGCCGCTCGCGGCGTCATCCCGCGCAGCTTCTGCAGTTCGGTGATGGGTTCGCGGAGGTCCTCGAACTCGGGGCCGAAGTCCTTGCGCAACTGGGTCGTCGCGCCGCTGACGTAGTCGCGGGCCTGGCGCAGCGCACTGGAGGTCCAGCGGATCGCGCCGGGCAGCCGTTCGGGTCCCAGGATCACCAGCCCGGCGATCACCAGGATCAGCATCTCCCCCCAGCCGATGTTGGAGAACATCAGTCGGTGCTGGCGTCGGGGGTCGGCGTGACCGTCAGGGTCACCGGCCGGCCGTCGCGGACCACTTCGATCGGGGCGGGCTCGCCGATCTTGAGTTGCCGGACGGCCACCACGAATTCGTCAGCGTCCGCGACGCTGCGGTCCCCGACCTTCACCACGACGTCGTTCTCGAGGATGCCGGCCCGCTCGGCGGCGCTGCCCGCCTTGACGTTGGCGACCTGCGCGCCGGAGGCCACGTCGTTGCTGACGGACTTGGCGGTCAGGCCCAGCGTCGGATGCGAGATGCGGCCGTCCCTGATCAGCGCGTCGACGACGGTCTTGACCTCGTTGACGGGAATGGCGAAGCCAAGCCCGCTGGCGCTGTCGGACAGCGACTTGCCCGCGGTGTTGATGCCGATGACGTTGGCGTCCATGTCGATCAGCGGGCCGCCGGAGTTGCCGTGGTTGATCGAGGCATCGGTCTGCACACCGTCGATGACGGTGTCGGTGTCGGAGCCGTCGCCGGAGAGCGGGACGGGCCGGTGCAGGGCGCTGATGATGCCCGCGGTGACCGTGCTGCGCAGCCCCAGCGGGGCGCCCGCCGCGATCACCTCTTCGCCGACGCGCAGCTTGTCCGAGTCGCCCATCTTGGCCACGGTCAGGTTGTCGACGTTGTCGACCTTCAGCACGGCCAGGTCGGTCTTGGGGTCGCGGCCGACGAGGTTGGCCGGTACCTCCTTGCCGTCGTTGAACACGACGGTCAGCTTGTACTTGGCCGGGTTGGTGGCCGCCTCGGAGATGACGTGGTTGTTGGTGACGATGTAGCCGCGTCCGTCGATGATGACGCCGGAGCCCTGTGAGCCCTCCTGGTCGCTCTTGGCCTCGATGGTGACCACCGAATCGGCGACCGCGTCGGCGACCTTGGTGATGCGTCCCTCCGGCGGATCGCCGGTGTCGCTGGTCTCGAGGGTGACCTTCGAGGTGGTGAACGCCTGCACGGTCTCGGCGGTCGTGTTGCCGACCCACCCGCCGAGCGCGCCCACCATCAGCGCGGTGAGCAGCAACACGGCCAGGGCGATGTAGGAGACCCGGCCGCCGAACAGCACGTCGCGCACGCCGAGCTTGCCCGCCTGAGCGGGCGCCTGTGCCGGTGCCGCCGCGGCGACCGCCGGGGTGCCCAGTGACGCCGGTGCGCTCGGGTCCCGCCACGGATCGGGGGTGACGTCGCCGGGGTCGCCGGCCCGTTCGGCGTCGAGGGCGCCGGCGTCGGCGGGATGGCGCTGCAGGGACTCGGCACCGGCGTAGGGCGGGCGGCCGAAGGCCTCGGCGAGCACCGGGTCGGGCGCCTGGGTCTTCGGGGTGTACTCCACCTGGTCGCGCTGCGGGCCGACGCCGAGGAACGAACCGCTGACACCGCTGGGCCGCCCGAAGGCGCGTTGCGCCGCCGGATCGACCGGGGGCCGCTCGACGGGGCGGGGCGCCATGCGGCGGCTGGCCTGGTCCTGATTGGTCACCGGTGCATCACTCTCTATCGGAGCGCCCGGGATCACGGGCGCAGTCGCTGCTCGACTCCAGAACTCAGCCTACCGGCGTTTACGCCGGTCGCGCGTAGCGTCGTCAGCAAACTTCGACTGCTCGGGTCCGTCGACCGGGGACCGCGGCATGTGTTCCGGGATCTGCGACAACATCCCCAGCAGGGTGTTCGGTATCGCGATGGGCTGGCTGTCCCGCAACGCCGCGCGGGCCTGGCTCTGGGCTTCCACCTCGGCGGCGCACTGGGGGCACACCGACAGGTGGCTGGCCGCGCGCAGGTGTGCGCTCATCCGCAGTTCACCGTCGACGAAGGCGGCGACTGCCTCGATGGAGAGGTGCTCGGTGGAGCCGAACTGGCGGGGTGCGCCCACCGGGGCGTCGCTCTGGGAGGCGAACTGTGCGGGCAACCAGGAGAAGGCCCGGCGGAACACATGTCCCGGATCGACCATCATCCAGCTCCTCTCGGTTCGCTCACTGGTCTGTAAGACGCCGCCCACATGAGGTTAGCGCGGGACCGTCCCGCAGACACCGAGATGGTCAGGCGGATGCCGCCGCGTCCGGCGCGTGCCGGGCGAGGTAGTCGCGCAGGGCCTGGCGGCCGCGGTGGATGCGGCTGCGCACCGTGCCGAGCTTCACCCCTAGCGTGGCGCCGATTTCCTCATAGGACAGACCTTCGATGTCGCACAGCACGACCGCGGCGCGGAACTCCGGCGGCAGCGAGTCGAGCGCGGCCTGCAGGTCCGGACCCAGCCGGGAGTCGTGGAAGATCTGCTCGGGGTTCGGATCGTCGGCCGGCACCCGGTCGTAGTCCTCGGGCAGCGCCTCCATGCGGATGCGGCCGCGCCTGCGGACCATGTCGAGGAAGAGGTTGGTGGTGATGCGGTGCAGCCAGCCTTCGAACGTGCCGGGCTGGTAGTTCTGCACCGAGCGGAAGACGCGGATGAACGTCTCCTGGGTCAGATCCTCGGCGTCGTGCTGGTTACCGGAGAGCCGGTAGGCCAGGCGGTAGACCCGGTCGGCGTGCTGCCGCACGAGCTCGTCCCACGACGGCATCGTCGTCTTGTCGCCGGTGGCGTCGAATACGGCGGTACCGGTGAGCTCGTCGGTCGGCTCGACCCAGTCCGCATCGTTGAACTGTTCGAGGTGCGCCATCGAAACGGGTGCGGCCTGTGCGGTCGCGTTCGTGGTGGTCGTCGGATCCTCCATGTCATGGCCGGCTGAACCAGCCGGCTGGTCATCGTGGGCAACACGTTCGGCGGAATCCCTATTCCCGAAGCGGAGACGCCTCCTGTGTTCCATGCCCGCCACCGTTCCCGACGGTGGTGTGGGTGCGGTATGAGCAATATGAACGTTCCCTGAGAATGCGTGATACCCGTTTGCTCACCTGCGGAAACAGGTGGATTCCGACGTACATCACACGTTGCCGCGCGGGCGTGTCGAGGGCCCGCGGCTCGCGGCCGCGCTCTACAGTGCGGGCATGGCCAGCACCGACGACCCGGCGGGTCAGCAGGGACACGACCCGACGGGTCAGAAGCGACCCAGCCGCGCCGAGGCGATCGTCGCACACGCCGAACACTCCATCTCCGAGGACGCGATCGTCGCCGCGGCCCGCGAACGCGCCGTCGACATCGGCGCGGGTGCGGTGACGCCGGCGGTCGGGGCGCTGCTGTCGGTGCTCGCGCGGCTGACCGAGGCGAAGGCCGTCGTGGAGGTCGGCACGGGTGCGGGCGTCAGCGGGCTGTGGCTGCTGTCGGGTATGCGCGAAGACGGTGTGCTCACGACCATCGACGTCGAACCCGAACACCAGCGCATCGCCAAGCAGGCGTTCACCGAGGCGGGCATCGGGCCGGGGCGGACGCGGTTGATCAGCGGACGCGCCCAGGAGGTGCTGACCCGGCTGGCCGACGAGTCCTACGACCTGGTGTTCATCGACGCCGATCCGGTCGACCAGCCGCAGTTCGTGGTCGAGGGCGTGCGACTGCTGCGCCCGGGCGGCGCGATAGTGGTGCACCGCGCCGCACTGGGCGGCCGCGCCGGCGATGCCAACGCCCACGACGCCGAGGTGTCGGCCGTCCGCGAGGCGGCCCGCCTCATCGCCGAGGACGAACGCCTGACGCCGGTGCTCGTCCCGCTGGGTGACGGCCTGCTGGCTGCCGCCCGCGACTAAGCGCCGAAACGAACAAACGGGCGCAAAAGTACGAGTAATCGCCGCCATTTCGTCGATCTCGCCGACTGGTCGCGACGTATTGACTCGAGGCTGAACGCGCGTTTAGTCTACTGAACATGCGTTCAGCCTCCGCCGACGACCGCACCGCCGCCGCCCGTATCCGGGATGCGGCGATCGCGCAGTTCGGCCAGCACGGCTTCGGGGTGGCGGTACGCACGATCGCCGAAGCCGCCGGCGTGAGCCCCGCGCTGGTGATCCACCACTTCGGCTCCAAGGAGCGGCTGCGCGAGGCGTGCGACGAATACGTGGCCGAGGTGATCCGCAACGACAAGTCGGCCTCGATCCAAAGCAACGACCCGGCGACCTGGCTCGCCCAGATGGCCGAGATCGAGTCGTACGCCCCGCTCATGGCCTACCTCGTGCGCAGCTTGCACTCCGGCAGCGACCTCGCGAGGGCGTTCTGGCGGCGGATGATCGACAACGTCGAGCAGTATCTCGACGAGGGGGTCCGGGCCGGCACGGTCAAACCGAGCCGCGACCCCAAGGCACGCGCCCACTTTCTGGCGATGGCCAATGGCGGCGGTTTCCTGCTGTATCTGCAGATGCACGAGGACCCGACGGACCTGCGCCGGGTTCTGCGCGATTACTCCCAGGCCATGGTCCTGCCCGCACTCGAGCTCTACACCAACGGGCTGATGGCCGATTCGACGATGTACGACGCCTTCCTCGACAACCTAGGAGACGGTGATGACGGTCCACACACGCAGGTCCCCACGACAGCCTGACACCGCGCCGCCCGCGGTCGAGATCCGCGGGCTGGTCAAGACGTTCGGCAGGACCAGGGCGCTCGACGGTCTCGACCTGAGCGTCTCCCCCGGCGACATCGCCGGGTTCCTCGGCCCCAACGGGGCGGGCAAGTCCACCACCATCCGCGTCCTGCTGGGACTGCTGCGGGCGGACGCAGGCACGGTGCGCCTGCTGGGCGGCGACCCGTGGCGCGATGCGGTGGAGTTGCACCGCCGCATCGCCTACGTCCCCGGTGACGTCACGCTGTGGCCGAACCTCACCGGCCTGCAGGCCATCGACTTCCTGGCCCGGCTGCGCGGCCCGGGCGCACTCGACACCGGCAGGCGCGACGAGCTCATCGACCGCTTCGAACTCGACCCGCACAAGAAGGCCCGCACCTACTCCAAGGGCAACCGCCAGAAGGTGGCACTGGTCGCCGCGTTCAGCACGGGCGCCGACCTCTACATCCTCGACGAACCCACCTCCGGCCTGGACCCGTTGATGGAGAAGGCCTTTCAACTCTGCGTCCAAGAGGCCGCGGGCAACGGCGCGGCGGTGCTGCTGTCCAGCCACATCCTCGCCGAGGTCGAAAAGCTCTGCGACACCGTGACGATCATCCGGGCGGGCCGCACCGTGCGCTCAGGCCCGCTCGACGAACTGCGCCACCTGATGCGCACGACGGTGACCGCCCGAACCCGCGAGGACGCCGCGGTGCTGCAGGGCGACCCGTTCGTCCACGACTTCACCGCGGTCGACGGCGGAGCCCGATTCTCCGTCGACCGTGCGGATCTCGACGCGGCGATGGCGCGACTGACCGAACTCGGGATCGCCGAACTGACCGTCACCCCCGCCTCGCTCGAGGACATGTTCCTGCGCGAATACTCGGGAGTCGCGCGATGAGCACCGTCGCGCCCGCCCGCACAGGCTCGCCCTACACCGGTGTGGCCGAGTTGATCCGGTTGGCGCTGCGCCGCGATCGCGTCCGGCTCAGCGTGTGGATCGCGGTGCTCACGCTGATGATGGTCTACGCGCCCAACGCGGTGAAACTGGCCTACCCCGACGAGCCGCAACGGCTGGCCAGGGTGAACCTGATGAAGACGCCCGCCGGCATGATCATGGGCGGCCCCATGTTCGGCGTCAACGAGACCGACCTCGGCGCGATGATGGCCAACGAGTTGATGCTGACGCTGATCGTCGCCGCGTCGATCCTGTCGATTCTCACCGTCATCCGCCACACCCGGGCCGAAGAGGAAAGCGGCGCAGCCGAATTGGTGCTGTCCTCGGTGGTCGGGCGGTACGCGCGCACTACCGCGGCACTGATTCTCGTCGGCGCCGTCAACGCCGTGCTGGCCGTCACGATGACGGCGGCGATGACGGCCGCCGGGTTCCGCTTCGTCGACACCTTCGCGATGTGCCTCGGCGTGACGGCGGTGTCGATGGTCTTCGGTGCGGTCGCCGCGGTCACCGCACAGCTGTGGCGGCAGGCGCGCACCGCCACCGGGGCGGCGATGGGGGTGCTGGCGCTGGCGGCGCTGATCCGCGGCATCGGCGACGTCATCGACAACTCGGGCAGCCCGCTGAGCTGGCTGTCGCCGATCGCCTGGGCACAGCAGATGCGGGCGTTCGTCGCACTGCGCTGGTGGCCCCTGGCGATGCTCGTCGCCGTCACGGTGGTCCTCATCGCGCTGGCCGCGGTACTGGAGAAGCGCCGCCAGTACGACGACGGCACGCTGCCCAGCACCGGTGACCGGCCGGGCGCCCCATCGATCCGCGGTGTCCTCGGACTGCACCTGACCCTGCAGCGGGGGCTGACCGTCGGGTGGGGGGTCGGGCTGTTCCTCGGCGGGCTGGCCTTCGGCTCGATGACGACATCTCTCATCGACGCCGCCAAGACCAACGAGCTGCTGGCCCGGGTGCTCGACGCGCAGGGCACCGACGGCGTGTACACCACGATGACGCAGTTCCTCGCGGCCGCCGCCAGCGCCTACGTGGCGAGCGCGGTGCTGCGTGTGCACACCGACGAGGAATCCGGCACGGGTGAGGCCGTCCTCGCCGGTGCGGTGTCGCGGTGGCACTGGCTGCTGAGCGCGGTGGCCGCGGCGCTGCTGGGGGCCGTCTTGCTGATGGCCGGTGCGGGTCTGGGCAACGGGTCGGGGGCCGGCCTGTCCCTCGGCGAACCGGCCACCATCGGCGAACTCACGCTCGCCGGGCTGGCGTTCGTGCCCGCGCTGGCCGTGGTCGCCGGTGTCGCGGCACTCGCGGTCGCGCTGCGCCGGCCCTGGGTGGCGTGGCTGGTGGTGGCGTTCATCGTCGTGTCGCTGTATCTCGGCGCGCTGCTGCGGTTGCCGCAGTGGCTGCTCGACGCCTCACCGGTCGGCCAGACGACGGCACCGTCCGACTACCCCGTGACGGCCCTGGTGGTGATGTGCGTGGTGGCCGCCGCGTTCACCGCGCTCGCCGGATGGCTCTACCGTCGGCGCGACGCCGTGTGAACCGTGAAGACCGTCGCTCAGACCGCCGCCTCCGCAATCGCAGGCCTCCTGTTCTTCGGCGCGTTGCTGTTCGGGCCGGCCGGGACCTTCGACTACTGGCAGGCGTGGGTGTTCATCGCGGTGTTCCTCGTCACGACCCTGGTGCCGAGCAGCTGGCTCGCCGTCCACGACCCCGCGGCGCTGCGGCGCCGCATGAAGGCCGGCCCCACCGCCGAGACGAGGCCGGTGCAGCGGTTCGCCATGACGGGCACCGTCGCGGTGTCGGTGGCCGTGGCCGTGCTCAGCGCCCTCGATCATCGCTTCGGCTGGTCACACGTGCCCGTCGCGGTCGTCGTCGTCGGCAACCTCGCGGTGCTCGGCGGCCTGGGCGTGGCCGAACTGGTCGTCATCCAGAACCGTTACGCCGCCGCCACGGTCACCGTGGAAGCCGGGCAGCCGGTGGTCTCGACCGGGCTCTACGGCGTCGTGCGCCATCCCATGTACGCGGGCGCGATGGTCATGATGGCCGGTATGCCGCTGGCACTCGGCTCCTACTGGGGACTGCTGCCCATGCTCGCCGGGGTACCGATCCTGGTGGTGCGGATCCTCGACGAGGAGAAGCTGCTGGTCGCCGAGTTGCCCGGCTACGGTGACTACCGTCAGACCGTGCGCTTCCGCCTGATCCCGCGGCTCTGGTAGCCGATCAGATCCAGATGCCCTTGCCGACGGCGACGACACCGCCGGCGCTGACCGAGAACCGTTCACGGTCCTTGTCGAGGTCGACGCCGACCATCTCCCCCGGCCCGACGACGACATTCTTGTCGAGGATGGCGTGGCGCACCACCGCACCGCGGCCGATCCGGGTGCCGGGCATGATCACGCTGCCCTCGACGATCGCGCCGTCGTCGATGTAGACGTTGGACGACAGCACCGAATTACGCACCGACGCCGCGGAGATGATGCTGCCCGCGCCGACGACCGATTCCTGTGCGGACCCGCCGTTGACGAACTTGGCCGGAGCCAGATTCTCCGCCACCCCGCGGATCGGCCAGCGTTTGTTGTACAGGTTGAAGATCGGGTGCACCGACACCAGATCCATGTGCGCGTCGTAGAACGCGTCGAGCGTGCCGACGTCGCGCCAGTACCCGTGGTCGCGTTCGGTGGCGCCGGGCACCTCGTTGTTGTTGAAGTCGTAGACCGCGGCCATTCCGTCGGACACCAGCCGCGGGATGATGTCGCCGCCCATGTCGTGGTCGGAGTCGTCGTCCTCGGCGTCGGCGCGGATGGCGTCGATGAGCACCTTGGTGGTGAAGATGTAGTTGCCCATCGACACGAACGTCTGCTCGGGATCGTCCGGGGTGCCGGGCGGGTCGGCGGGCTTCTCGATGAAGCTGCGGATACGGCCTGATTCGTCGGAGTCGATGCACCCGAACGCGCTGGCCTCGGCGCGCGGCACCCGGATGCCCGCGACCGTCGCCCCGGCACCGCTCTCGATGTGGAACTGGAGCATCTGCTCGGGGTCCATCCGGTACACGTGGTCGGCCCCGAACACGACGATGTAGTCGGGATCCTCGTCGTAGATCAGGTTCATCGACTGGTAGATCGCGTCGGCGGAGCCGGTGTACCACCGCGGCCCGAGCCGCTGCTGCGCCGGAACCGGCGTGATGTACTCCCCCGCCAGGCCACTCAGCCGCCAGTTCTGCGAGATGTGCCGGTCCAGCGAATGCGATTTGTACTGGGTCAGTACACAGATCCGCAGGTAGCGCGCGTTCACCAGGTTCGAGAGCACGAAGTCGATGAGCCGGTAGGCCCCGCCGAAGGGAACCGCCGGCTTGGCCCGGTCCGCGGTCAGCGGGTACAGCCGCTTGCCCTCCCCGCCGGCCAGGACGATGCCCAGCACGTGTGGCAATTCCCTCATGACTCAAACCTATCCGGCGGCGCTGACTGGGGCCAGCCATTGACACGGTTGAAAACGCGTTCGCAGGTGGTAGAACGATGAATTCAAGGTCGGACATACCCCTCGGGACCCGTCGCAATCCCGTTCGCGAACAGGACTGCGTCGGCCGGGGGCGGTCCACTACCGTCATAGCCATGCGGGTGGCGATGATGACTCGGGAATATCCACCCGAGGTCTACGGCGGAGCAGGCGTACACGTCACCGAGCTCGTCGCTCAGTTGCGCCGGCTGTGCGACGTCGATGTGCACTGCATGGGCGCGCCCCGGCCCGACGCCTTCGTCGCCGCACCGGACCCAGCGCTGGTGGGCGCCAACCCCGCGCTGTCCACGCTGTCGGCCGACCTGAACATGGTCAACGCCGCGGGGCAGGCCACCGTCGTGCACTCGCACACCTGGTACGCCGGGCTGGCCGGGCACCTGTCGGGACTGCTGTACGGCATCCCGCACGTGCTCACCGCGCATTCACTGGAGCCGATGCGGCCGTGGAAGGCCGAACAGCTCGGCGGCGGCTATCGGGTGTCGTCGTGGGTGGAGAAGACGGCGGTGGAGGCGGCCGACGCGGTGATCGCCGTCAGTTCCGGCATGCGCGACGACGTGCTCAAGACCTACCCCGCGCTGGATCCCGGCCGGGTGCACGTGGTGCGCAACGGCATCGACACCGACGTCTGGTATCCGATCGAACCGGACCCGGGCGAGTCGGTGCTGGCCGAACTGGGCGTGGATCCGGGCCGGCCGATCGTGGCGTTCGTCGGCCGGATCACCCGGCAGAAGGGGGTCGCGCACCTGGTCGCGGCCGCCCACCACTTCGCGCCGGAAGTGCAGCTCGTGTTGTGCGCCGGCGCGCCCGACACCCCCGAGATCGCCGCCGAGGTGACGGCCGCGGTGCAGCAGCTGGCCCGCGCCCGCACCGGTGTGTTCTGGGTGCGGGAGATGCTGCCGATCGGCAAGATTCGCGAAATACTATCGGCAGCAACGGTTTTCGTATGCCCGTCGGTGTACGAGCCGCTGGGCATCGTGAACCTCGAGGCGATGGCGTGTTCGACGGCGGTGGTGGCCTCCGACGTCGGCGGGATTCCCGAGGTCGTCGCCGACCATCAGACCGGGTTGCTGGTGCACTACGACGCCGGCGACACCGCCTTCTTCGAGACGCGGCTGGCCGACGCGGTCAACTCGCTGATCGCCGAACCGCAGCGGGCGCGTGCGTACGGCGCGGCAGGGCGTGAGCGGTGCATCGCGGAATTCTCCTGGGCACACATCGCCGAACAGACGATGGAGATCTACCGCAAGGTTTCTCAGTAAGCCGGGTACGGCGAACCGGCGCGGGGCCGGGAAGCCGCCGCGCCGGTTGACGCCCAGAACCGCTAGCTGGTGACGTTCTTGAGTTCGTCGCCCAGCGCGGCCGCCTCGTCGGGGGTCAGTTCGACGACGAGCCGGCCACCACCTTCCAGTGGTACCCGCATCACGATGCCCCGCCCCTCCTTGGTTGCTTCCAGTGGACCGTCACCGGTCCGGGGCTTCATCGCCGCCATCGAGAGCTCCCTCCACAATGAACCAACCGCCCGGATCCGCCCACCTCTCGGCGAAACCGATACACAACTCCTCTATTGTTCCCTATCCGCGCGAGTACGTGTGCGAAGACCCGTTTTAACTGCTGTGTCGAGGCACCGCGTCGACCGGCGGCACCCAGCAGGTCGCGATGTGGTCGTCGACCATTCCGGTCGCCTGCATCAGCGCGTAGGCCGTCGTCGGACCGACGAACCGGAAGCCGCGGCGCTTGAGATCCTTGGCCATGGCGGTCGATTCGGGAGTCACCGCGGGGACCTCCGACAGGTTCGCCGGCCGCGTGTGCTCCTGCGGCGCGAACGACCACAGCAACTCGGCGAGGTCCACCCCGGTGTCCGAGAGCGCGGCCGCGGCGCGGGCGTTGGCGATGGTCGCCTCGATCTTTGCGCGGTTGCGCACGATTCCGGTGTCCGCCATCAACCGGTCCACATCGCGGTCGGTGTAGCCGGCGACCCGTTCGATGTCGAACCCGTCGAATGCGCGCCGGAAGTTCTCCCGCTTGCGCAGGATGATGAGCCACGACAGACCACTCTGGAAGGCCTCCAGGCTGATCCGCTCGAACAGCGCGGGCGTCGACCGCACCGGTTGGCCCCACTCGTAGTCGTGGTAGTCCCGGTAGAGCACGAAATCGGCTGGGGCGAGCCGAGATCCGTCGAGCCAGCCGCACCGCACCCGGCCGTCGTCCTCGACGGCCACGTCGACGGCGGCGGTCACGGGGACTCCTCGGCGACGCGGGCCGCGGCGTGCACGGCGGCCAACTCACCCCGCAGGGCGTCGATCTCCTGGCCGAGCCGGTCGAGCACCCAGTCGACCTCGCTGGGTTTGTAACCGCGCAACGTCTGGGTGAACTTCACCGCATCCACATCGGCACCGGTGACACCGGAGGCCGGCAGCACGGTGGCGGTGGTGGCGCGCGGCAGCGGAGGTAGCGACTCCCCACGGCCGAACAGCACACTGCCCACCCCGAACAGCACGATGGCCACCAGGACGAGCACCACCAGATAGAGCAGTATCAACGTCACGACACCGATACTGCCTGACCGGTGTGACAGCGATCAGTGGGGACGCAGCGTCACCATCGGCGGCCGGTCGTCGAGCGAGACACCCGAGGCGCGCGGGGTGAAGCCGTCGCCGTCGGCGAAGAACTGGGTCAGGCCGACGCCGGAGTCACCGACCCCGCAGCGCGACATCAGCGTGGCGATCACCTGGCGGCTCATCGACGCGAGTTCGGTCAGCGGCCGGTTGCGGTGGGTGCGCACGCCGAGGTTCACCTGGGCGATACCGTCGAGGCCCAGCCGGTCGTAGGTGTCGACCAGCAGACCGATCTCCACGCCGTATCCGGGCGCGAACGGCACCGAGGTCAGCAGCTCGCGGGTGCCGGCGTACTCACCGCCCAGCGGCTGCAGCAGGCACGTCAGCTCCGGACGCAGCGACGCCAGCAGCGGGCGGGCCACCAGTTCGGTGACGCGGCCGCCGCCGTTGGCGTCCTCACGCCCGCTCACCTTCAGCGGCCGCCGGTAGAAGCCCTTGACCAGGTGCACACCCGGGGTGAGCAGCAGCGGGCCGAGCAGTTTGGGCACGAACATCGGATCGGGGTCGAGCAGGTCGGAGTCCACGAAAGCGATGACGTCGCCGGTGGTGGCGGCCAGTGACCGCCACAGCACCTCGCCCTTACCCGGTTGGGGTTCGACCTCGGGCAGCGCCGTCTCCCGGCTGACCACCCGCGCGCCCGCGGCCAGGGCCCGGATGGCGGTGTCGTCGGTGGACCCCGAGTCCAGCACGATGAGCTCGTCGACGAGTCCGCCGAGCAGCGGGGTGATCGTCTCGATCACCCCGGCGACGGTCTCCTCCTCGTTGAGCGCGGGCAGCACCACCGAGACGGTGCGGCCGGCCTTGGCGGCCTCGAGTTCGGCGATCGTCCACGCCGGGCGGTTCCAGCTGTGGGTGTCGAACCAGCGGTGCCGAGCGATCGCGTCGGCGTCGTGCAGTGATGGTGTCTCCAGCTCCGGAGTAAGTGTCATGCCAGTCCCCTCACCGTGCGCGTCGGCGGACGCACGCCTTGGATCGACGCGACCATCTCCAGTACGCGCCGAGTAGGTCCGACCTCGTGCACCCGGAACATCGCCGCACCGGCCTGGGCGGCCAGCGCGGTGGCTGCGAGGGTGCCCTCGAGGCGTTCGGTCAAACCCACACCCAGAGTCTCCCCGACGAAATCTTTGTTGCTCAGCGCCATCAGGACCGGCCATCCAGTTTTTACAAGCTCTTCCACATGCCGCAACAAACTAAGACCGTGATAAGTGTTCTTGCCGAAATCGTGCGTCGGGTCGATGAGGATCCGGTCCGGCGACACCCCGGCCGCGACGGCCCGGCGGGCGGCCGCGCTCACCTCGGCGATGACGTCGTCGACCACACCGCGTTCGGTGGTGCCGTAGTGGACCCGGAACGGACGGGTGCGCGGCACCGCTCCCCCGGTGTGTGAGCAGACCAGGCCGGCGTTGAACTCCGCCGCGACCGCGGGCAGTTCCGGGTCGACGCCGCCCCAGGTGTCGTTGATCAGGTCGGCGCCGGCCGCACAGGCCTGTTTGGCGACCGCGGCCCGCCAGGTGTCGACACTGATCACGACGTCGGGGAAGGTGGCGCGCAACCACTCGATGAACGGCACGACGCGCGCGATCTCCTCGTCGGCGTCCACGGTCTGGCCGGGTCCGGCCTTCACCCCGCCCACGTCGACGACGTCGGCGCCGTCCTCGACGACCCGGTGCGCCGCCGCTTTGGCGGCGTCGTCGCTGAAGTGGGCACCGCGGTCGTAGAACGAGTCCGGCGTCCGGTTGACGATCGCCATGATCAGCGCACGGTCACCGGCCACCCGGCGTCCGCAGAAGGTCGACTCCACGCCTCCAGGCTACGGACGGGTCACCTCGTCACTTCGGGCGTTTGCCCGCCTTGACCTCGTCGGCGTAGTCCTCGTAGTACTCGACGTAACCCTCGTCGCGGCCCTTGAGCACATACAGCGGATCGTCGATGTGGCTGCCGTGGCCCTCCTTGCGGAGATCGACCTTGAGGCTCTTGAACGTCGAGGTGTGCTCCAGTTCGCCGACGACGCGGACGAAAAGCGGCACCGCGTAGGAGGGCAGCCGGTCGTAGAGCGTCTGGGCCAGCGTCTTACCGTCGAAGTCGCAGCCCTCGTTGAGCTTGATCGCCGCCATGCCCGCGCGGCCGCCGGTGCCTTCCACCTCGACGCCGTAGACCGTGCACTCGTCGACGGTCGGGTCCATCGACAGCGCGGCCTCCACCTCGGTGGTGGCGACGTTCTCGCCCTTCCATCGGAAGGTGTCGCCGAGGCGGTCGACGAACGCGGCATGCCCGAAACCCTGGTAACGCATCAGGTCGCCGGTGTTGAACCACACGTCGCCCTCCTTGAAGGCGTCGCGCACCAGCTTCTTCTCGGTCTCCTTCTGATCGGTGTAACCGTCGAAGGGCTGGAAGTTGCTGACTTTGGACAGCAGCAGGCCGGGCTCACCGTTGCGGACCTTCTTGACCCGGCC
The DNA here is from genome assembly GCF_014218295.1 of Mycolicibacterium litorale. The sequence continues at coordinate 4,053,730 of NZ_AP023287.1, forward strand.
CTTCTCGTCGCGGACGGGTTCGCCGGAGTCGCCGTCGTATTCGACGAACGCGACCGGGGTCGGGCAGATGCCGGTGGTCTTGTCGACGTTGAGCGCGTTGACGAAGGCGGTGTTGCCCTCGCTGGCGCTGTAGAACTCGCAGACCCGGTCGATGCCGAACCGGTTGGTGAACTCGTCCCAGATCGCCGGGCGCAGACCGTTGCCGCAGATCACCCGGACCTTGTGCTTGCGGTCGGTGTCCTTCTTCGGCTGGTTGAGCAGGTACGTGCAGATCTCGCCGATGTAGACGAACGCGGTGGCGTCGTAGCGGATGACGTCGTCCCAGAACCTCGACGCCGAGAACGACTTGCCGAGCGCGAGCGTCGCGCCGGAGTTCAGCACCGACGACAGCGCCACCGTCAGCGCGTTGTTGTGGTAGAGCGGCAGACAGCAGTACATGGTGTCGTTGCTGTTCAGGCGCACCCCGAGCCCGCCGAATCCGGCCAGTGCCCGCAGCCAGCGGTAGTGGGTCATCACACTGGCCTTCGGCATGCCGGTGGTGCCGGAGGTGAAGATGTAGAACGCCTTGTCCTTCGCCAGCACCGCTGCGGCCGATGCCGGGTTGCCGGTCGGAGCGGTCTCGGCGAGCCGCTCGAACTCGTCGATCGTCAGCAGACCCTCGGTGTCGGCGCCGCACTCCTCGATGGGTTCGACGAAGTCGGGGTCGGCGATCACGACCTTCGCCGCCAGCAGGCCGAGACTGTGCTTGAGCACGTCGCCGCGCTGGTGGTAGTTGAGCATTCCGGAGATCGCGCCGCATTTGACGGCGGCCAGCATCAGCAGCACCGGTTCGGCGGAATTGCGCAGCATGATCGCCACGACGTCACCGTGGCCGACCCCGCGGGCGGCCAGCACCGCGGCGTAGCGGTTGACCGTCTCGTTGGCCTCCCGGTAGGAGATCTCGCGGTCCTCGAACCGCAGGAAGGTCTTGTCGGCGTACTTGGCGGCACGCTCCTGGAAGACCTTGCCGATCGAGGTCTTCGCCGACGGCCTCGCTCCGAAGCCGGTGACGACGCCGCCGATGATGGTCGGCACGTCCATCAGGAAACCCGGGAGCCTCGAGGCGATGTCCAGCAACCCGACGTTGCTCCGATTCCCCGACTTCTGGTCGCTCATGCGGTGCAAACCCTCCGATCGTCGTGTGTGAGCAACACCCTAGCCACGCTCGATCAGCGGCGAGGGGCGCATGCCGCCATCGCCTCCGCCACGTCGTCGACGACGATCAGCCGGTCGAGCGCGGCAGCGGCGACGTAACCGCTGTCGACCAGACTCCGCAACCACTCCAGCAGACCGTCGTAGTGACCGATCGGATCGAGCATCACCACCGGCTTGTCATGCATACCCAGGTAGGCCGCGGTCCAGGCTTCGAAGAACTCCTCGAGCGTGCCGATGCCGCCGGGTAGCGACAGGAACGCGTCGGCGCGGTCCTCCATCACCTGTTTGCGTTCGCGCATCGTGTCGGTCACGACGAGTTCGTCGGCGTCGACGTCGGCCACCTCCCGGTGGACGAGCGCCTTCGGGATCACCCCGACGGTCCGGCCGCCGCCGGCCCTGGCGGCGTGTGCGACGGCCCCCATCGCCGAGACGTTCCCGCCGCCGGACACCAGCGTCCAGCCGCGGGACGCGATGGCCTCGCCGACGGCGGCGGCCAGCTCGAGGAGCCGGGGATCGGTGGGGTTGGAGGCGCAGTACACACATACCGCCCACGGGCGGTCGGGCTGATCGGACACACGCACAAGGTAGACGGTCCTAGAATCCGGCGGTGTCTGTCGACTGGGTGGTGGCGCCGCACGGGCCGGCACTCGAGTCGATCGAGGCGGGTGTGCGCAGCCGCTCGGGCGCCGCGGTGATCGGCCCGGCCGGCGTGGGCAAGACCGCGCTGCTGCGGGCGGCCGCCGAGCGGCTCGGCCCGGCGGCGTCGGTGACCGGGACCGCGTCGAACGCCGTCCTCCCACTGGGCGCCTTCGGGCATCTGGTCGACGTTCCGGACACCGGTAAGACGGCGGCGGTTCTGCGGGCCGCCCGTGAGGCGCTGCGCGACCGGCTGCTGGTCGTCGACGACGCGCACCTGCTCGACCCGCTGTCGGCGACGTTGCTGTACCAACTGGCGCTGACGGGCACGGCCCGGCTGGTCGTGTCGGTGGCCGCCGGGGTCCCCGTGCCCGCCCGGGTGGCGGCGCTGTGGGAGGACGATCTACTGGCTCGGATCGAACTGCACCCGCCCGGGCACGACGACGCCCGGGTGGCGGCGCAGGTCGAATCCTTCATCGCCGATCTCGCGCCGGCGGCGCGGCACGCGTTGGAGTACCTGGCGGTGTGCGACCCGCTGCCGCTCGCGGATCTGACCGCGCTCGCCGGTCAGGCGTCGGTGACGGCGGCGACGGATGCCGGGGCGGTCACGGTCGACCAAGACCTGGCGCGCCCTGGCCATCCGTTGTTCGTCGACGCGGTGCGCGACCTGATGGGTGGGCCGGAGCTGCGCAGGCTGCGCAGCGAGGTGGTCGGACGCATGGCGGTAGCCCGCCCGGCCGGGGTGCTGCAGCGGCTGCGGGCGGTGGCGCTGGCCCTCGACAGCGACCACGACGTGCCCGCCGCCGAACTCACGGCGGCGGCCGAGGAGGCGCTGCGCCTGGGTGACCTGGTGCTCAGTGAACGGCTGGCCCGCGCGGCGTTGCAGGCGTCCGGCGACCTGCGGGCCCGGTTGGCGCTGGGTTACGCCCTCGGCTGGCAGGGCCGGGGCCGCGACGCCGACGAGGTGCTCGCCGGTGTGGACGACACCACGCTCGACGAAGCGGAGTTGATCGCGTGGGCGCTGCCGTGTGCGGCGAACCGGTTCTGGATGCTGTCCGAGCCCGAACGCGCGACCGCCTTCCTGCGCACCGTCCGGGGCCGGATCGTCAGCCCGTCCGCCGCGACGAGGATCGACGCCCTGTCCGCGACGTTCGCGATGAACGCCGGGACGCCGGGGCGGGCGGTGGAGATCGCCGCCGCGGTGTTGGACTCCGGGCACGCCGATGACACCGCGGTCGGGTGGGCGGCGGCGGCCGCGGCGCTCAGCTGCGCACGCATGGGCCGGTTCTTCGAGGTCGACGCCCTCGCGGAGCGGGCCGCCGCGGCGCACCACCCCGGACTGCTGCGGTTCACCAGCGGATTCGGGCAGACGACGGCGCTGATGATGTCGGGCGCCCTCGACCGCGCCCACGAACTCGCCCGCCGGCTCACCGAGTTCGCCGAACTGCAGCAGCCGGGCCGGGCGATCGGCGAGGTCTTGATCGCCGACGTGCTCATCGCCCGCGGTGACGTGGACGACGCCGTGACGCTGCTGCGCGACGCGGCGACGGCGCTGGCGCCGACGGGCTACTCGTGGGGTCCGCTGGCCTGGATGCTGTCGGCGCAGGCGCTGGGTCAGCAGGGACTGGCGGTGGAAGCCGGAAAGGCGTTGGCGCGCGCGGAGTCCCGGCACGGCCTCAAGTCCATGCTGTTCGCCCCGGAACTCGCGCTCGGCCGGGCGTGGACGATGTCGGCGCGCCGCGATACCCACGCGGCGGTCGCCGCGGCCCGCGACGCCGCTCGCACCGCCGAACGGGGCGGCCAGTTGGCGGTGGCGCTGCGAGCACTGCACACGGCGGCGCGGCTGGGCGATCCCCGGGCGGCCGACCACATGGCCCGCCTCGGGCTCGACGGCGAGTTCGGCCGGATCGCGCTGGCGCACGCCCGGGCGTTGACCGCATCCGACGCGGCCGGCCTCGACGAGGCGGCGGCCGCCTTCGCCGGGCTGGGATGGCAGGGCGCGGCGGCCGACGCGAGCCGTCAGGCCGAGGCGGTGCGCAGGCGGAAATTGCCGCCTCGGGGCCCGTCGGCCGGCCCTTAAACTGGGGCGATGACCGGTGGGCCGTTGTTCGTGCAGACCGATGGTCTGCGCCAGTTCTCGCAGAAGCACGCCGAGATCGCCGCGGGGGTGTCCCAATTGCTCAGCGGCGCACCGACCGTCGCGGGTGTCGAGACGTCGCACGGTCAGATCGCGTTCGCGGTGCAGAACGCGCTGAGCAATCTACTCGGGGCACGCCAGGGCACCCTGCAGACGACCGCAAGGAGCGGCGACAAGATCGCCGAACTGCTCCAGAAGGCCGCCAGCGCCTACGACAAGGGTGACGAGCGCTCGGCGGGCAAACTCAAGTCCACGATGGAAGGCGCGTCCCCGGCCGCCGGCGCCTCGGCGGCTTCCGGCGCCTCGGGGGCTTCCGGTGGCTCGGGCGCCTCGGGGGCGACCGGGGCGATCGGACAGGTGCTCGGCCAACTGGGCCAGATGGGCCAGCAGGGCAGCGGTGCGGTCCAGGGCCTGACGCAGGGACTGCAGCAGGTACCTCAGCAGGTGATGCAGGGCGTTCAGCAGATCGTCGAGGCGGCCACGTCCGCCGCGGAGGGCTCGGCGGCGGAGGGCGGCGCAGGAGAGGCGGAGAGCGGCGCCGGACCCGGGATCGTTCCCGACGGCAGGCCCGGCGCCGATTCCGAGCGGGCGCCCGAACGCGTGAACCCCGGCATCGTGCCGCCCGCCACCCCGACCAGGACGCAGCAGGTCTGACCGGTCACCTCTCGGTCAGCACCCCGTCGGCAAGCCGCAGCCAGCGGTCAACGCCGATCTCCTCCAGGAACCGGTCGTCGTGGCTCACCACGACGAAGGCGCCCTGATACGCGTTGAGCGCCGTCTCGAGCTGTCCGACGCTGACGAGGTCGAGGTTGTTCGTCGGTTCGTCGAGCAGCAGCAGCTGTGGTGCGGGCTCGCTGTAGAGCACACACGCCAGCGTCGCCCGCAGCCGCTCCCCGCCGGACAGCGCCGACACCGGCAGGTGGATCCGGTCACCACGAAACAGGAACTGCGCCAGGAGGTGTCGGCGTCGCGTGACGTTCATCTCGGGAGCGGACCTGGCGAGGTTCTCCGCCACCGACAGCTCCTCGTCGAGCAGGTCGAGGCGTTGCGACAGGTAGGCGATGCGCCCGTCGGCCCGCTGCACAGAACCCGCCTCCGGGTCCATGGCACCCGCGATGATCCGCAGCAGGGTCGATTTGCCCGCACCGTTGGGACCGGTCAATGCGATGCGCTCCGGACCGCGGATGGACAACTCGATCCCGTTGCCTGCGAACAACTCTCGGCCGCCGCGGCGGAGGCGCAGCCCCTCACCGGCGAACAGGGTCCGGCCGGCGGGGACACCGGTCTGCGGCAGGTCGAGCACGATGGCATCGTCGTCACGCAGCGAACGTTCGGCCTTGTCGACCCGCGCCCGCGCCTCTTCCAGCCGCTTGGCGTGCACGTCGTCGGCCTTACCCGCCGACTCCTGGGCCCTGCGCTTGCGGGCACCGGCGAGGATCTTCGGCAGACCGGCATCCGACAGGGTGCGTGCGGCGTTGCTCGACCGCCGCGCCGCCCGTTCCCTGGCCTCCTGCATCTGGCGCTTCTCGCGTTTGAGGTGCTGTTCAGCGGTGCGCAGATCGTTCTCGGCGGCGTGTTGCTCCTGCCGCACCGCCTCTTGGTAGGCGGTGAAATTCCCTCCGTAGAACACGATCTCGCCGCGGTACAGTTCGGCAATCCGGTCCATCTTGTCCAGCAGCACCCGGTCGTGACTGACCAGCAGCAGGGTGCCGGGGAAGTCGTCGAGGGCGGCGTAGAGCGAACGGCGGGCGTCGGCGTCGAGGTTGTTGGTCGGCTCGTCGAGCAGCAGGACGTCGGGCCGCTTCAGCAGCTGCGCGGCCAGGCCGAGTGAGACGACCTCTCCGCCGGACAGCGTGCCGAGGCGCCGGTCGAGGTCGACGCGCCCCAGCCCCAACCGGTCCAGTCCGGCGCGGGCCCGCTCCTCGATGTCCCAGTCGTCGCCGATGGCGGTGAACACCGCCTCACCGGCGTCGCCCGCGGCCAGCGCGTTGAGCGCGGCGATCACCGGGGCCACGCCGAGCACGTCGGCGACGGTGAGATCGGCCGCCAGCGGCAGGGTCTGCGGAAGGTACCCGAGCGTCCCGGTGACGGTGACGGTGCCCGCCGACGGCGTCAGCTGTCCGGCGATCAGCCGCAGCAGAGTGGATTTTCCCGCGCCGTTGGGGGCGACCAAGCCGGTCCGGCCGGCGCCGAAGGAGGCGCTGAGGTCGGTGAAGACGACGGTGTCGTCGGGCCAGGCGAACGACAGTGAGGTACAGACGATCGAAGAATCAGACATGGGGACCCCCAGGGTGGCTGCGGGCGCGTACGCACCGCAGAAGACGACAGATCAGGCGATCGGGCTCCGGTCACCCGGAGATGTCGTCGTCTCCCCACATGCCTTCCAGGGTAGGCAAACCGTCAAGCGGTTAAATACCGCCGCAGCACCTCGGTGGTGGCGGTGATCTGCCCGACCTCGACCCGCTCGTCGGCGCGGTGCGCGAGGTTCGGGTCCCCCGGGCCGTAGTTGACCGCGGGGATGCCGAGCGCGGCGAACCTGGCCACATCGGTCCAGCCGTACTTCGCGCGCACCTGCCCGCCGGCGGCCTCGACGAGTGCGGCGGCGGCCGGTCTGGTGAGGCCCGGCAGCGCTCCGGATGCGGCGTCGGTCTGCTCGATGCCGACGTCGAGTCCGTCGAAGACCTCCTGCACGTGGGCCAGGGCCTGCGCGACGGTGCGGTCCGGCGCGAACCGGAAGTTGACGGTGACCGACGCGGCGTCGGGGATCACGTTGCCCGCGATGCCGCCGTCGATGCGGACCGCCGAGAGCCCCTCGCGGTAGACGCAGCCGTCGATGTCGACGCTGCGCGCCTGATAGGCCGCCAGCCGGTCGAGCACGGGGGCGAGTCTGTGAATCGCGTTGTCGCCCAACCACGATCGCGCGGAGTGGGCGCGGGTTCCGGTGGCGCTCACCACGACCCGCAGCGTGCCCTGGCAGCCGGCCTCGATGAGACCGCCGGACGGTTCGCCGAGGATCGCGACGTCGGCCTGCAGCCACTCGGGCAGTTCGCGTTCGATGCGGCCGAGCCCGTTGGCGGACGCCTCGATCTCCTCGCAGTCGTACATGACGAGCGTCAGGTCGTGTGCCGGCTGCTCGACGGTGGCGGCCAGATGCAGGAACACGGCGTCGCCGGATTTCATGTCGGAGGTGCCGCAGCCGTACAGCTCGTCGCCGTCGCGGCGGGACGGCACGTTGCCGGCGGCCGGGACGGTGTCGATGTGGCCGGCCAGCAGCACGCGCGACGGCAGGCCCCGGTCGGTGCGGGCCAGCACGGCGTCGCCGTTGCGGATGATCTCGAATCCCGCGGTCTGCTCGCGCAGCGCGGTCTCGATCTCGTCGGCGATGCGCTTCTCGTGACGCGATTCGCTGGGGATGTCGACCAGTGCCGCGGTCAGGTCGACGGGATCACCCCGCAAGTCGAGCGATGAGCCGCTTGCGCGAAGAGGATGTGGGGAGCCCATGACGTCAACGGTAATCTCTAGCCCCGTGACTTCAGCTGCAGGAATCGGCCTTGCCACCATCGCCGCCGACGGAACCGTCCTCGACACCTGGTTTCCGGCCCCCGAACTGGGCGACGACCTCGGTGAGCCCGGCACCGTGCGGATGTCGGTCGCGGAGGTGCCCGCCGAAATCGGCGAGCTGACCGGCCGCGACGAGGACCGCGACGTCGACCTCGTCGCCGTCCGCACCGTCATCGACCTGCAGGACAAGCCCGCCGACGGGTACGACGCCTACCTGCGGTTGCACCTGCTGTCGCACCGGCTGATCACGCCGCACGGCGCCAACATGGACGGGATCTTCGGGGTGCTGGCCAACGTCGTGTGGACCAACCACGGGCCCGTCGCGGTCGAGGGTTTCGAGACCGTGCGCGCCCGGCTGCGCCGCCGCGGCATCGTCACCGTGTTCGGAATCGACAAGTTCCCGCGGATGGTCGACTACGTGACGCCGACGGGTGTGCGCATCGCCGACGCCGACCGCGTCCGGCTGGGTGCGCACCTGGCCCCGGGCACGACCGTGATGCACGAGGGCTTCGTCAACTACAACGCGGGCACGCTGGGGTCGTCGATGGTCGAGGGCCGCATCTCGGCGGGTGTGGTGGTCGACGACGGCTCCGACGTCGGTGGCGGCGCCTCGATCATGGGCACCCTGTCGGGCGGCGGCAAGGAGGTCATCTCCGTCGGCAAGCGCTGCCTGCTCGGCGCCAACGCCGGCGTGGGCATCTCGCTCGGTGACGACTGTGTGGTCGAGGCCGGCCTGTACGTCACCGCGGGCACCAAGGTGCAGACGGCTGACGGGCAGACCGTCAAGGCGCGCGAGCTTTCGGGCACGAACAACCTGCTGTTCCGGCGCAATTCGGTGACCGGCACCGTCGAGGTGGTCAAGCGCGACGGTACCGGCATCACGCTCAACGAGGCGCTGCACGCGAACTGACGCCTAGCGTACTGACGCCTAGCGTAGGAGCACGGTGTCGACGACGACGTAGGCCGCGACGGCGAACACCAGGTAGGCGAACCACCGCTGCAGGCGGTCGGTGTCCACCCTGGCGCCGACGTGACCGGCGATCAGCGACGCCACCATGGCCGCCGCGACGAACGCCGCGGTGCTCGACCAGTCGATCGCGATCGCGTGCAGGTGGGTCAGCACGCCCGCGACGGAGTTCGCGACGATGATCAGCAGCGACGTGCCGACCGCCGTGGCCATCTCGACGCCCAGCACCACCACGAGCGCCGGCACGATGAGGAATCCGCCGCCGACCCCGAACAGTCCGGTCAGCGCACCGACGAGCAGGCCTGCCGCCAGGGACCGCGGTACGCAGCGGCGCCAGTTCACCGCTCCCGCCCCGACGGCGCACGCCGTACCGGTTCGGCCGTCGTCGAGCAGCAGCCGCGCGCCCGCGACGGCCATCAGGATCGCGAACCCGATCATCAGGGCCGGCTGCGGCACGTGCCTGCTGAGGGCGCCGCCCGCGATCGTCGCGGGGATTCCTGTCGCCGCGAACATGGCCGCCATCCGCCACTGCACCTGTCCTGCACGGACTTTCGGCAGTGCGCCGACGGCGGAGGCGGTCCCGACAACGATCAGCGAAACCGGTATCGCCTGCTCGATGTCCAGACCCATCCCATAGACCAGCGCCGGGACGGCGAGGATGGAACCCCCGCCGCCCAGCAGGCCGAGCAGTACGCCGATCAGCGCCCCAAGGGCCAGGCCCGTCGCGGCGGTCACCGGCGCCAGAACCGGCGCCGCGGCTCGTGGACACGCTCACACGTGCACCGCTGCGCCGTCGGCACCGATCGCATCACGTCGTCGACGTGCCGGCCGCAGCCGTCCCATGTCGTCTTACCGCATTCCGGGCATCGAACCGGATGACACATCTCTGTTCCCTCCCTACCTGATCAGACGGTGGCGTGGACGTCGGACCAGGCGTGGTATCCGCCGAGCAGATCGGAGACCTGATCGAAACCGTTGGCGCGCAGCAATGACGCGGCCACACTCGACCGCCAGCCTCCGGCGCAGTGCAGGACGATCGGCTTGCCATCGGGCACCTCGTCGATCCGGGATCGCAACTGTGCGAGCGGGATCGGCAGCGAGCCGGGGATGGCGCCGCTCTCGCGCTCTCCCGGGTTGCGGATGTCGATCAGGATGACGGCATCGTCGGCGAGCAGACGGTCGAGCTCGGTCACGGTCGTCCGGGGTGCGGTCTGCACCAGATCGCCTATGGCGGCGGGGAATTGACCGTCACGGCCGACGTTGAGGTAGCCGAGCACGTTGTCCGAGCCCACGCGCGCCAACCGCAGCGCCGCCTCCTGCTCGTCACCGGGATAGGTGATCAACGCGACGGGTTCGCCGACTTCGGCGACCATGCCGCCGGTCTCGGCGAAGCGGCCGTCGAAGCCGACGTTGACCGTGCCGCGCAGGTGTCCGGCGGCGAAGTCGTCGACGCTGCGGGCGTCCACGACGCGGACGCCGGCCTCGAGGGCGGCCCGGATCTGCTGCGCCGTCATCTCGGGCACCGTGCGGTCCTGCCGGAGTAACGGGTGCACTCGCTTGTTCATGGCGGCGTCGGAGGCGAAATAGGCGGGCGCCGCGGGCTGTCCGTGGGTGAGCATCGCGACGAAGGCCTCCTCGCTCATCGGCTGCACCGAGGGATTGCTCACCCGTTGCTCTCCGATCGTCGAGGTCAGTTCGGTCGACAGGTTCTTGCCGCACGACGAACCGGCGCCATGGGCGGGCATGACCGTCACGGAGTCGGGCAGTGTCATGAGCGTCTCGTGGATGGTGCGATACATCGCCCGGGCGAGGTCGGCGGTCGAGCTGTCCCCGATGTTGACGAGGTCCGGGCGGCCGACGTCGCCGATGAACAGCGAGTCGCCGGTCAGCACGGCGGACGGCTCCGCGTCGGCGCGTTCGCGCACGAGGATGCTGATCGACTCCCAGGTGTGCCCGGGAGTGGACAGGATCTCCAGGTCGACCTCACCGAGCGACAGGTGCTCCCCGTGGGCGAGTCTGCGAATCGGATAGTCGGTCTGCGCGGCGTCGCCGAACCCGATCCAGGCGCCCGTGGCGTCGACGAGTTCGAGATGGCCGGAGACGAAGTCGGCGTGGAAGTGGGTGTTGATGACGCCTTCGATCGTCAGGCCGTACCGGCGCGCATCGGCCAGGTATTCGGCGATGTCGCGACGCGGGTCGACGACGACCGCTCGCCCGCTGGTCTCGTCGCCGATCAGGTACGAGGCGTGGGACAGACATTCGATGTAGTACTGCTCGAGGATCATCGCGAGCTCCTTTCCGGATCGTTCAATACCCAGGGGGGTATGTCTCTATGTTGACGACCATACCCCCAGGGGTATCATTGGCGCCAGGTAGACGAAAGGAACACCATGGTCGGCGACCAGGAAGCCATCGACGCGGTCCTCAACCGGCTCCGCCGGGCACAGGGTCAACTCTCCGGGGTGATCTCGATGATCGAGCAGGGCCGCGACTGCAAGGACGTCGTGACTCAGCTCGCGGCGGTGTCGCGCGCGCTCGACCGCGCCGGATTCAAGATCGTCGCGACCGGTCTGCGGGAATGCGTCGCGGGCGAAGGTTCCGACGGCCGGGACCCGATGACCGTCGCCGAACTCGAGAAGTTGTTCCTCGCGTTGGCCTGATCGCTGACCGTCACCATCGAGACAAAGGAGCCACGATGAGCATCGCACTGTCCACCAGCTTGAACACCACCTTCGACGACGCTGTGGCGCGCACCCGGGAAGCGCTGTCCGAACAGGGTTTCGGCGTCCTCACCGAGATCGACGTCCAGTCGACGCTGAAGAACAAACTCGGTGAGGACATGGAGAACTATCTGATCCTCGGTGCCTGCAATCCCCCACTGGCCCACCGCGCCATCGGAGTCGACCGGCAGATCGGCCTGCTGCTGCCGTGCAACGTGGTGGTGCGCAGCGATCCGTCCGATCCGCAGACCACGCTCGTCGAGGCGATGAATCCGCAGATGCTGGTGGACGTCACCGGCGAACCGCAACTGCAGCCGATCGCCGAAGAGGTCACCGAGCGGCTACAGGCGGCGATCGACGCGCTGGCGAGCGACTGAAGACGCTCAGCCGTCCGCGGCGAGTACGCAGAACTCGTTGCCCTCGGGGTCGGCCAGCACGACCCAGCTCTGCTCGCCCTGTCCGATGTCGACCCGGCGGGCGCCCAGCCCGATCAGCCGGTCCACCTCGGCCTCCTGATCGTCGGGGGTGAGGTCGATGTGCAGGCGGTTCTTGACCACCTTCTCGTCCTGGACGGCCAGGAACAGCAGGTTCGGGCCCCCGCCGGCGGGCGGGCGCAGGATGACGTCGCCGTCGTCGGTCGTCTCCTGCCGGTACCCGAGCACCTCGGCCCACCAGCTGCCGAGGGCCTGGGTGTCGGCGGCGTCGACACAGAGATCGGTGAACCTCAGACCCATTGCGCCAGCTCCTTCTTGAGCACCTTGCCCATCGCATTGCGCGGCAGGCGGTCGACGATGCGGACCTCACGCGGACGCTTGTGCACAGAAAGCTGTTCGGCCACATAGGCGATCAAGACGTCCGGTGCGGCATCGCCCACCACGAATGCGACGATGCGCTGCCCCAGGTCGTCGTCGGGAACACCCACCACCGCCACCTCGTCGACACCGCCATGGCCGAGCAGGACTGTCTCGATCTCACCCGCCCCGACCCGGTACCCACCGGTCTTGATGAGGTCGACCGACTCCCGGCCGACGATGCGGTGCATTCCGTCGGCGTCGACGACCGCCACGTCGCCGGTGCGGTACCAGCCGTCGTCGAAGACGTCTGCGGTGGCGTCCGGCCGGTTGAGGTAGCCGTCGAACAGCATCGGCCCGCGGAGCTCGAGGCGCGCAATGGTTTCCCCGTCGTGAGGCACCGGTGCGCCGTCGTCGCCGACCAGACGGGTCTGCACACCCGTCAACGGCAGGCCGACCCACCCGGGCCTGCGCTCACCGTCGACCCGGGTGCTCAGCGTGATCAGCGATTCGGTGCTGCCGTAGCGTTCGACCGGTTGATGACCGGTCAGTGCGGCCACCCGGTCGAACACCGGAACAGGTAGCGGCGCACTGCCCGACACCAGAAGCCGCGCCGATCCCAGTGCGCGCGCGGCGCTTTCGTCGGCGGCGATACGGGACCACACTGTCGGCACCCCGAAGTAGAGCGTGCCCTGAGCCCGCGCGTAGGCCTCCGGCGTGGGGCGGCCGGTGTGGACGAAGCGGTTGCCGATGCGCAGTGAGCCCAGAAGCCCCAGCACCAGACCGTGCACGTGGTAGAGCGGCAGACCGTGGACCAGGGTGTCCTCGGCGGTCCACTGCCACGCGTCGGCCAGGGCGTCGAGGTCGGCCGCGATCGCCCGACGGCTGATCACCACGCCCTTCGGTGGGCCGGTGGTGCCGGAGGTGTAGATGATCAGCGCCGCGGCATCGGGGTGGGGTTCGGCGTAGCGGTGCCACGACCGGGCGTGCAGCCGGACGGGGATGTGCGGCAGGTCGGTGTCGTCCGGCATGTCGCCGAGCCAGGCCTGCGCGCCCGAGTCGGTGAGGATGTGGCGGCGCTCGGCGACGCCCACGTCGGCCGGGACGGGGACGACGGGGACGCCGGCGATCAGGCAGCCCGTGAGAGCGAGCACTGTCGCGGGCGTCGGGGTGGCGAGCACCGCGACGCGGTGGGCGCGGCCGACCCGTTCGGCGACCGACGTCGCGGCACCGACGAGATCACTGCGGCTGAGCACGGTGTCCCCGATCGTGACCGCGTCGGGGATGTCGGCGCCGCCGGCGACCGCGGCGGGGTTCAGCGAGGTCAGCAACACGCCGATGAGGCTACTCGTCCGCGCTGGGCGATACTGGGCCCGTGGATTCGATCCGGCGGGTGTCGTCGCGCGAGGTGTACCGGAACAACTGGCTGAAGTTGCGCGAGGACGACATCCGTCGCCCGGACGGCAGCGACGGGATCTACGCCGTCGTCGACAAACCGACTTACGCGTTGGTGATCGCGTGCGACGGTGACCGGTTGAAGCTGGTCGAGCAGTTTCGCTATCCCCTGGGGTTGCGCCGCTGGGAGTTCCCGCAGGGCACCGCGCCAGGGCGGGCCGACATGGAACCGGTCGAGTTGGCCGCGCGGGAGTTGCGTGAGGAGACCGGGTTGCGCGCGGGCACCATCACCAAGCTGGGGTTGCTCGACGTGGCGCCGGGGATGAGCAGTCAGCGCGGGTGGGTGTTCCTCGCCACCGATCTCACCGAGGGCGACCACGAACGGGAACACGAAGAGCAGGACATGCGCAGCGCCTGGTTCACGCGCGACGAGTTCGAGCGAATGGTCGGCGACGGGGAGATCACCGACGCGCAGTCGATCGCGGCCTACGGCATGCTGCTCCTGCGGGAGCGATCGGGCTCCTGATCCCGAGTTGTCCCCAGCGGCACGGTCATCCACAGGGGTGGTGGTTTCGGTGAGGGTGCGGTGCTCGTGTCGGTGCCAGGACCTAGTATCGAAAGCATGTTCGATGGTTCGTTACCCGAGATCGGCGGCATGCGCACACTCACCGACCGTGAGCTGATCACCGCCGCCGCCGGCTGGGGACGCGCCGAAAACGCCGCCGCCGCCCGCAAACTGGCCGCCATGGCCGAACTGTTCCGCCGCCGCACCGGCTGCGACGACGCCACCGACCGCCACCACTGGTTCGTCGACCCCGAAGCCAGCGCCGTCAGCGAACTGGCCGCCGCCCAGAACATCACCGAATCACTGGCCATGTTCCAAACCCACCGCGCCGTCATGCTCGCCGACCGCCTCCCCCAAGTCGGCGCCCTGTTCACCGCCGGACTGATCAGCGACCAACTCGTGCGCACCATCGTCGGGCGCACCGCCCTGATCACCGACCCCACCCTGATGGCCGCCGTCGACGCCGACCTCGCCACCCAGATCGCCACCTGGGGACCCAAATCGGCCAACAAGACCACCGCCGCCATCGACGCCATCGTCGAAACCCACGACCCCGCCGCGCGGCGACGGGTCAAAGACGCCGAAAACGAACGCGACGTCCAATTCGGCTTCCTCAGCGACGCCGCCGGCTTCATGACCCTGTGGGCCCGCATGTACGCCCCCGACGGCGCCGCACTCGAACAACGCGTCACCGACCTCGCCCACTCGGTATGCCCCGACGACCCCCGCACCGCCGACGAACGCCGCAACGACGCCCTGGCCGCCATCGCCACCGGCACCCCCATACGCTGCGAATGCGACAACCCCGACTGCCCCACCACCAGCAACAGCCAACCCACCAAAGACGTCACCATCCACATCGTCACCACCGACCACACCCTCACCCACGCCCAAAACAACCCCACCGCGGCCGAAGCCCGCACAATCAGTCGACGCCTCGGCCGATCCCGAGCCGGAGCCCGGAAAGCCCACGCCCGCAACGGCATGCCCACCCCGGCAGCGCCCCACCCGAACCCCACTACCGACCCTCAGCCACGCTCCAAGAATTCATCCGCTGCCGCGACCTCACCTGCCGCTTCCCCGGCTGCGACAAACCCGCCCACACCGCCGACATCGACCACACCATCCCCTACCCCCACGGACCCACCTGCGCGTCCAACCTCAAAACCCTCTGCCGAAAACACCACCTCCTCAAAACCTTCTGGACCGGCACCACCGGCTGGACCGACCACCAACTCCCCGACGGCACCATCCTGTGGACCTCCCCCAGCGGCCACACCTACACCACCCACCCCGGCAGCACCCTGCTGTTCCCCACCCTGTGCACCCCCACCGCACCCACACCCCAACCACCCGCCGCCGAACCAAACCCGAACCGCGGCCTCAACATGCCCAAACGCCGCCACACCCGC